>NZ_JBFAXU010000007.1:0-285123 GCF_040680975.1 Streptomyces sp. NPDC051921
CTGTTGAGTTCTCAAGGTGCGGACGCTTCCTTCGTACCGACCCTCGCGGGCTTTCCTCCGGGCGCTTCCTTCGTTTCCGACTCTATCAGATCTTTCCGATCCGATTTCCTCGGTGCTTTCCGGTCCCGGCTTTCCGACTTTCGTCTTCTTTTCCGAGGCCTTCCGGCGTGTCCACTACTTTAGCGGATTTCCCTGGCGACTCATAATCGAGCCATTTGGAACAGATTTCGGCATGCCGAAAAAAGCCCGGTTGGGAATCGTTGTGATGGAGTGGATGGCCGCTACGGGAGGCTCAGTAAGCACTGCCCGTCTCATGCGGCTCGGGCTACATTACGCATCTCTGTGACCCGAGTCAAGCCGAGCCCTGACCCGCGTGTCCCCTCGGCGTGTGGCCGTGGGCGCGAGGGTTGCGCGGTGGCTCATGCTCCGGGGGACGGCTTGGCCCTCGGGCTCAGTCGGTACGCCGAGACCGTGGGATCACCGGCGAGGTAGAAGCGGTGCTGCCAGTCGTGGGCCCTGCTCACGCCCACCCGAGGACCGACCTGGATGAGCGCGGTGGGAACCGGGTCGCCCTCGGACAACCTGACCGAGGTGCCTGTCAGGAGATCTGCCCCGTCGTGCTCTCCCGTGATGCCGAGTGCCTGGCAGAAGTTCCCCGGACCCCGGGCGAGGCGCGGGCTCTCGACGCCCTCACCTCTCCGCTCGCGGGCCAGGTCCTCCCCCTCGATAACCCGGCCGGCCCGGATGAGGACGGCAGAGGCGGTGCCCTCCGTCCCGGTGACGATGTTCGCGCACCAGTGGAGCCCGTGGGACCGGTAGACGTAGAGGTGTCCTGCGGGTCCGAACATGACGGCGTTGCGGGGTGTCCGGCCCCGGTAGGCGTGCGAGGCGGGGTCGGCCGTACCGGAGTACGCCTCGGTCTCCGTGATGGCGATGCTCACGGTTCCCTCGGGGGTCTCGCAGGTGAGGACGCTCCCGAGCAGTACGGGGGCGACCTCCTCAGCAGGACGGGAGAGGCGGTCGACGTTCATGCCCGCGGCCCCGACATGCCGGAGGTGCCGTTGCGGGCCGTGCGGCCGAGCGGATCCGGGGCGACCTCCCGTGCGGGGCGGTCGAGGGGGCTCCGCGGGAGCGGCGTACGGTCGGGGCTCTCGCTCATGGCGTTCGAGGGTACGGGGAACCGGCTACCTTCGTGGCGCGTATGGAGAGGGACAGACCAACAAGGAGAGGACGCAGGACATGGGGTTCAAGAAGCTGCTCGCGAGCCTGGGTGCGGGCGGGGCGTCCGTGGAGACCGTACTGACCGAGGAGAACGTCGTCCCGGGTGGCGTCGTCCAGGGTGAGGTGCGGATCCAGGGCGGTTCGGTCGCCCAGCAGATCGAGGGGCTTTCCGTCGGACTGCAGGCGCGCGTCGAGGTCGAGGGCAACGACCAGGAGTACAAGCAGGACATCGAGTTCGTGAAGGTGCGCCTCGGCGGGGCCTTCGAGGTGCAGGCCGGTGCCGTGCACGTGGTGCCGTTCGGTCTGGAGATCCCGTGGGAGACGCCGGTCACCGCGATCGCCGGCCAGCAGCTGCGCGGGATGCACATCGGGGTGACGACCGAGCTGGAGATCGCGCGCGCGGTGGACTCGGGCGACCTGGACCCGATCAACGTGCACCCGATGCCGGCGCAGCAGGCGATCCTGGACGCGTTCATCCAGCTGGGCTTCCGCTTCAAGAACGCGGACATGGAGCGCGGTCACATCCGCGGGACGCGGCAGAAGCTGCCGTTCTACCAGGAGATCGAGTTCTTCGCGCCGGCGCAGTACCGGGGTCTGAACCAGGTCGAGGTCAGCTTCGTCGCGGACGACCGGGAGATGGACGTCGTCCTGGAGATGGACAAGAAGCCGGGCCTGTTCACCGAGGGCAGCGACTCGTACCGCTCCTTCACGGTCGGCCTGCACGACTTCCACACGACCGACTGGGCGGCGTACCTGAACCAGTGGCTGGCTGAGGTCGGTGGGCGTCGCAACTGGCTCTAGGCTCGGTGCCGTAGGGCAGGCAGCGACAGGAGGTTGAGACGTGGCCGAGGGCAAGAGGGCGCCGCTTCCCCATGACTTTCATCCGCCGGTGGCGTCGTTCACGGTCGTGAGCGACGACGTCGTGGAGGGTGGGGTGCTCAAGGACGCTCAGGTGTACGCCGAGGGGAACACCTCACCGCAGCTGCGCTGGGAGGGTTTCCCGGCGGAGACGAAGAGCTTCGCGGTGACGTGCTTCGATCCGGACGCCCCGACCGGCAGCGGTTTCTGGCACTGGGTGGTGTTCGACATCCCGGCGTCGGTGACCGAGCTGCCCGTAGGAGCCGGTTCGGGTGCGTTCGAGGGGCTGCCGGCGGGTGCCGTGCACGCCCGTAACGACTACGGCTCGAAGGACTTCGGCGGGGCCGCCCCGCCGCCCGGGGACGGTCCGCACCGGTACGTCTTCACGGTGTACGCGGTGGACCAGGAGAAGCTCGGTCCCGATGCCGACACCTCGCCGGCCGCGGTCGGCTTCAACCTGCGCTTCCACACCCTCGGGCGTGCCCAACTCGTCGCGGAGTACGAGATCCCCGCGTAAGGCTGAGCTTCGCCCGTTGTTTGCCCGCTTCTGGTCTTGGAGAGATCAGAAGCGGGCATCTTTCTTTGCGCGGATATTGCGTTGTCCTACCCGGCGCGCCCGGCCAGAGTTGATCCAAGCCCGGAGCCTCTACACGGGGGGCTGGGGCCGGCACACGGGAGGTGGGCACAATGCGGGACACGCTGGTACTGAACGCGAGCTTCGAGCCGCTTTCGACGGTGACACTCAACCGTGCGGTGGTGCTTGTCCTGCAGGACAAGGCCGTCGTGGAACAGGAACACCCTGGTCTTCGTGTGCGGGCGGCCGCCGTGGACATGCCGGTGCCTCGGGTGATCAGGCTCTGCCGGTACGTACGGGTGCCGTTCCGAAGACAGGCTCCGTGGTCGAGGCGGGGTGTGCTGGTGCGGGACCAGCACCGGTGCGCGTACTGCGGGAAGCGTGCCACGACGGTGGACCATGTGGTGCCGCGGGCGCAGGGGGGCGGGGACCACTGGCTGAACACGGTCGCCTCGTGCGCGGAGGACAACCACCGCAAGGCGGACCGGACTCCGGAGCAGGCGGGGATGCCGCTGCTGCACCAGCCGTTCGTGCCGACGCCGCAGGACGCGATGCTGCTCGCGCTGAAGGCGGCGGAGCGGTCGGAGCTTCCGGACTGGCTGGCCGGGCAGGCCGCGTAGGCCTGTGCCGTGCGTGCCGGTTCGCGTGTGTCGTGAGGGCCCGCCCCCGTCCGGGGCGGGCCCTCCGTCATGTCCTCGGCGTCAGCGTCACCTCAGGGTGAGTTGAAGGATGGCGACGATGCCGACGGCGATGATCACTCCGCGCAGGACGGTGGGGGGCAGGCGCTTGCCGACCTTGGCTCCGATCTGGCCGCCGATGGTGGAGCCGACGGCGATGAGGAGGACGGCGGTCCAGTCGAAGTCGGCGACGAAGAGGAAGAAGACCGCGGCCACGCCGTTGACGACGGCGCCGAGGATGTTCTTGACGGCGTTGATGCGCTGCAGGGTGTCGTGGAGCAGCAGGCCCATGAGGGAGAGGTAGAGGACGCCCTGGGCGGCGCCGAAGTAGCCGCCGTAGATGCTGGCGAGGAAGAGTCCGACGAGGAGGGCGGGGCCGCCGTGGGGGTGGGCCTCGGTGCCGCTGGCCTCGCGGCGGCGCTGGACGGCGGCGGCGATGCGGGGCTGGAGGAGGACGAGGACCAGGGCGATGCCGATGAGGACGGGGACGATCGCGTCGAAGGCGTCGGAGGGCAGGGCGAGGAGCAGGACGGCGCCGACGAGTCCGCCGAGGAGGGCGACGGTGCCGAGGCGGAGGACGCGGGCGGTCTGGCCCTTGAGTTCGCTTCGGTAGCCGATGGCGCCGCTGATGGATCCGGGGACGAGGCCGAGGGCGTTGGAGACGTTCGCGGTGATCGGGGGGAGGCCGGTGGCGAGGAGGACCGGGAACGTGATCAACGTTCCCGATCCCACGATGGTGTTGATGGTTCCGGCGGCGGTGCCTGCCGCGAAGACCGCGAGCATTTCCCAGATGGACAAAGCCATCTCCTTACGGGTTCGGTGAGTCGCCTCCCCGCCCCGTGCGCGCCGGAGTCGAGGGGCTCGTACCGATCATGCCCGAGATTACGTGTACGTGTCAGTCAACGGGGGGTTCTTCACGGCGGGCGGGGATGTCGACGGACGGGCCGCCCTTGGTGTTGAAGCCGGGAACTCCCGGGGCGACGTTGCCGAATGCGCCGGAGAGGCCCTTGAGGGCGTCGCCGATCTCGCTGGGCACGATCCAGAGCTTGTTGGCGTCGCCCTCGGCGATCTTCGGGAGCATCTGGAGGTACTGGTACGAGAGGAGCTTCTGGTCGGGGTCGCCGGCGTGGATGGCCTCGAAGACCGTACGGACGGCCTGGGCCTCGCCCTCGGCCTTGAGCGCGGCGGCCTTGGCCTCACCCTCGGCGCGCAGGATCGCGGACTGCTTCTCGCCCTCGGCGGTCAGGATCTGCGACTGGCGGATGCCCTCGGCGGTGAGGATCGCGGCGCGCTTGTCGCGGTCGGCGCGCATCTGCTTCTCCATCGAGTCCTGGATGGAGGTGGGCGGCTCGATCGCCTTGAGCTCGACGCGGTTGACGCGGATGCCCCACTTGCCGGTGGCCTCGTCGAGGACGCCGCGGAGGGCCGCGTTGATCTCCTCGCGCGAGGTGAGGGTCCGCTCCAGGTCCATGCCGCCGATGATGTTGCGGAGGGTGGTGACGGTGAGCTGCTCGATGGCCTGGATGTAGCTGGCGACTTCGTAGGTGGCGGCGCGCGCGTCGGTCACCTGGTAGTAGATGACGGTGTCGATGTTGACGACCAGGTTGTCCTGCGTGATGACCGGCTGCGGCGGGAAGGGGACGACCTGCTCGCGCAGGTCGATCCGGTTGCGGATGCGGTCGATGAACGGGACGACGATGTTCAGGCCTGCGTTGAGCGTGCGGGTGTAGCGGCCGAAGCGCTCCACGATGGCGGCGCTCGCCTGCGGGATGACCTGGATGGTCTTGATCAGGGCGATGAAGACAAGCACCACCAGAATGATCAGGACGATGATGACTGCTGACATCGTGTTCCCTGTGCCCTTCGCTGCCGGGTAGATGACCAGAGGATGATCTCGATGATCGAGTTTCCCAGACCGCGGAGGGTCATGGGCGAGGTTCGGTCACATCACGACGGCGGTGGCTCCGTCGATGTCGACGACGTCGACCTGTTCGCCGGGTTCGAAGGTCTGTCCGGAGTCGAGGGTGCGGGCGGACCAGACCTCGCCGGCCAGCTTGACGCGCCCGCCGGAGCCGTCGACCCGTTCCAGCACGACGGCTTGACGTCCTTTCAGGGCGTCGATGCCGGTGGCGAGCCGGGGGCGGCTGTCGCGGTGCCGGGCGGCGATGGGGCGCATCACGGCGATGAGGGCGACGGACACGACGGCGAACACGACGACTTGGGCGACGACGCCGAAGCCGAGGGCCGCGGTGACGGCTCCGGCGACCGCGCCGACGGCCAGCATGCCGAACTCGGGCATCGCGGTGAGAACGAGGGGAATGCCGAGCCCCACCGCGCCGATCAACCACCAGACCCATGCGTCGATGTCCACATGGTCATGGTAGGGCGGTGGGGCAATACGGGACAGGGCGCGGTCCTGTGCGGTGACGACGCCCGTACCGTCACTTCAGCGGCAGGCCCTGCGCGGTGTAGCGGTCGCCGACGTGCTCGACGACGAGCGGCAGGCCGAAGCAGCGGGAGAGGTTGCGGGAGGTCAGCTCGGTCTCCATGGGGCCGGCGGCGAGGACCTTGCCCTGACGGATCATCAGGACGTGGGTGAAGCCCGGGGCGATCTCCTCGACGTGGTGGGTCACCATGATCATCGACGGCGCGATCGGGTCGCGGGCGAGCCGGCCGAGGCGGCGGACCAGGTCCTCACGGCCGCCGAGGTCGAGGCCGGCGGCGGGCTCGTCGAGGAGCAGCAGCTCGGGGTCGGTCATCATCGCGCGGGCGATGAGGGTGCGCTTGCGCTCGCCCTCGGAGAGGGTGCCGAACTTGCGGTCCAGGTAGTCGGTCATGCCGAGGCGGTCGAGGAAGGCCTTGGCGCGCTGCTCGTCGACCGGGTCGTAGTCCTCGTGCCACGTGGCGGTCATGCCGTACGCGGCGGTGAGGACGGTCTCCAGGACGGTCTGGCGCTTGGGGAGCTTCTCCGCCATGGCGATGCCGGCCACGCCGATGCGGGGGCGCAGGTCGAAGACGTCGGTGCCGACGCCGCCGAGGCGCTCACCGAGGACGGTGGCGGTGCCCTTGGTGGGGAAGAGGTAGCTGGAGGCGATGTTGAGGAGCGTCGTCTTGCCGGCGCCGTTGGGGCCGAGGATGACCCAGCGCTCGCCCTCCTTGACCGACCAGGAGACCTCGTCCACCAGAGCGCGTCCGTCGCGGACCACTGATACGTCCACCAGCTCCAGTACATCGCTCATGGTCGCGTTGTCTCCCCTTGCGGTCGAGTCGTGTCACCGCCTTGCGCCAGTGGGCGCGGCGTCCAGGGAAAACCTACGCCACCGGCGGGCCGGGCCGGTCCTTAGGGCTTGCTTTGCGCCTCGGGGCCCGTGCGAGTCCCTACGCTGGGGGCATGCTTTCGGAACCACGCTCAGGACGTCTGGCCGCTTGGGGCAATGCCCTGCTGGCCGGGGCGGTGTCGCCGGACGACGCGGCGCTCGCCATTGTCGGGGAGGACGCGGTGCACCGCGTGGAGGGGCTGCCGGGCGAGGCGGGGCCGGTGGGCCTGACGCTGGCGCTCGGGCGGCTGCGGCGGCTCGGGGTGACCGGCTGGCGGGTGGCGCTGCCCGCGCCGGGGCATCCGCTGGGGCTGAGCGGTCCGCCGGAGTTCAACGCCCGGGCCTTGGAGGCGGAGGAGGCCGTGGTCGGCTTCGGCGCGCCGTACGGGCTGGTGCCGGCGGTCTCGGAGGCGGGTCCCGCGGGCGATCTGCACGTCGAGGTGGTCTGGCACTGCCTGGCGGTGCGGGAGGCTCCGCCGGCGGACGTGCCGTCGCTGAGCGAGGCCGAGCGGGAGCTGGCGGACGCGCTGCGCGAGGCGACGACCGTGCTGACCCGGCTCGACGTCGCCGCCTCGGGCCCGGCCGCCGACGCGGCCCGCGACGCCTACCGCGCCCGCGCGGAGGTCGGTCGCGAGGTCCTGGCCCCGGGGTATCCGGCGCGCGCGGTCCGCGTCCTGGAGCTCGCCCAGCGGATCGGCCTCCTCGTGGACCTGGCCTACGACCACGGCCACGGCGGTGCGGTGAGCGCCGCGGAGATGGCGGCGCGCGGGGCGGCACTGCGCCCGGTGGAGCGGGTCGCGCGACGCGCGCAGGTGGCCGCGTACAACGCCTACGTGGAGGAGAGGGAGCGGGAACGGGAGGTCTAGGAACCTGACCACGCCCACGCCCGCGTGTCCCCGCCCGCCGGGCGGAGTCCGCCCCGGCGGGGCGTGCCCGAGAGGCGCCGCGGCGCCGAGCGGCGTGAGCCGCGGGGGCGAGAGGAAACGGGCCGGCCCCCGGGGGATCGTCCGGGGGCCGGTGGTTCGGCTGTCGCGTCAGTGGTTGACGGCGACGTTGCCGAAGGCCGGGTTGAGCAGGCCGATCACGTTGATCGTGTTGCCGGAGACGTTCACGGGGACGTGGACCGGGACCTGCACCAGGTTGCCGGAGGCGACGCCCGGCGAGTTGAGGGCCTGCCCGTGGGCGTCGGCACCGCCGTGGGCGGAGGCGACACCGGCACCGGCGGCGACGATGCCACCGGCGACCATGGTGAGGGCAGCGGCCTTCTTGAGCTTGTTCACTTCGGGTTCCTCCTGGTCGTGGCTGCGGCCGGTCCGCCGCAGCACGCCTTGGAGAACGCCGCCGCCCCCGCCGGGTTGCGCCGAACGGGGGACATACACACGACGGTATGAAAAGGGGAACAGTCGTACCTACGAGGTCAGGCCGTGCCGTACGGCCCAGAGCGCGGCCTGGGTCCGGTCGGCGAGGTCCAGCTTCATGAGGATGTTCGAGACGTGCGTCTTGACCGTCTTCTCGGAGAGGACGAGCGCGCGGGCGATCTCCCGGTTGGAGCGCCCGTCGGCGATCAGGCCGAGGACCTCGCGTTCGCGCTCGGTGAGGGTGGAGCCGCGGCCCGAGCCGCCTCCCTGGCCGTGCTCGTCCTGGCTGAGCAGGGCGCCGGCGACCTCGGCCTGGAGCAGCACGTGGCCGGCGTGGACGGAGCGGATCGCGCCGGCGAGGGCGTCGGGGTCGATGTCCTTGTAGACGTATCCGTACGCGCCCGCGCGCAGCGCGGGGACGACGGTGCGCTGCTCGGTGAAGCTGGTGACGACGAGGACGCGCGCGGGGTTGCCGAGCTCGCGCAGGCGGCGCAGCGCCTCGATGCCGTCGGTGCCGGGCATCTTGACGTCCATGAGGACGACGTCGGGCCGCAGCTCCTCGGTGGCGGCGACGCCCTGCGCGCCGTCGGAGGCCTCCCCCACGACCTCTATGTCGTCCTGGACCTCCAGGAAGGTGCGCAGGCCGCGGCGGACGACCTGGTGGTCGTCGACCAGCAGGACACGGATCTTCTCAGCCACCGGGGACCTCCATCTCGATCGTGGTGCCCCGGCCGGGGGCCGACGTCACCGTGAGCGTGCCGCCGACCCCGCCGGCCCGGTCGCGCATGGAGACCAGGCCGAGGTGGCGGCCTGCGCTGCGGACGGTCGTGGGGTCGAAGCCCTTGCCGTCGTCGGTGACGGTGAGCCGGGCGCCCTGGCCGCTGCGGCCGAGGGAGACGGTGACGCGCTCCGCGCCGGAGTGGCGCAGCGCGTTGTGGAGGGCCTCCTGGGCGACCCGGAGCAGGGCCTCCTCCTGGGCGGAGGGCAGGGCGCGGACGCCGGCGCTGTCGAAGCTGACCCGGGCGGTGTGGGCGCGGTCGAGGACCTGGATCTGGGTGCGCAGGGTGTGTACGAGGCCGTCCTCGTCGAGGGCTGCGGGGCGCAGCTCGACGACGGCGGCGCGCAGCTCGTCGGCGGCCTCGGCGGCGAGCTCGGCGACCTGCTGCAGCTCGTCCTTGGCGCGGCCGGGGTCGCGGTCGACGAGCGCGGCGGCGGCCTGGGCGGTGAGACGGAGGGAGAAGAGCTTCTGGCTGACGGCGTCGTGCAGCTCGTGGGCGAGCCGGGAGCGCTCCTCGGCGATGGTGAGCTCGCGGCTGCGCTCGTAGAGCCGGGCGTTGGTGAGGGCGATGGCGGCGTGCTGGGCCAGGATCGACAGGAGCTCCTCGTCCTCGGCGGTGAAGCCGCAGCTGCCGTACGGCTTGGGGCAGCGCTTGTTGGCGAGGAAGAGGGCGGCGAGGATCTCGTCCCCGTCGCGGACGGGGAGGCCGAGGAAGTCGGACAGCTCGGGGTGGGCGTCGGGCCAGCCCTCGAAGCGGGGGTCCTCGCGGACGTCGACGAGCCGCTCGGGCTCGGCCTTGTGGAGCATCGCGGCCAGGATGCCGTGCTGGCGGGGCAGCGGGCCGATGGCGCGCCACTGCGCGTCGCTGACGCCGTCGACGACGAACTGGGCGAAGCCGCCGTGGTCGTCGGGGACGCCGAGCGCCGCGTACTCGGCGTCGAGCAGCTCGCGGGCCGAGGCGACGATCGTCTTGAGGACGTCGCGGACCTCCATCTGGCGGTTCATCGCCAGCAGGGCGCTGCTCACGGCGGCCAGTCCGGAGCTGGGTCGATGGCTCATGTGTTCACCGTACCGGCGGGGTGTGACGGTCCGTATCCGCCCGGGGACGGCGGTGGACCGGGACCGGGGGCCTAGGTCGAAGTTCCCTGGGCGGTCGGGGCCGGCGGACGAGGCGGCCGGGCGGAAGGGGCGACGAGGCTGGATCGCATCGGTTCACGGGGCACGGCTGAGAAGGGGATGGGGCACATGCCTGTCGCGATCGTCACGGGGGCGTCGAGGGGCCTGGGGCGTGCGCTGGCCCTCGCGCTGGCAGGGAGGGGCTGGGACCTGGTCCTGGACGCCCGTACGCCGTCCGTGCTGGAGGAGGCTGCGCGTGAGGTGCGGGGGCTCGGGGTCCGGGTGGCGGCGGTGCCGGGTGACGTCACGGACGCGGGGCACCGCAAGGACCTGGTGGCCGCGGCGGAGGGGCTCGGCGGGGTCGATCTGCTGGTGAACAACGCGGGGATCCTGGGAGTGGAGCCGCTGGTGCCGCTGGAGGCGCATCCGCTGGACCGGTTCAGGGCGGCCCTGGAGACGAACGTGGTGGCCCCACTGGGTCTGGTCCAGGAGGCGCTGCCGCTGCTGCGCGAGTCGCCCGCGGGGGCGGTGGTCGACGTCAGCTCGGACGCGGCGGCGGTGGCGTACCGCACCTGGGGCGCGTACGGGGCGACGAAGGCGGCGCTCGACCTGCTGTCGGCCGTGCTCGCGGTGGAGGAGCCCGGTCTGCGGGTGTGGTGGGTGGATCCGGGTGGCATGCGCACGGACATGCTGGCGGCGGCGGAGCCGGGCGAGGACCTGACGGGCACGCCGACCCCGGAGGAGGTCGCCCCGGCGTTCCTGCGGCTGCTCGACGAGCGCCCGCCGAGCGGTCGGTACGCGGCGGGGGGGCTGCTCGGGGTGGTGGAACGGTGACCGTGCTGCTCGACGGACTGTCCGTCCCGGAGGAACTGTCGGCCCGGGTGCCGGCCGAGCAGCGGGGGCCGCGGCGCGGCCGGGACGACGTACGGCTCCTGGTGTCGCGGGGTACGGAGGTGGCGCACCGGGTGTTCCGAGAGCTGCCGGGGCTGCTGCGGGCCGGCGACGTCCTGGTGGTGAACACCTCGGTGACGCTGGCGGCGGCGGTGGACGGGCGGCTGGGCGCGGAGCCGGGAGGGGAGCCGGTGGTCGTGCACTTCTCGACGCGGGGTGACGACGGCCGGTGGGCGGTGGAGCTGCGGGAGCCGGTCGGGGCCGGGACGACCCGGCCGCGGCCGGGCGGGCCCGTGGGGGCGGTGGTGCGGCTGCCGGGCGGGGCGCGGCTGGTCCTCGAGGAACCGCTGGCGCCGGGGGCGGCGCGGCTGTGGTGGGCGCGGCCGGACACGCAGGTGCCGGGGCTGCTGGCCCGGTACGGGCGGCCGATCCGTTACGCCTATACGGAGCGGGACCAGCCCGTGGCCGCGTACCGGACGGTGTTCGCGCTGCCGTCGCCGGACGGGGCGGGCTCGGCGGAGATGCCGAGCGCGGGGCGTCCGTTCACGGCGCGGCTGGTGGCGGACCTGGTGCGCCGTGGGGTGCAGTTCGCCCCGGTGGTGCTGCACACGGGGGTGGCGTCGACGGAGGCGCACGAGCCGCCGTACCCGGAGCGCTTCGCGGTGCCGGCGGCGACCGCGTGGCTGGTGAACGCGGCGCGGGCGGGCGGGGGGCGGGTCATGGCGGTGGGCACGACGGCCGTGCGGGCGCTGGAGTCGGCAGCCGACGAGGGGGTGGTGCGGGCCGCCTCGGGGTGGACGGATCTCGTCGTCACGCCGGAGCGGGGGGTGCGGGTGGTGGACGGGCTGCTGACCGGGCTGCACGAGCCGGCGGCCTCGCATCTGCTGATGCTGGAGGCGGTGGCGGGGCGGCCCGCGCTGCGGCGGGCGTACGCCGAGGCGGTGCGGGAGCGCTACCTCTGGCACGAGTTCGGGGACGTCCACCTCATCCTCCCGGAGGAGGGTCCTCACTGTGCGCATCACTGATGCAACGTCGGGTGAGACCGTTACGGGCCCGATGTGAGCCCGCGCATAGGGCGCACGTCACTTACGAATCCCCCTAGTGGACAGATAAAGGGCAGATGAGGGCCGCCAGAACTGGTCACGGACCGGTTCGGCGGCCTCGTCGTGCGACCCCTGATCCACTACCGGGGATCGTACGTCACACCTTTGCCACGGGATTTTGCTGCCGCTAAGAATTGCGTCCGTCGCCGCCGAGCAGGCGCAGCGCCGCCCCGGCCTGAGCGACCCCCAGCGATTCGAAGAGGTAGTCCTGCATGTCTGCGAACACCCCTGGCCACAGTCGTGGTCTGAAGAAGACCCACAAGGCCACGATCGCCGGCGTCGCCGCTCTGAGCGCCGCAGCGCTCGGCTTCTCTCTCGTCCAGGGCAACGGTGGCTCCACCGAGACCGAGCCCCAGGCCCTCGCGCACCCCCAGCAGGTCGCGTGGTCGTACGACGCGAACAGCCCGCAGGCCAAGGCGCTCGCCGCCGGCCTTGCCGAGCAGAGCTCCGCCTTCGCCCTCAAGGCGCAGCAGGAGGCCGACGCCAAGGCCAAGGCCGCTGCCGCCGCCGCGAAGGCCAAGGCGGACGCCAAGGCCAAGGCCGCCGCGAAGGCCAAGGCCGACGCCAAGGCGAAGGCCGCGGCCAAGGCGAAGGCCGACGCCAAGAAGCGCGCCGAGGCGAAGGCGGCCGCGAGCCGCGCCGCCGCCCGCAAGCCGGTCTTCGCGAACAACCTCGACGGCTGGATCCGCGAGGCGCTGTTCATCATGGACAAGCACGACATCCCGGGCACCTACCACGGCATCTACAAGAACGTGATGCGCGAGTCCAGCGGCAACCCCTACGCGATCAACAACTGGGACATCAACGCCATCAACGGCGTCCCGTCCAAGGGTCTGCTGCAGGTCATCTACCCGACCTTCAAGGCGTACCACATCGCCGGTACCAAGTTCGACCAGTACGACCCGGTCGCCAACATCGTCGCCGCCTGCAACTACGCGGCCGACCGCTACGGCTCGATCGACAACGTCAACAGCGCGTACTGAGTCGCCTCGGACACGCCGAAGGGCGGCACCCCGTGCAGGGGTGCCGCCCTCGGGCGTCGTACGGCTCGGCGAGCCGTGCCTACTTGCGCATGACCTCCGGCTCGTGGCGGCGCAGCAGCCGCGCCACGAGGACGCAGCAGACCGTGGCCATGAGCAGCTGGATGCCGAGGTCGAGGCTCCACTGGCCGACGGTGTGCTCCCACAGCGCGTCGGTGTTGCCGGGGTTCTTGTGGTCCCACGGCGGCATGAGGTGCGCCAGGTCGAGCGTGGTGCCGGCGCCGGCGATGCCCCAGCGGGAGGGCATCAGCCAGGCGAACTGCTCCAGGCCGGGCGAGCCGTAGACCTGGAAGAGGATGCCGGTGAACACGACCTGGATGATCGCGAACATGACCAGCAGTGGCATGGTCTTCTCGGCGGTCTTCACCAGGGCGGAGATGACCAGGCCCACCATCATCGAGGTCAGGCCGAGCGCGATGACCTGCACGCAGAGCTCGACCGCCGGCGGCATGAACAGGCCCTCTGCGGGCAGCTCACGGGTGGAGAAGCCGATGCCGCAGATGATCACGCCCTGGAAGGCGGTGATCACGCCGAGCACGATGACCTTGGACATCAGGTACGCGGAGCGGGACAGGCCGGTGGCGCGCTCCCGCTCGTAGATGACCCGTTCCTTGATCAGCTCTCGTACGGAGTTGGCCGCACCCGAGAAGCACATGCCGACCGCGAGGATCAGCATGATCGTGCCGGCGTCGCCGTTGAAGCGGGACGGCGGCGTGGGCCGGCCGAGACCGAAGTCGGCGGGGATGACCACCGAGACCGCGCCGAGGACCGCCGGCAGGATCACCATCAGGGCGAGGAAGCCCTTGTCCGAGGCGATCACCGACACGTAGCGGCGGATCAGGGTCCACAGCTGCGAGCCCCAGCCCTGCGGCTTGGGCGGGCGGGCCAGCGCCTGCTGGGCCTGCTGCGGCAGCTGGACCGGCTGGGCGGCGACGGCGTCGATCTCCGCCGCGTACATCTGGTAGTGCTGCGAGCCCTTCCAGCGGCCCGCCCAGTCGTAGTCGCGGTAGTTCTCGAACGCGGAGAACACGTCGGCCCAGGTGGAGTAGCCGAAGAAGTTCAGCGCCTCCTCCGGCGGACCGAAGTACGCCACCGAGCCGCCGGGCGCCATCACGAGCAGCTTGTCGCACAGGCCCAGCTCCGCCACCGAGTGGGTGACGACGAGGACCGTGCGGCCGTCGTCGGCGAGGCCGCGCAGCAGCTGCATGACGTCGCGGTCCATACCCGGGTCGAGGCCGGAGGTCGGCTCGTCCAGGAAGATCAGCGAGGGCTTGGTCAGCAGCTCCAGGGCGACCGAGACGCGCTTGCGCTGGCCGCCGGAGAGCGAGGTGACCTTCTTCTCCTTGTGGATGTCGAGCTTCAGCTCGCGCAGCACCTCGCCGATCCGGGCCTCGCGCTCGGCCTCCGCGGTGTCGCCGGGGAAGCGGAGCTTGGCCGCGTAGCGCAGCGCCTTCTGGACGGTCAGCTCCTTGTGCAGGATGTCGTCCTGCGGGACCAGACCGATGCGCTGGCGCAGCTCGGCGAACTGCTTGTAGAGGCTGCGGTTGTCGTACAGGACGTCACCCTGGTCGGCGGGCCGGTAACCGGTGAGCGCCTTGAGGAGGGTCGACTTGCCGGAGCCGGAGGGGCCGATCACGCCGATGAGCGACTTCTCGGGGACGCCGAAGGTGACGTCCTTGAGGATCTGCTTGCCGCCGTCGACGGTGACCGTGAGGTGGCGCGCGGAGAAGGAGACCTCGCCGGTGTCGACGAACTCCTCGAGCTGGTTGCCGACGATCCGGAAGGTCGAGTGGCCGACACCGACGATGTCGTTGGGGCCGATGAGCACGGTGCCGTTCTTGGCGATCGGCTGACCGTTGACGTAGGTGCCGTTGTGCGAGCCCAGGTCGCGGATCTCGAAGCGCCCGTCGGGCGTCGCGTGGAACTCCGCGTGCAGACGCGAGACCTGGAGGTCCGAGACGACCAGCTCGTTCTCCAGCGCACGGCCGATGCGCATCACCCGGCCGAGGTTCAGCTGGTGGAAGGTCGTGGGGCTGCGGTCGCCGTGGACCGGGTAGGCGCCCTGCGGGCCGGCCTGCTGGTGCGGGACCTGCGGCGGCCCCTGGTGCGGCTGCTGGTGCGGAACCGCCTGCGGGGCCTGGCCCTGCTGCGGCGCCTGCTGCTTCCAGGCCTGCTGCTGCGGCGGGCCCTGGTGGGTGACCTCCTGGTGCACCCCGAGGTGCGCGGGCTGCTGCGCGGCGTGCGGCGCCGGCTGCTGCTGCGGGACGGCCTGCTGCGCCGCGGGCGCACCGGTGGCGGCGAGATTCAGCCGCGGGCCGTCGGTCGCGTTGCCGAGGTGGACGGCCGAGCCCGGACCGATCTCCACCTGGTGGACCCGCTGGCCCTGTACGAACGTGCCGTTGGTGGAGCCGTGGTCCTCGATGACCCAACTCCGGCCGCCCCAGCTGATGGTGGCATGCCGCCACGAGACCCTGGCGTCGTCGATCACCAGGTCGCCCTGGGGATCACGGCCCAGGGTGTACGACCTGGACGGATCGAGGGTCCAGGTCCTTCCATTCAATTCCAGTACGAGTTCTGGCACTCCATGCCCCACTACTTGTCCCCCGATGCACCCCCGTCTTCGGGAGCCCAGGGATGGTGAACATCCGGGGGAACTATTTCAGGCCCCGGCCCGTATCCGAAAGTCGGGCCGCGTGAAGAGCTTGCGTATGCCCGCGCGGAGCACCCGTACGTGGCACGTCCGGGGCCAGGCGGGTGTCCGTCAGTCGGGACGGGGAGTCGGGTGGCACCCGGTGCCCGATACGGTGGAAGCACCATGAGCGCATCGCAGACATCGGACGTTCCCACCGCGGACGTTCCCACTCTTCTCGTCAAGATCTTCGGGAAGGACCGTCCCGGGATCACCGCCGGACTCTTCGACACCCTCGCCGCCTTCTCGGTCGACGTCGTGGACATCGAGCAGGTCGTGTCCCGCGGCCGGCTCGTCCTGTGCGCGCTCGTCACCGAGCCGACCGTCGCCCCCCAGGGCGAGCTGCGCGCGACCGTGCACAGCTGGGCCGAGTCCATGAAGCTGCAGGCCGAGATCATCTCGGGCACGGGCGACAACCGTCCGCGCGGTGAGGGACGCTCGCACGTGACCGTGCTCGGCCACCCGCTGACCGCCGAGCAGACGGCGGCCATAGCGGCCAGGATCGCCGAGGTCGGCGGCAACATCGACCGTATCTTCCGCCTGGCCAAGTACCCGGTGACGGCGGTCGAGTTCGCCGTCTCGGGCTGTGAGACCGAACCGCTGCGCACCGCCCTCGCCACCGAGGCGCACTCGGTCGGCGTCGACGTGGCCGTGGTCTCCGCCGGACTGCACCGGCGGGCCCAGCGGCTCGTGGTCATGGACGTCGACTCGACGCTCATCCAGGACGAGGTCATCGAGCTGTTCGCGGCGCACGCCGGCTGCGAGGACAAGGTCGCCGAGGTGACGGCGGCGGCCATGCGCGGCGAGCTGGACTTCGAGCAGTCGCTGCACGCCCGGGTGGAGCTGCTGGCGGGTCTCGACGCGTCGGTGGTGGACAAGGTCCGCGACGAGGTGCGGCTGACCCCGGGGGCGCGCACCCTGATCCGGACGCTCAAGCGGCTCGGCTACCAGGTGGGCATCGTCTCCGGCGGCTTCACCCAGGTCACCGACGACCTCAAGGAGCAGCTGGGGCTCGACTTCGCCCAGGCGAACACCCTGGAGATCGTGGACGGCAAGCTGACCGGCCGGGTCACCGGGATGATCGTGGACCGCGCGGGCAAGGCACGGCTGCTGCGCAGGTTCGCCGAGGAGGCCGGGGTGCCGCTGGAGCAGACGGTCGCGATCGGCGACGGCGCCAACGACCTGGACATGCTGAACGCGGCCGGTCTCGGGGTGGCGTTCAACGCCAAGCCGGTGGTGCGGCGGGCCGCGGACACGGCGGTCAACGTGCCGTTCCTGGACACCGTCCTCTACCTGCTGGGCATCACCCGCGAGGAGGTCGAGGCGGCGGACGGCGGCACGGGCGAGCTGCTGCACTGACCGGTACGCGGAAGGGCCCGGCCGTCGGGTGACGGCCGGGCCCTTCCGCGCGCCGGGTGGCACCGCGGCCGGGCGGCGGGCACCCGCGCACGAGCGCGAGCGGACGGCTCAGGCGCGCGGGGTCCAGAAGTCGACGAGGGTGGCCACGCCGGGCTCGACGGACTTCCAGGAGCCGTTGACGGTCAGCACGGCGAAGGCGGAGGTCGGGAAGCCGGCCCGGTTCATCCGGACGAGACTGTCGCCCTCGGAGTCACCGGCGAGGACGTCGGCGAGGCCGTGCATCCCGGGGTTGTGGCCGATGAGCAGGAGGTCCCGCACGTCCTCGGGCGTCTCGTTGATCACGGCGATGAGCTCGCCCGGCGAGGCCTCGTAGATCCGCTCCTCGTAGACGGTCCTGGGGCGCTCGGGCAGCTCCTGCACGGCGAGCTTCCAGGTCTCCCGGGTCCGGACGGCGGTCGAGCAGAGGGCCAGGTCGAAGGCGATGCCGGTGTCGGCGAGCCTGCGGCCCGCGACGGGGGCGTCCGTACGGCCGCGCTCGGCGAGCGGGCGCTCGTGGTCGGAGGTCTGGGGCCAGTCCGCCTTGGCGTGTCGGAGCAGCACGATCCTGCGGGGTGTGTCGACGCTCATGTACCACAGCTTCGCACGGATCGGGCGGACCCGACTCAGAGTGAGAGCGTTTGCTGGACCTGCTCCAGAACGCGTCCCAGCCCTGCCTCACCGCCCAGTGCCTGGGCGTCTCCCGGTCCCGTGATGAGGAGGAAGAGGGCGATGAAGGCGGCCACCGGCAGGGTGAGCGCCCACCAGGGCAGCCGGGTGTCGACACCGGAGTACATCGTCGGGGCCGTCCGGACCGCCTGGGCGCCGGTGGGGGTTCGCGCCGTCATGGCCGCCTCCGTGGGATGGGATCTCCGGTTCTGCTTCGGTGATTCCACCGTACGGAGCGCGGACCTTCCGGCCCATCAGGTGATCCACCCACTTCACCCTGATACCCGCCCCCTAGGGGACGGGGGGGACAGCCCTACCGCGCCGGGCTCAGGGCGAGGCGATGGAGGCGATGATGCCGATGACGACGGTGATGCCGATCATCGCGCCGAAGACGATGAGGAGCTTCTTCTGGCCGTTCGGGGGGTTCGGTTCGAGTACGGGCATGGGATCAGTCTCGCATCTCAGCATTCGTCCTCGACGACGCGGTCCCTGCCCGCCAGGCTGCCCACGATCATCTGGGGGATCATCAGGCCGCCCATGAGGACGATGGGCAGCCCCCAGCCGCCGCTGTGCTGGTAGAGGACGCCGACGAGGAGCGGTCCGGGGATGGAGATCAGGTAGCCGGCGCTCTGCGCGAAGGCGGACAGCCTCACGACGCCGGCGCCGGTGCGCGACCGCATCCCGATCATGGTGAGGGCGAGCGGGAAGGAGCAGTTGGAGACGCCCAGGAGCACGGCCCAGATCCAGGCTCCGCCCGCCGGGGCGAGGAAGAGGCCGGTGTAGCCGGTGAGGCCGCACAGGCCGAGGGCGACGACGATGGGGCCCTGGTTCTTCAGGCGGGTGGCGAGGCCGGGGATGACGAAGGCGAGCGGCACGCCCATGACCATGGTGACGGCGAGGAGCACGCCCGCGGTCGAGGCGGGGACGCCGGCGTCGCGGAAGATCTGCGGCATCCAGCCCATGGTGATGTAGGCGCCGGTGGCCTGGAGGCCGAAGAAGGCGGCGAGGGCCCAGGCGGTGCGGCTACGGGTGACCTTGGGCGCGGCGGCGGGCTCGGCGGCGGAGGCCGCTCCCCCGGCCGTACGCGGTCCCCCGGCCGTACGCGCTCCCCCGGCCGTACGCGTTCCTCCGCCCGTGCCCGTGCCCCCGGCCGTACGCGTACCCGCGCCGGAGCCGGTGCCCGCACGGGCGCCCGAGTCGGGGCCCGTGCCCGCCGCGGCGGCGCGGCCGCGGAGCAGCGGGAGCCAGGGGAGGACGGCGACGGCGGCGAGGGCCGCCCAGATGCCGAGGCCCAGCCGCCAACTGCCGCCGAGGGCCTCGGTCATGGGGACGGTCGCGGCGGCCGCCACGGAGGTGCCCAGGGCGAGGGCCATCGAGTAGAGGCCGGTCATGCTGCCGATGCGGTCGGGGAAGTACTTCTTGACCAGGACGGGCATGAGGACGTTGCTGAGCGCGATGCCCATGAGGGCGAGGGCGCTGGCGGCGAGGAAGCCCGCCGTGCCGCCCGCGAAGGGGCGCAGCAGCAGGCCGGCGAAGATCGCGGCCATGCCGGCGCAAACCACGGTGGCGGGGCCGAAGCGGCGGGCGAGGCGGGGGGCGGCGATGCCGAAGACGGCGAAGCACAGCGGCGGCACGGAGGTGAGGACGCCGGCCACGGTGCCGCTCATGCGGAGGCTCTCGCTGACCTCTTCGAGCAGCGCGCCGAGGCTGGTGATGGCGGGGCGCAGGTTGAGGGCGGCGAGGACGAGTCCGACGACGACGAGCCGGGTGACCCAGCGGGCGGGTCCCGCGGGGGCGGAGGACCCGGCCGTTCTCGCGACGTGGCCGGGCTGCTTCGTGGCGGGGTCGAGGGTCTGCGGCTCGTCAGGCATGGGGTCATCATAGAATCATGGGATGATTGGTTGTCCAATCTCGAACAATCGATCTTCGCGGCCGTCACCTCGTCCCGGCCGCCCGAGAAACGAACGAAAGGTGCGGCCATGGCGCTCGGCCACCCCCGGCGTACCGGGCTCTCCGATCAGGTGATCGCCGAGCTGCGGAACCAGATCACGTCCGGCGAATGGCCGGTGGGCTCGCGGATCCCGACGGAGCCGGAGCTCGTCGAACAACTGGGCGTCGCCCGCAACACCGTGCGCGAGGCGGTCCGCGCGCTCGCGCACAACGGCCTCCTCGACATCCGGCAGGGCTCCGGCACGTACGTCGTGGCGACGAGCGAGCTGGCCGGGGTCATGCACCGGCGGTTCGCCGGCTCCGACCCCCGGGACGTGGCGGAGCTGCGCTCCACCCTGGAGTCCTCGGCGGCCCGGCTCGCCGCCCAGCGCCGCACCGACCGGGACATGAAGCAGCTGGACGCCCTGCTCCTGAAGCGCGAGGAGGCGTGGCGGTCGGGGGACGCCGAGGCGTTCGTGACGGCGGACGCGGTCTTCCACCACGCGGTGGTGGTGGCCTCGCACAACGACGTGCTCACCGAGCTCTACGCGGACCTGGGGCACGTCCTGCGCGAGTGGCTGCGCGGCGACGTGGGCCGGGAGCTGCGGCCGGAGAACCACATGGACCACGCGCGCCTGGTGGAGGCGATCCGCGCGGGCGACGCCGAGCGGGCGGCGACGGAGGCGGCGAGCTATCCGTTCCTGTGCCTCAGGAGCCCGGAGCCGACCGCGCCCCAGAAGCCCTGACCGACCGCGCCTCAGGAGCCCTGCGCCGCCGGCTCGTGGGTGATCCAGGCCGAGCGGACCTCTTTCCAGCAGCGTCCGGTGACCTGGGCGTAGTCGGCGGGGCCGACCTCGACCGGGGCGCTGTCGCTGTCTATGTCCCACCAGCGGTCGCACTCCACGTGGAGGCGGACTCGGTCGGTGCGGGGGTACGGGTTCTGGCAGTGGGCGGTGACGACGGAGCCCTGGACGAGGGTGCGGCAGGAGGCGCCGACGTTCTCGTCCGATCCGGCCCCGGGGGCGTACGCCGCGCCCGTGGTGGCGTCCGCGGCGGGGGCGGGGGCGGCACGGACCTCGGCGGCCACGGCGAGGCCCGCCAGGCCCGCGAGGAGCGCGGCGGCCGAGACGAACGCGGGGGCCCTGAAGTGCGGCGCGGGCATACCCGTACCTCCTCCCCATCAGTAGCCGGAATGTCACGCTCTGACCCAGTCTGGGGTTGTTCGCCAGACTTTTCGAGTCGGGACGGCGGACCCCGGGAACGACAAGGGCCGGGCGCCCGCCGTGATGGCGGGCGCCCGGCCCTTCGTACAACTGCCCGGGACGCTTACGCGCCGATGGCGTGCAGGCCGCCGTCCACGTGGACGATCTCGCCGGTCGTCTTCGGGAACCAGTCGGAGAGCAGCGCCACGATGGCACGGCCGGCCGGCTCCGGGTCGGACAGGTCCCACTGCAGCGGGGAGCGGCTGTCCCAGACGCTCGCCAGCTCGGAGAAGCCGGGGATGGACTTCGCGGCCATCGAGCCGAGCGGACCGGCCGAGACCAGGTTGCAGCGGATGTCCTGCTTGCCCAGGTCGCGGGCCATGTAGCGGCTGGTGGCCTCCAGGGCGGCCTTGGCCGGGCCCATCCAGTCGTACTGCGGCCAGGCGAACTTCGCGTCGAAGGTGAGGCCGACGACCGAGCCGCCCTCGCTCATCAGCGGCAGCAGCGCCATCGTCAGGGACTTCAGCGAGAAGGCCGAGACGTGCATGGCGGTCGCGACCGACTCGAACGGCGTGTTGAGGAAGTTGCCGCCGAGCGCGTCCTGCGGCGCGAAGCCGATGGAGTGCACGACACCGTCGATGCGGTCGCCCAGGTGCTCGCGGACCTGGCCCTCGAGGCGCGCGAGGTGCTCGTCGTTGGAGACGTCGAGCTCCAGGACCTTCACGTTCTCGGGCTTGGGGAGCTTCTTGGCGATGCGCTCGGTCAGCGTGGGCCGGGGCCAGGCGGTGAGGATGATCTCCGCACCCTGCTCCTGGGCCAGCTTCGCGGCGTGGAAGGCGATGGAGGACTCCATCAGCACACCGGTGATCAGGATGCGCTTGCCCTCGAGAATTCCGCTCATGTGATCAGTGACCCATGCCCAATCCGCCGTCAACCGGGATGACGGCTCCAGTGATGTACGAGGCGTCGTCGGAGGCGAGGAACTTCACCGCGGCGGCGATCTCCTCCGGCTGCGCGTAACGGGCCAGCGGCACCTGGGACACGATGCCGGCGCGCTGCTCGTCGGTCAGCACGGCGGTCATGTCGGTGTCGACGAAGCCGGGCGCGACGACGTTGAAGGTGATGTTGCGCGAGCCGAGCTCCCGGGCGAGGGATCGCGCGAAACCGACCAGGCCGGCCTTCGAGGCGGCGTAGTTCGCCTGACCCGCGGAACCGAGCAGACCCACGACCGAGGAGATCAGCACGACGCGGCCCTTCTTGGCGCGCAGCATGCCGCGGTTGGCGCGCTTCACGACCCGGAAGGTGCCGGTGAGGTTGGTGTCGAGGACGGACGTGAAGTCCTCCTCGGACATGCGCATGAGGAGCTGGTCCTTGGTCACGCCGGCGTTGGCCACGAGGACCTCCACCGGACCGTGCTGCTCCTCGATCTCCTTGTACGCCTGATCCACCTGCTCGCCGTCGGTGATGTCGCACTTGACGGCCAGGCAACCGAGATCGGTCAGGGCGACCGGCGGCTCGCCGGAGCGGTACGTGAACGCGACCTTGTCGCCTGCCTCGGCGAACGCGCGGGCGATGGCGAGGCCGATGCCCCGGTTGCCTCCGGTGACGAGAACCGAGCGGCTCAACGGATCACCCTTTCGATAAGCGGTCTGGTACGTCGAAAACCTATCGGTCCCTTCCGCGATACGGAGAATCGGGCCCTGACAGTGGCGTACGGATGTCACTGTCGGGTCCCTACAGAAAGGTCTGGGCATCGCGGCCGAAAGCACGACATGATCGGGGGCGACCGGTCTCACACGACAGGAGACAGCTGTGCAATCTGGGCCGCATTCCCTCGACGAAGCCTTCACCCAGCTCCCGTTGCGGGCACTGGCCGACGCGGCGCTCGCGCGGGCGCGGGCGCTCGGCGCCGAGCACGCCGACTTCCGCCTGGAGCGGGTGCGCAGCGCCGCGTGGCGGCTGCGGGACGCCAAGCCGTCGGGTTCCTCCGACACCACCGACCTCGGCTACGCGGTGCGCGTGGTGCACGGCGGGGCCTGGGGCTTCGCCTCCGGCGTCGACCTGACCATGGACGGTGCCGCGCGGGTCGCCTCGCAGGCGGTGGCCATGGCGAAGCTCTCGGCGAAGGTGATCGCGGCGGCCGGGTCGGACGTGGGGGCACCCCCTGGGAGTCCTTGGGGGCGCGTGGAGCTCGCCGACGAGCCGGTGCACGCGGACAAGGTGTGGATCTCCTCGTACGAGATCGACCCGTTCACCGTCTCCGCCGAGGAGAAGAGCGGGCTGCTCGCCGAGTGGAGCGCGCGGCTGCTGGCGGCGGAGGGCGTGGCGCACGTGGACGCCTCGCTGCTGACGGTCTTCGAGAACAAGTTCTACGCGGACACGGCGGGCACCGTCACCACCCAGCAGCGCGTACGGCTCCACCCGCAGTTCACCGCGGTCGCCGTGGACGGGACGACCGGCGAGTTCGACTCGATGCGGACGATCGCGCCGCCGGTGGGGCGCGGCTGGGAGTACCTGACCGGGACCGGCTGGGACTGGGACAAGGAGCTGGAGGAGATCCCGGCCCTGCTCGCCGAGAAGATGCGGGCGCCGAGCGTCGAGGCCGGGCGCTACGACCTGGTGGTCGACCCCTCCAACCTGTGGCTGACCATCCACGAGTCGATCGGCCACGCCACCGAGCTGGACCGTGCGCTCGGCTACGAGGCGGCCTACGCGGGCACCTCCTTCGCCACCTTCGACCAGCTGGGCAAGCTGGCGTACGGCTCCTCGATCATGAACGTGACGGGCGACCGGACCGCCGAGCACGGGCTCGCGACCATCGGCTACGACGACGAGGGCGTCGAGGCGCAGTCCTGGGACCTGGTGAAGGACGGCACGCTCGTCGGCTACCAGCTGGACCGCCGGATCGCGAAGCTGACCGGCCTCGGGCGCTCCAACGGCTGCGCCTTCGCCGACTCCCCCGCCCACGTGCCGGTGCAGCGGATGGCGAACGTGTCGCTGCAGCCGGACCCGGGCGGGCTCTCCACGGAGGACCTGATCGGCGGCGTGGAGCGGGGCATCTACGTGGTCGGCGACCGTTCCTGGTCGATCGACATGCAGCGCTACAACTTCCAGTTCACCGGCCAGCGCTTCTTCCGCATCGAGAACGGGCGCCTGGCCGGCCAGCTGCGGGACGTCGCCTACCAGGCGACGACCACGGATTTCTGGGGCTCCATGGAGCAGGTCGGCGGGCCCCAGACGTACGTCCTCGGCGGCGCGTTCAACTGCGGCAAGGCCCAGCCGGGCCAGGTCGCCGCGGTCTCGCACGGCTGCCCTTCCGCCCTGTTCCGGGGCGTCAACATTCTGAACACGACGCAGGAGGCCGGTCGATGAGCCGCGTCAGCAAGCCGTACGAGATCGTCGAGCGGGCCCTGGAGCTGTCCCGCGCCGACGGGTGTGCCGTCATCGCCGACGAGCAGTCCTCGGCCAATCTGCGCTGGGCCGGGAACGCGCTCACCACCAACGGGGTCACCCGGGGCCGGCAGCTGACGGTGATCGCCACCGTGGACGGCGCCCAGGGCACCGCCTCCGGTGTGGTCTCGCGATCGGCGGTGACCGCCGACGACCTGGAGCCGCTGGTGCGGGCCGCCGAGGCCGCTGCGCGGGCCGCGGGCCCCGCCGAGGACGCCCAGCCGCTGGTGGACGGCGTGGCCACGTCGCCCGACTTCACCGACGCCCCGGCGGAGACCTCCTCCGCCGTCTTCGACGCCTTCGCGCCGGCCCTCGGCGAGGCCTTCGCCCGGGCCCGTTCCGGCGGCCGCGAGTTGTACGGGTTCGCCAACCACGAGCTGACGTCCAGCTACCTGGGCACGTCGACCGGGCTGCGGCTGCGCCACGACCAGCCGAACGGCACCCTGGAGCTCAACGCCAAGTCGCCGGACCGCAGCCGCTCCGCGTGGGCGGGGCGCTCGACCCGGGACTTCAAGGACGTCGACCCGGCGGCGCTGGACGCCGATCTCGCCACCCGGCTCGGCTGGGCGGAGCGGCGGATCGAGCTGCCGGCCGGACGGTACGAGACGCTGCTGCCGCCGACCGCCGTCGCCGACCTGCTGATCTACCAGATGTGGTCCGCGACGGCCCGGGACGCGGTGGAGGGCCGGACGGTCTTCTCCAAGCCCGGCGGCGGCACCCGGATCGGCGAGACGCTCTCGCCGCTGCCGCTGACCCTGCGCAGCGACCCGCACGAGCCGGGTCTCGAGTCCTCTCCGTTCGTGATCGCGCACTCCTCGGGCGACGACTCCTCCGTCTTCGACAACGGCCTGCCGATCTCCCCCGTGGACTGGGTACGGGACGGGAAGCTGGCCCACCTGGTCACCACGCGGCACACCGCGGGGCTCACCGGCCTGCCCGTGGCCCCGGGAGCGGGGAACCTGATCCTGGAGGGCGGCGGGGAGCGGTCCCTGGAGGAGATGGTCTCGGCCACGGAGCGCGGCCTGCTGCTCACCTGCCTCTGGTACATCCGCGAGGTCGACCCGGCGACGCTGCTGCTCACCGGGCTGACCCGGGACGGCGTCTACCTCGTCGAGAACGGCGAGGTGGTCGGCGCGGTGAACAACTTCCGGTTCAACGAGTCCCCGGTCGACCTGCTGTCGCGGGCCACCGAGGCGGGCCGCACGGAGAAGACGCTGCCGCGCGAGTGGAGCGACTGGTTCACCAGGGCCGCGATGCCGGCCCTGCGGGTGCCGGACTTCAACATGAGCTCGGTCAGCCAAGGGGTCTGACCCCCATAGACTGATCGCGACAACTTTTTCCCGTACGCACCAGTGATCATCACGAGGAGACGGACGACGTGACGGACATCGTCGACGAGCTGAAGTGGCGTGGGCTCTTCGCCCAGTCCACCGACGAAGAGGCCCTGCGCAAGGCGCTCGCGGACGGTCCCGTCACGTTCTATTGCGGTTTCGACCCGACCGCGGCGAGCCTCCACGTGGGTCACCTGGTGCAGGTCCTCACCGTGCGCCGGCTCCAGCAGGCGGGGCATCGGCCGCTGGCGCTGGTCGGCGGGGCCACCGGCCAGATCGGTGACCCGCGGCCGACCGCCGAGCGCACCCTGAACGACCCGGAGACGGTCGCGAACTGGGTGAACCGGCTGCGTTCGCAGATCGAGCCGTTCCTGTCCTTCGAGGGCGAGAACGCCGCGGTCATGGTGAACAACCTGGACTGGACCGCCGGAATGTCGGCGATCGAGTTCCTGCGGGACATCGGCAAGCACTTCCGGGTCAACAAGATGCTGACCAAGGACTCCGTGGCCCGGCGCCTGGAGTCCGAGCAGGGCATCAGCTACACCGAGTTCAGCTACCAGCTGCTGCAGGGCATGGACTTCCTGGAGCTGTACCGGCGGCACGGCTGCACGCTCCAGCAGGGCGGCTCGGACCAGTGGGGCAACCTGGTGGCGGGGCTCGACCTGATCCACAAGCTGGAGCCGGAGGCGCAGGTCCACGCGCTGGCGACGCCGCTGATGGTGAAGGCGGACGGCACCAAGTTCGGCAAGACCGAGAGCGGCGCCGTCTGGCTGGACCCGGAGATGACCACGCCGTACGCGTTCTACCAGTTCTGGCTGAACGTGGATGACCGGGACATCTCCACCTACATGCGGATCCTCTCCTTCAAGTCCGTCGCGGAGCTGGAGGAGCTGGAGGCCCTGACGGCCGAGAGGCCGCAGGCGCGGACGGCCCAGCGGGCCCTCGCCGAGGAGCTCACGACCCTGGTGCACGGCGCCGAGCAGTGCCAGGCGGTCATCGACGCCTCCAAGGCGCTCTTCGGCCAGGGCGAGCTGGGTGACCTGGACGCGGCGACGCTGGCCGCGGCCCTGTCCGAGCTGCCGCACGCGCGGGTGACGGAGCTGGGCCAGGTCGTGGACCTGTTCGCCGAGGTCGGTCTCGCGCCGAGCAAGTCGGCGGCCCGTCGCACGGTGAAGGAGGGCGGCGCCTACGTGAACAACGTCAAGGTGACCGCCGAGGACGCCGAGGTGTCGGCGGACGAGCTGCTGCACGGCCGCTGGCTGGTGCTGCGCCGGGGCAAGAAGAACCTGGCCGCGATCGAACTGGCCGCCGGCTGACGTCGTACGGCCGCCCCCGGGCGGGCACGACCGGAGGCCCGGTAGGCGCGCGGTGCGCCGTACCGGGCCTCCGGTGTGTCGGCGGTGGGCGGTCAGGGACTCCGCGTGCGCCCGTGTGCCCGGTCTCGGCGCATCGGCCGTACGGCGCATGCCGGACGGCGCCGTGCGTGCCCCGCCCCGCTGCGCCGGGAACGACGGGCGTACCGTGGAATCAGGTACGGACCGGGGAGAGTCCGGCACGGATCGTGGGTGGTGGAATGTGATGCGGAAGCATGGCGGAACCGAGGTGTTCCGGATCACCGGCGCCCGGCAGGGCCTGGCCGAGGACGTCCGCGGCCGACAGCGGCGGTACGTCGTGTCGATGACGATCCGCACGCTCTCCGTGATCGCCGCCGTCGCGCTGTGGAACGTGGAGCGGCACGTGGCCATCGTGGCGCTCGTGGCCGGGGCGGTCCTGCCCTACATCGCGGTGGTGATCGCCAACGCGGGCCGCGAGTCCGCGCCGTCCCTTCCCTCCAGCTTCATCCCCCATCCGGTGCGGCCCGAGCTGGAAGCCGATGCGGAACGCCGGGACGACGGAAACGATCACGCAGCGTGAGCGCGAAGCTCAAGAAATGCTCAGATCAATCATGAAGTTCCGGTGCACCGCACCCCATTCCCCGTGACATACTGCCTACGCGCTCCGCATCCCCCGTCGGAGCGACGGACCGATGCCGGGCAGCTCCCCCCGTGGCTGCTCGGCATCGCCCTTGCTGGACAATGATCGGGTGAGTGACGAGAAGCCGATCTGTTCCGCGAAGGGGTGCCGGGCCGACGCCGTCTGGGTCCTCGCCTGGAACAACCCGAAACTGCACACGCCCGAGCGGCGCAAGACCTGGCTCGCGTGCGAGGAGCACCGCGAGCACCTCTCCCAGTTCCTGGGCGTACGGGGTTTCCTGAAGGACGTCGTCCTGCTGAGCGAGTGGGACTCAGCCGCCGATCGCTGACATCGGGCGCTCGGGCTGGAGGAAGCTCGGGTCGTCCAGGCCCGAGCCGGCCTTCTTGCCCCACATGGCCTTCTTCCAGATGCCGGCGATCTCCGCGTCCGACGCCTCGGAGCGGAGCGCCCCGCGCAGGTCCGTCTCCTCGGTGGCGAAGAGGCAGGTGCGCACCTGGCCGTCGGCGGTGAGCCGGGTGCGGTCGCAGGCCCGGCAGAAGGGGCGGGTGACGGAGGCGATGACGCCGACCGTGTGCGGGCCGCCGTCGACGACCCAGCGCTCGGCGGGGGCGGAGCCGCGCTCGTCGGAGCCTTCGGGGGTCAGCTCGAAGCGGGTGCGCAGCGACTCCAGGATGTCCCCGGCGGTGATCATGCCGTCCCGCTTCCAGCCGTGCTGGGCGTCGAGCGGCATCTGCTCGATGAAGCGGAGCTCGTAACCCTGCTCCATGGCCCAGCCGAGCAGGTCGGGGGCCTCGTCCTCGTTGAGCCCGGGCATCAGGACCGCGTTGATCTTGACGGGGGTGAGGCCTGCCTCGCGGGCGGCGGCCATGCCGTCGATGACGTCCTGGTGCCGGTCACGGCGGGTGAGGGTCTTGAAGACATCGGGCCGCAGGGTGTCGAGGGAGACGTTGACCCGGTCGAGGCCGGCCGCCTCGAGGGCGGCGGCGGTGCGCTTGAGCCCGATGCCGTTGGTGGTCAGGGACATCCGGGGGCGGGGGGTCAGGGCGGCGCAGCGCTCGACGATGCCGACGAGGCCGGGGCGGAGCAGCGGCTCGCCGCCGGTGAAGCGGACCTCGGTGACGCCGAGCTCGGTGACGGCGACCCGGACCAGGCGGACGATCTCGTCGTCGGTGAGCAGGTCGGGCTTGGCCAGCCACTGCAGGCCCTCTTCCGGCATGCAGTACGTGCAGCGCAGATTGCACCGGTCGGTGAGGGAGACCCGCAGGTCGGTGGCCACGCGGCCATAGGTGTCGATGAGCACTTGGCCCCCTCCCCTTCTTCCGGTTCGCTTCTCGTTCGAGCCTACGTGACCCGTCGGACACGGTGCACGGGCCGATTGTCACGAGGACGGGACCGGCCGCGTCGTAGAACTCTACGACGCGGCCGGTGGTTCGAAGCGGAACGTATACGACTCAGTGCGCTCCGACGCCGGTGAGGGACTTGACCTCCAGCTCCGCGTACTTGCCCTTGTCCGGCTCCTCCTTGGAGAGGACGGTGCCGAGCCAGCCGAGCAGGAAGCCGAGCGGGATGGAGACGATCCCGGGGTTCTCCAGCGGGAACCAGTAGAAGTCGACGGTCTTGAACATCGAGGTGGGCTTGCCGGAGACGACCGGCGAGAACAGCACCAGGACGACCGCGGAGACCAGGCCGCCGTAGATCGACCAGAGCGCTCCACGGGTGGTGAACCGCTTCCAGAAGAGGCTGTAGAGGATCGTCGGCAGGTTGGCGGAGGCGGCGACCGCGAAGGCGAGGGCGACCAGGCCGGCGACGTTGAGGTCGCGGGCGAGGGCGCCGAGCGCGATGGAGACGATGCCGATGAGGACGGTGGCCCAGCGGGCGGCCCGCACCTCCTCCTTCTCGGTGGCCTGCCCGCGCCGGATCACGTTGGCGTAGATGTCGTGCGCGAAGGACGAGGACGAGGCCAGGGTGAGGCCGGCGACGACGGCGAGGATGGTGGCGAAGGCGACGGCGGAGATCACGGCGAGCAGGATCGCGCCGCCGGTGGAGTCCGAGCCGCCGCCGATCTCCAGGGCGGCGAGCGGGGCGGCGGTGTTGCCGGCCTTGTTGGAGGCGATGATGTCGGTGTTCTTCAGCAGGGCGGCGGCGCCGAAGCCGAGGACGATCGTCATCAGGTAGAAGGCGCCGATGATGCCGATGGCCCAGTTGACGGACTTACGGGCGGCCTTGGCGGTGGGCACCGTGTAGAAGCGGATGAGGATGTGCGGCAGGCCGGCCGTGCCGAGGACGAGCGCGATGCCGAGCGACAGGAAGTCCAGCTTCGAGGTGCCGGTGGCGCCGTACTTGAGACCGGGCTTGAGGAAGGCGTCGCCCTTGCCGCTGTTGGTGGCGGCCGCGCCGAGCAGCTCCGAGATGTTGAAGTGGAACTTCAGCAGGATGAGGAAGGTGATCAGGAGCGTGCCGGCGATGAGCAGCACGGCCTTGACCATCTGCACCCAGGTGGTGCCCTTCATGCCGCCGATGGTCACGTACACGATCATCAGGATGCCGACGAGGGCGACGATGGCGACCTTCCCGCCGTCGCTGGTGATGCCGAGCAGCAGCGAGACCAGGACGCCGGCGCCGGCCATCTGCGCGAGCAGGTAGAAGATCGAGACCACGATGGTGGAGGTGCCGGCGGCGGTCCTGACGGGGCGCTGACGCATCCGGTACGCGAGGACGTCGCCCATCGTGAACCGGCCGGAGTTGCGCAGCGGTTCGGCGACCAGGAGCAGGGCGACCAGCCACGCGACGAGGAAGCCGATCGAGTAGAGGAAGCCGTCGTATCCGAAGAGGGCGATGGCTCCGGCGATGCCGAGGAAGGACGCGGCGGACATGTAGTCGCCGGAGATCGCCAGGCCGTTCTGGAAGCCGGTGAACTGGCGTCCGCCGGCGTAGAAGTCGGCGGCGCTGCGGGTCTGCCGGCCGGCCCACACGGTGATGACGAGCGTGGCGACGACGAAGGCCGCGAAGAGCGTGATGATCAGGGGGCGGTGCTCGCTGGTGGCGTTGCCGGCGGCGAGGGGTACGGCCACCGCCTGGAAGGTGCTGCTCATGCGTCGGCCTCCATACGGTGCTTGATGGCGTCGGCCTTCGGGTCGAGGCGGTTCGCCGCGTGCCGCGAGTAGAGCCAGGCGATGAGGAACGTCGTGGCGAACTGGCCGAGGCCGAGGACGAGCGCCACGTTGACGTTGCCGAACACCTTGGTCCCCATGAAATCGCCCGCGTAGTTGGAGAGCAGTACGTACAGCAGATACCAGGCGATGAAGGCGATCGTCAGCGGAAAGGCGAAGGAACGGTATGTACGGCGCAGTTCGCCGAATTCCTCGCTTTCCTGGACCTCGATGAACTGCTCCGTCGTGGGCTGGACGGGACCGGTGTCGGTCTCCGTTCCGTTTCTCGGCGGCGGCGGTGCTTCGGTAGCCACGGACTCTCCTCGTGACGCGGGGACGGACGGCATGGTCAAGGGGGGCCTCACCAGGGGTGCGGGAAACGGAGCCCGGAACGGAGCTCCTCCCCTGCTCAACGGCACGGAGCCGGCGGCGAAGTGGTTCACGCGGGTGGATTTCTTTGCCCGGATCTTCATGAAGTCTTCTCAACTCATTGATGACCGGGGAAGATCGGCGATAACTTCACTCGTCATGCACCTGTTCACGCGCAATCGGCGCGCGGACAGTACATACGGATGATGTGGAGAACCCATGGCTCATCTGGGATCGAGGCGCGGCCGAGTACTCGCTCTGCCGGCCGGTCTCGCGCTCACGGCCTCGCTCGGCTTCCTTCCCTCCGGCGCCGCCTCCGCCGCGGAACTGAGCGATGCCCCGACGGCGACCGTGGCCACCAACGGCCCGAAGCTGTCGTACGTGGTCAACGTCGACAACGGTCGCTGGTCGGCCGCGTCGGTGAAGAAGGCGATAGCCGCCGCCGGCGGCGAGGTGGTCGTGTCCTACGACCAGATAGGCGTCATCGTCGTCCACTCGCAGAACCCGGAGTTCGCGAAGACGATCCGCCAGGCGCGCGGCGTGATCTCGGCCGGCGCGACCCGTACGGCCCCGCTGACCGTGCAGTCCGACGACTCCGTCGGCGAGAGCGCCCAGGCGCTGACCCCGGCCGAGATCAAGGCCGCCGCGGCCGCGGCCTCGGACGAGCAGGACCCGCTGGAGCCCCTGCAGTGGGACCTCCCGGCGATCAAGGCCGACAAGGCCCACCAGAAGACCCTCGGCAGCAAGAACGTCACCGTCGGCATCATCGACACCGGCGTGGACGACACCCACCCGGACCTCGCGCCGAACTTCGACGCGGCCGCCTCCGCCAACTGCGTCAGCGGCAAGGCCGACACGACCCCCGGCTCGTGGCGTCCCCAGGCGGGCGAGAGCGACCACGGCACGCACGTGGCGGGCACCATTGGCGCCGCCAAGAACGGCATCGGCGTCACCGGCGTCGCGCCGGGCGTCAAGCTCGCGGGCATCAAGGTCTCGACCCCGGACGGCTTCTTCTACACCGAGGCCGTGGTCTGCGGCTTCGTGTGGGCGGCCGAGCACGGTGTCGACGTCACGAACAACAGCTACTACACCGACCCGTGGATGTTCGCCTGCAAGAACGACGAGGACCAGAAGGCCCTCATCGAGGCGGTCACCCGCGCCACCCGCTACGCGGAGCGCAAGGGCACGGTCAACGTCGCGGCGGCCGGCAACTCGAAGTTCGACCTCGCGGCCGACTCGATCCTCGACAACAGCAGCCCGAACGACACCACGCCGGGCGACCGGGTCATCGACCCGAAGCAGTGCTTCGACTACCCGGGCATGCTGCCGGGCGTGGTGACGGTCTCCGCGACCGGCGCCAAGGGCCTGAAGGCGTCGTACTCCAACTACGGTTACGACGTCATCGACGTGGCGGCGCCCGGTGGCGACCGCACCGAGTACCAGACCCCGGACGCCCCGGCGGTCAACGGCCGCATCCTGTCGACCACGGTCAACGGCGGCTACAACTACAAGGCCGGCACGTCGATGGCCTCGCCGCACGTGGCGGGCGTCCTCGCGCTGCTGAAGTCGACGCACCCGAAGGCCAGCCCGGCTGCCCTCAAGGCGCTGCTGTACGCGCAGGCCGACGAGCACGCGTGCACCAACCCGTACGACATCGACGGCAACGGCACCGTCGACGCGGTGTGCGAGGAAGGCGCCGACAAGAAGAACGGCTTCTACGGGGCCGGCATCGTGGACGCGCTCGCCGCTGTCCGCAAGTAGCCGGATCCGCGCGTGACCGAACCGCCCGTGGCACTGAGTGCCACGGGCGGTTCATAGTTGGTCCATGAACACGACAGTGCGAACGGGTACGGAGTCCTTGTGGTCGGCCCTGGGCGGCGATCCCGCCCTGCTCGACCGGGTGGCGTACGGCGGGGTCTCGGGGCTGCTGCCCGCGCGGCTTCCGGTGATGGACCTGGCACGGGCGACCGTCGCGGTCTGCTCGCTGGCCGCGGCGGAGCGGGCGGGGGCCGCGGGGCCGGTCCGGGTGGACGACGGGGCGGTGGCCACGGCCTTCGTGAGCGAGCGGCATCTGCGGGTGGACGGCCGGGCCCCGGTGAGCTTCGCGCCGCTGTCGCGCTTCTGGCGGGCCGCCGACGGCTGGGTCCGCACCCACGCCAACTACCCGCACCACCGGTCCGCCCTGCTCGCCGCCCTGGGCACGGCCGACTCCGTGGAGGACGTGGCCGCGGCGATCGCCGAGCGCGAGGCGGTCGAGGTCGAGACGGCGGTGTACGCGGCCGGGGGCCTCGCGGTGGCCCTGCGCACGCCCGAGGAGTGGGCGGCGCACGAGCAGGGCCGGGAGGTGGCGGCGCGCCCCCTGCTGACCCGGGAGCGGCTCGACGAGACCGCGCCCCGGCGGCGTGCGGGCGGGCCGCTGCGGGTGCTCGACCTGACCCGGGTGCTGGCCGGCCCGGTCGCCACCCGGACGTTCGCGCTGCTCGGCGCGGACGTCCTGCGGATCGACCCGCCGGGCAACCCGGAGCTGCCGGACCAGCACGCCGACACGGACATCGGCAAGCGGACGGCCGCCCTGGACCTGGACAGCCCCTCCGACCGGCGCACCTTCGACGAACTCCTCGACGCGGCCGACGTGCTGGTGACCGGCTACCGGCCGGGCGCCCTGGACCGCTTCGACCCGCACCGGCCCGGTCTGGTGATCGCCCGGCTGTCGGCCTGGGGCGACTACGGGCCCTGGGGAGAACGGCGCGGCTTCGACAGTCTGGTGCAGGTGGCGACCGGGATCGCGGCCCTGGAGGGCTCGGCTGCCGAGCCGGCCGCGCTGCCCGCGCAGGCCCTCGACCACGGCACCGGCTATCTCCTGGCGGCTGCCGTGCTGCGGTCGCTGACCGAGCAGGACCGGGACGGCGGCACCCGGCTCGTACGGCTCGCGCTGGCCCAGACCGGGCACTGGCTGACGCACGCGCTCCCCCGGTACGAACCGGAGCGGTATCTCGCGCAGACGCAGGGCCCGCTGGGCCGGCTGCGGCACGCGCTGTCACCGGTGTCGTACGAGGGCGGCCCGACGGGCTGGACGCGCCCGCCGGGCGTCGCGGGGGCGGACGCCCCCGCCTGGCTCACGGCTTGACGAGGACCTTCAGGGCGGTCCGCTCGTCCATCGCGCGGTAGCCGCCGGGGACGCCGTCCAGGCCGACGGTGACGTCGAAGACGGGGGACGGGTCGATCGTCCCGTCGAGGACGTCCGGGAGCAGCTCGGGGATGTAGGCGCGGACCGGGGCGACGCCGCCGCGCAGGGCGATGTTCCGGTCGAACATGACGGACAGGTCGAGGCCGGTGCCGCTGCCGTGCGGGACGCCGACGTACCCGATGGAGCCGCCGTCGCGGGTGATGTTCACGGCGGTGCGCATGGACTGCTCGGTGCCGACGGCCTCGATGACGGCGTGGGCGCCCTGGCCGCCGGTGAGCTCGCGCACGGCGGCCTCGGCGGCCTCGCCGCGCTCGGCGACGACGTCGGTGGCGCCGAAGGTGCGGGCGATGTCGGTGCGGGCGGTGTGCCGGCCGAGCGCGATGATCCGCTCGGCGCCCAGCCGCTTGGCGGCGAGCACGCCGCACAGGCCCACGGCGCCATCGCCGACGACGGCGACGGTGGAGCCCCTGGTCACGCCGGCGCCGAGGGCGGCGTGGTGGCCGGTGCCCATGACGTCGGACAGCGCGAGCAGTGCGGTGAGCAGGCGGTCGTCGGCCGCGGCCTCGGCGGGCAGCTTGACGAGGGTGCCGTCGGCGTACGGGACGCGGACGGCCTCGCCCTGGCCGCCGTCGGAGCCGACGGAGCCCCAGAAGCCGCCGTTGGGGCAGGAGGTCTGGAGGCCCTCGGCGCAGTAGTCGCAGCTGCCGTCGGACCAGACGAAGGGCGCGACGACGAGGTCGCCCGCCCGGAAGCCGCGGACGTCGGCGCCGGCCGCCTCCACGACGCCGAGGAACTCGTGGCCGATGCGCTGGCCGGGCTGCCGGGCGGACTCGCCGCGGTAGGCCCACAGGTCGCTGCCGCAGATGCAGGCGCGGAGCACACGGACGACGACGTCGGTGGCGTCCTGGATCACCGGGTCGGGCACGTCCTCCACGCGCATGTCGAAGGGGGCGTGAATGGTGGTGGCGCGCATGGGTCCTCGCTGTGCTGTGCTGAGCTGCGCTCAGAGGGTTGTACGACGTTCACCGTACATCGAGCGCAGGGCTCCCTCGGTCAGCAGGTACTGCGCCGCGATGTAGGTCAGCATGACCCAGAAGTCGGGCGCGGGCAGCTGGGGCGGTCCGGCGACACCGGTGGCGAGGAGGAAGGCGCGAGCAGGACGCGGGAGGCGCGGCTCACGCGGCGGGCTCGGGCGCGGTGCCGCCGGCCTGGGGGGTGCCGGCACCTTCCGACAAGACCCGGGCAGGTCCGTCAGACCCCGGCCGCCCCCAGCAGCGACCCCGCCGCGTACGTCACCGCCATCGCGAGTGCACCGCCGCCGACGTTGCGCAGCACCGCGCGGGCGGGTGGGGCGGCGCCGAGGCGGGCGGACCACCAGCCGGTGAAGGCGAGGGCGGCGAGGACCGACAGGACGGTGATCCAGAGGCGGTGGGCGGCCGGGGGCAGGACGATCGCCAGGAGCGGGAGCAGGGCACCGACGGTGAAGGCGAGGAAACTGGCGCCGGCGGCGTGCCAGGGGTTGGTCAGGTCGTCCGGGTCGATGCCCAGCTCCACGCGCGCGTGGGCGCGCAGGGCGTCGCGTTCGGTGAGCTGGACGGCGGCCTCGCGGGCGACGTCCTGGGACAGCCCGCGCCGGGCCAGGAGGGCGGTGAGTTCGGCGAGTTCGGCCTCCGGCTGCTCGCGCAGCTCGCGGCGCTCCTCGGCGAGCGCGGCCTTCTCGGAGTCGCGCTGGGTGGAGACGGAGACGTACTCCCCCGCCGCCATCGACATCGAGCCGGCGAGGAGTCCGGCGAGGCCCGCGGTGAGCAGCGCGGACCGCGAGTCGGACGCGCCGGCGACGCCGACGACGAGGCCCGCGGTGGAGACGACTCCGTCGTTGGCTCCGAGCACGGCGGCCCGGAGCCAGTTGAGCCGGGAGCCGAGGCCGCCGCCGTGGGCCTCGTCGTGTGCGGGGACTTCAGTCACCCCAGGAGGGTCGCACCCGGGGCGTCACCACACGCGGACCGACCCGCCCGGCGCGAACGCGGGACTCGTCGCGCCCGCCGGCACCTCCTTCAGCGGTTCGGCGGTCTCCTCGACGGTCGGGCCGTGCACGGCGGCCAGCGTGTCGAGGTGGGCGAGGTCGAAGCCGTACACGCGGGCGGCGTTGCCGCCGACCATGGCGGCGACCTCGTCGCGCGGCAGGCCCGCGTAGGCGATGCGGAGGCCTTCGCGGGAGTACGGCGTCGTGCCCTCGTCATGGGGGTAGTCGCTGCCCCACATGATCTTGTCGAGGCCGATCCGCTCGCGCAGCGGCACCTCGTGCGGGCGCATGAAGCTCGCGCCGACGAAGCAGTTGTCCCGCCAGACCTCGCGCGGGCCCTTCCCCATGGACTCGGCGAGCCCCGCGCCGAACTTGGACTCGGCCGTGGCGGCCTTCGTCGCCGCCGACACCAGACGCCCGTGGTAGTAGTCCAGCATGTCGAGCACGCCCGGGATCCAGCCCGAGCCCTGCTCGGTCAGGACCAGCTTGAGCCCCGGGTGGCGCCGGAAGGCGCCGCCGAAGATCAGGTGCCACAGCGCCCGGTGCGAGAACCAGGTGGTCTCCACCATGAACACCGCCCGCGCGGCCGGTTCGTCGCCGAGCGGCGGCGACGCCGAGCCCCCGTGGTGGTTGACCGGCACGTCGAGCTCGGCGCAGACCGCCCAGATCGGGTCGTACGCCTCCGCGTACAGCTCGGGCACCGGTGAACCGGGCGGGACGCCGGGCAGCAGGATGCCGCCGGTGAGCCCGGCCTCGCGGGCGCGGCGGATCTCCGCGACCGCCGCGTCCACGTCGTTGAGGAGGATCTGCGCCACGCCCGCCCGGCGGCCCGGCGCGTCCGCGCAGAAGTCGGCGAGCCAGCGGTTGTGCGCCTGCAGCCCGGCCCAGCGCTGCTCGTACTCGGCCCGGCCCGGCGGCTGGGCCATCAGCGAGGCCTTGGGGAAGAACGGCGGGATGGTGTTGGGGAAGACGACCTCGGCGACGATGCCGTCCGCCTCCAGCTCCCGGAGCCGGCGCCCCGAGTTCCAGTTGCGGTCGGCGGTGTCGGCGAGCAGGTCCTCGTACGGGTTGACGTACGTGGCCGCCCAGGCGTCGAAGTCGTCGTGGTGCTTCTTCTCCAGGTACGGCCTGTAGTCGAGCAGGTCGGCGCCGGCGTGGCAGTCGGCGGAGATGACCGTGTAGCGCTCGTTCGCCCCGGCGGTCACGACGTCACCCCCAGGACGGGGAAGTCGTGCTCGGTGAGCCAGTGCCGGCCGACCTCGCGCGAGCGGGCCCAGGAGGCCTCGACCGCGGCCTGGTCGGCGGGCTGCCCCAGGTCGGCCGGGGTGGGGCCGATCCGCCGGGCGATCGGGTCCAGCTTCTGGACGTCGAATCCGAAGACCTCGGCGGCCGCGAGCCCCAGCATCCGCCGGGTCTCCGCCACCGGGATGTCGTGGAAGGTGTTCCGCAGCCACGCGCGCGTGTTGGGCCAGGTGCCCTCCGGGTGCGGGAAGTCGGAGCCCCACAGGATGTTGTCGACGCCGATCTCGTAGCGCTGGGCCAGCTCCCGCCGCTTGGTGTTGGTGGCGCAGACGAACACCTGGCGGTCCAGGTACTCGCTGGGCGGGCGCTTCAGTTCGGCGAACGGAGAGAGCTTCTTGCCGCCGTGCGCGCCGAGGTAGAGCCGGTCCATGAACCACAGCAGGTTCGGCAGCCACCAGCAGCCGGACTCGGCGACGCCGAAGCGCAGCCCCGGGTGCCGCTCGAAGACCCCGGACCAGAGCAGGAACCACAGCGGTCGGGCGGGCCACCAGGTGACCTCGGAGACGTAGATCCCCAGGTGGTCGCCGTACTCCTGGCGCGGCGCGGCACCGGAGTGGGTGACCACCGGCATCCCGGTCTCGGCGGCGGCGGCCCACACCGGGTCGTAGCGCGGGTCGTGGTACGGCTCCTTGTCCACCCACATGGACGGGATCATCAGCGCGCCGAGCCCGGACTCCTTGGCACGGTGGATCTCGGCGACGACCTCGGCCGGATCGGCGGTGACGGGCAACAGGGCCACCCCGCAGTGGCGTTCGGGGTGCTGGGCCACGAACTCGGCGAGCCAGCGGTTGTGCGCCTTGGCGCCCGCCATGCCGAGCTCGGGGTCCTGGTCGCCGGAGAGCCCCAGGCCCACGCCGAAGGGCGCGGCGGTCTGGCTGTCGACGGCGTCCGCGTCGGGGAAGACGACCTCGGCCGCCACTCCGTCGCCGTCGAGCTCCTTGATCCGCTGGGCGGCGTCCCAGCCGCCCCGCAGGCCTTCCTCGTTCTCGCTGAACCACTTGTTCGCGAAGTCCTCGTTGCGCACCCCGAGCCGGGTCATGGCCTCGCGGCGGGCCTCGCGTCCGGCGAGGAACTCGTCGAAGGCGCGGTGGAAGCGGGACTCCAGGTAGGGCCGGTACTCCTCGGTGGGGAGCCCGGCGTGGCAGTCGGAGGAGATGATCAGGTACGGGTCCTCATGGCTCATGGCCAAGGCCTCTCAGTCGAGGATGAAGCTCTCCAGGTACGACGGTTCGGCGCGGTCGAGCATCGACTGCGAACGCGCCCTGATCTGCCGGTCGCTGTGCTCGCTCGGCGGGAGCATCCAGAACCGGTCGGCCCTGATCCCCTCGACGACGTGCCCGGCGACCTCCTCGACCGGGGTGAAGGCGACCTCGTGCCCGGCCTCCTTCATCGCGGCCTCCCACTGGTCGAGGCTGCGGTACGGGGTCTTGCGGGGGCGCTGCTTGGCGTACCGCTCGGGCCGGTTGCGGTGCGACTCCCACAGGCCGGTGCGCAGCATGTGGGGCCCGGGGAACAGCACGGAGGCGCCGACCCGGGCGCGTTCCGCCTTCAGGTGCGCGTACAGCGACTCGGTCATGGTGACGACGGCGGACTTGGTGACGGCGTACACGGAGGCGGTGGGCAGCGGGGCGATGCCGCCGTCGCCGGAGGAGGTGTTGACGACGTGGCCGGGCTCGCCGCCCGCGATCATCCGTGGCACGAAGGCCTGGATGCCGTGGAAGACGCCCCACACGTTGACGGCGAAGGCCCACTTCCAGTCGTTGGGCTCGTGCTCCCACATGCGGCCCTCGGCGCCGGAGCCGACGCCGGCGTTGTTGCACAGCACGTGGACCGCGCCGAAGGTCTCGTACGCGGAGTCGGCGAAGGCCCGCACGGAGTCGGGCTCGCTCACGTCGACGATCCGGGCGAGGACCTGCGCCCCGCCTTCCATCAGCTCCTCGGCGGCCTCGGCGAGCGGGCCCTCCTCCACGTCCCCCATGACGACGGCGAGCCCCTCGGCGGCGAAGCGGCGGGCCATCGCGCGACCGATGCCACTGGCCGCGCCGGTGACGACGGCGACCTGTCCCTCACGAAGCTCCATCAGGACCGGCTCCCTTCCGGCGGCGCGTCGAGCGCCTGCTGCGGGTCGTCGTACCGCTGGTGCAGATAGGGCAGCAGGCCCTGGGCGCTGACCCGTTCGACGACCCGGCCCTTCTGGTCGGTGGTCTTCTCCCCGATGGTGATCTCGACGAGCCGGCGGACCGGGAGGTCGGCGACCGGGTCGTACATCGACTCGCGCAGGACGACGTCGCCGGTGATCCTCTCCAGCCTGCGCACCTTCTCGTTGCGCACGCAGTGCACCAGGACGGGGTCGCCGTCGAAGCCCGAACCGTCCACCGCGGGAAGGAACTTGAAGTAGAAGTCGGTCTTCTCGACGGGCTCGGGCAGCGGCAGCGCGCCCGAGACGGCGCCCCGCACCTCGACGAAGGCGATGCCGTGCCGGGCGAGGGAGGCGGTCACGACGAGTCCGTCCCGCTCGACGAGGACCTCGCCGAGCTTCTTCGGCTCGCCGAAGACCTCGCGCCCGCCGGTCAGGGCGCGCTCGTGGGTCATCGGCATGACCAGCGGGTACCAGCCCTCCTGGTCGCCGTGGGCGGCGGCGACGGCGACGGAGCCCGCGCCCAGCGGGTAGCCGGGCAGGTCGACCTTGCTGATGTTGGCCCGCACGAGCGGGCGCCCGGTGGGCTTGAGCGGGGGCGGCAGGACGGCCGCCACGACGTCGGGATCGGTCTCCCAGACGGCGACGACTCCGGTGGACCAGATGTCGGGGATTCCGGCGCTCTTCTCTCGGGTCGCGGCGATCTCCGCCTCGGTGCGCGCCCCGTACCGTACTCGTGCCATGACGTACCACCTTCCGGGAACGTATCGGCCTGTAACACAGTTACACCGATGGCCCGGAAGGGTAAAGAGGCGTGGCACACGAGCGAGTTGGGGGATCGATCCGATGGCACGCACCGCGCTGACCCGCGACGAGGTCCTGGACACCGCCGCCGCCCTGGTCAAGGAGCACGGCCCGGCGGCCCTCACCATGCGCCGCCTCGCCGCCGAACTCGGCACCGCGGTGACGTCGATCTACTGGCACGTGGGCAATCGCGAGTCGCTCCTCGACGCCCTCGTCGAGCGCACGGTCGCCGACCTCGGCACCCTCCGCCCCCGCGGCGCCGACCCGGCCGCCCGGATCGTCTCGGTGGCCGTCCTGCTGCGCCGCGCCCTGCGCGAGCGGCCGCACCTCGTCGCGATGGTCCACGAACGCGGCCTGACGGAACGCATGTTCCTGCCCGCCCAGCGCGCCCTGGTGCACGAGGCCCACGAGGCAGGCCTGCGCGGCGCCCGCGCGGCCGAACTGGTCCGGGCGGTCCAGTTCCAGGTCGTCGGGCACGTCCTGGTCGAGCGCAACCGGGAACGCGCGCCCGCCCAGTCCCCCGCCGAGACCGATCTCTGGGCCGCGGACGCGGCCGCGGGGACGGCGGGGGCGGACCCGGCCCTGGCCCACGCCCTGGCCGCACCGGTCGACACCGACGTGCTCTTCACCACGTCCGTACGGGCTCTGGTGACGGGGCTGCTGGCCGGTCCGGCGACCCCCGGGCCGTCAACGGGATGACCGGTTCCGGCCACCGATCGGGCACCGGGGGTCCGGCTGTCGGCGAGGGCCCGTATTCTCAGTGACCATGCTCGACGACCGTACGACAGCAGCGACGTGGCCGGCCGCCTACCCACAGGGGTACGCGGTCGTCGACGTGGAGACCACCGGACTCGCCCGCGACGACCGGATAGTGTCGGCTGCCGTCTACCGGCTGGACGCGCAGGGGAACGTCGAGGACCACTGGTACACGCTGGTCAATCCCGAGCGGGACCCGGGGCCGGTGTGGATCCACGGCCTGACGAGCGACGTGCTCGCGGGGGCTCCGCTGTTCCCGGAGATCGCCGAGGAGTTCTCCGCGCGGCTGGACGGCCGGGTGCTGGTCGCGCACAACGCGATGTTCGACTGGCAGATGATCGCCCGCGAGTACGCGCGGGCCGAGAGCGCCGCGCCCGTGCGGCAGCGGCTCTGCACGATCGCGCTGTCCAAGGAGCTGTCGCTGCCGCTGCCCAACCACAAGCTGGAGTCGCTCGCCGCGCACTTCGGCGTGGTGCAGCAGCGGGCGCACAACGCGCTGGACGACGCCCGGGTGCTCGCGGAGGCGTTCCGGCCGAGCCTCCACGCCGCCGCCGAGCGCAACGTGCGGCTGCCGCTGCTGGAGTGCCGGCCACTGACCGAGTGGGCCTCGGCGCCGGCGCAGCCGCGGATCGGCTACCAGGCCTCGTACCGGACGAACGGCTGGCGGCCCTCGCGGAAGCGGCCCGCGTGCCCGTACCCGAATCCCGGACGGTACGAGTCGAACAAACCACTCAAGCAGGGCATGCGGGTGGCGTTCTCCGGCGACACCTCCGTCGACCGCGAGCTCCTGGAGGACCGTACGGTCGAGGCCGGGCTGCACGTGGCGACGAGTGTGTCGCGGCTCACCAGTCTGCTCGTCACCAACGACCCGGACTCCGCCACCTCCAAGACCGTCAAGGCGAAGGCTTTCGGCACGCCGGTCGTCGACGAGGCCGCCTATACGCAGCTGCTGCGGGACGTGGCCCCGGCCGACGCCTGACGGCGGCAGACGGGTGACGGCCGGGCGCGCCGCCCGGCCTTCGTCCACGCCTGGCCCCACCCTGTGGCGCATGGCACGTTGTGAGGTCTGCGGAAACGATTACGGCATGTCCTTCGAGGTGCACGCGCAGGGCGCGGTGCACGTCTTCGACTGCTTCGCCTGCGCCATCCACCGCATGGCGCCCATCTGCGAGCACTGCCGGGTCCAGATCATCGGACAGGGCGTGGAGGTCGAGGGCAGCTGGTACTGCGGCGGCCACTGCGCCCGCGCGGAGGGGAAGGTGGGCATCGTCGACAAGGTGTGACGAAACGATCCTCTGGTCGCTCACCCCGGTGACCGGAACCCCCGTGCGGTCACCCCACGGCCTCGGATGTACGGTCGTGGGGTGTACCGCTTCCTGTTGTCCCGGCAGTGGGTGATCCTCACCCTCCTGGCCCTCGTCCTCATCCCCGTGATGATCGAGCTGGGCTTCTGGCAGTTCCACCGGCACGAGCGCCGGGTCGCCCAGAACACCCTGATCGCGGACAACCTCACGGCGAAGCCCGTCCCCGTCGAGGAGCTCACCTCCCCCGGGCACACCGTCCCGCGCGCCGACTACTGGCGGCACGTGACCGCCACCGGCACCTTCGACACCGCGCACGAGGTCGTCGTCCGCCGGCGGGTCTCGTCCGACGAGCGGGTCGGCGTGCACGTGCTGACCCCGCTGGTGCTGAAGGACGGCAAGGTCGTCCTGGTGAACCGCGGCTGGATTGAGGCGGCGACCGACCAGCGCGCCTACCCCGAGGTGCCGCCCGCCCCCCGGGGCGAGGTCACCGTCACCGGCCGGCTGATGACCGACGAGACCACCGGCGCCAGCGGCATCAAGGACCTCAAGGGCCTGCCGGACCGTCAGGTCATGCTGATCAACAGCGCCCAGCAGACCGAGCTCGTCGGCCGCCCCGTCCTCGGCGGCTACCTGGAGCAGACCGCCCCCGAGCCGGCCGGCGGCGCTCCCGAGCTGATCCCCGACCCCGACCACGACTCGATCGGCGCGCACATGGCGTACGCCGTGCAGTGGTGGCTCTTCTCGGCCGGCGTTCCCGTCGGCTGGGTGGTCCTCGTGCGGCGCGAGAGGCGCGACCGGGAGGCCGCGGCCGGCGAGGCCGAGGCGTCGGAGGGGACCCCCGAGCCCGCCGGGGCGACCGCCTGAACCCGTCCGCGCCGCCGCCCGGACCTGATTGACCGTCGCCGCTTCCGGGAACAGCCCAAAGCGTGACGCAACGTATCGACGACTACGCCCTCATCGGGGATCTCCAGACCGCCGCACTCGTCGGCCGCGACGGGTCGATCGACTGGCTGTGTCTGCCCCGCTTCGACTCGGCCGCCTGCTTCGCCGCCCTCCTGGGCGACGAGGACAACGGGCACTGGCGGATCGCCCCCAAGGGCGCCACGACCTGCACGAGCCGCCGCTACGTCGAGGACACCCTGGTCCTGGAGACCGTGTGGGAGACGCGCACCGGCACGGTCAAGGTCGTCGACTTCATGCCGCAGCGCGACCAGGCCCCCGACGTCATGCGGATCGTCGAAGGGGTCAGCGGGCACGTGGAGATGAGCGCGGTGCTGCGGCTGCGCTTCGACTACGGCTCGATCGTGCCGTGGATGCGCCGCTCCGACGGGCACCGGGTGGCGGTCGCCGGGCCCGACTCGGCCTGGCTGCGCAGCGATCCGCCGGTGAAGACCTGGGGCCAGCAGTTCGCGACCTGCTCGGCGTTCACCGTCACCGCCGGCGAGAAGGTCGCCTTCGTGCTCACCTGGCACCCCTCCCACGAACCGCGCCCCGAGCTGGTGGACCCCTTCGACGCCCTGGAGCACTCGCTCGCCGACTGGCGGGCGTGGGCCGCCCGCTGCACGTACGAGGGGCCCTTCCGGGACGCGGTGGTGCGCTCCCTGATCACCCTGAAGGCGCTCACCTACGCACCGACCGGCGGGATCGTCGCCGCCCCCACCACCTCCCTGCCGGAGGAGCTCGGCGGGGTGCGCAACTGGGACTACCGGGCCTGCTGGCTGCGCGACTCCTCCCTCACCCTCAACGCCCTGCTCTCCGCCGGGTACGACGAGGAGGCGGCGGCCTGGCGCGACTGGCTGCTGCGCGCGGTGGCCGGCGACCCGGCCGACCTGCAGATCATGTACGGGCCCGCCGGGGAGCGCCGGATGCCCGAGATGACCCTGCCCTGGCTGCGCGGCTACGCGGACTCGGCGCCCGTACGGATCGGCAACGCGGCCGTCGAGCAGTTCCAGCTGGACGTGTACGGAGAGGTGTTGGACTCCCTCTTCCGGGCGCGGGAGGCCGGGATCCCGGCGCAGCGGCACGCCTGGAACCTGCAGCTGAGCCTGCTCGGCTTCCTGGAGTCGACCTGGCGCGAGCCCGACGAGGGGCTGTGGGAGGTGCGGGGGCCGCGCCGGCACTTCGTGCACTCCAAGGTGATGGCGTGGGTGGCGGCCGACCGGGCGGTGCGCACATTGGAGGACGACCCCTCGCTGCCGGGGGACGCGGCGCGCTGGCGGACGCTGCGGGACGCGATCCACGCGGAGGTGTGCGCGAAGGGCTACGACCCGGTCAGGAACACCTTCACCCAGTCCTACGGTTCGGTCGAGCTGGACGCGGCGACCCTGCTGATCCCGCGGGTCGGTTTCCTGCCGCCGGACGATCCCCGGGTGACGGGCACGGTCGACGCGGTCCGGGCGGAGCTGACGCAGCACGGTCTCGTACGCCGCTACTCGACGGAGGGCGCCTCGGTCGACGGCCTGCCGGGGCAGGAGGGCACGTTCCTGGTGTGCTCGTTCTGGCTGGCGGACGCGCTGCGGATGACCGGCCGGGTGAAGGAGGCGCGCGAGCTGTTCGAGCGGCTCGTCGGACTGTGCAGCGACGTGGGGCTGCTCGCCGAGGAGTACGACCCGGCGACCGGGCGGCAGCTCGGGAACTTCCCGCAGGCCTTCAGTCACATCGGGCTCGTGGGCACCGCGGTCGAACTGGCCGCGGAGGACCCCTGAGCGCCCTGACGCGGCGGCACGGCGCCCCCCAGCGGTCCCCGTCGGCGGACCGGAACGGCACGGCCGGTGGCCACGTCGCGGGTGAACGCCCGCGGTGCGGATCTTCCTGCGGCGCTGGGCGCGCGACCTAGAATCGGGCCATGGATCTTGGGCTGAAGGACCGTGTGTACGTGGTGACCGGCGCGACCCGGGGGCTCGGCCGGGCCTCGGCGGAGGCGCTGCTCGCCGAGGGAGCGAAGGTGCTGCTCACCGGGCGCGAGGAGAAGACCGTCGCCGAGACGGCGGCCGAACTCGGCCCGAACGCGGCGGGAATCGCCGCCGACAACGCCGACCCGGCGACCCCGGCCCGGCTGGTCGCGGAGGCGCGGTCCCGGTTCGGCGGCTTCGACGGCATCCTCATCAGCGTGGGCGGCCCGGCGCCGGGCTTCGGCGCCGACAACACCGACGACGAGTGGGCGACCGCCTTCGACACGGTCTTCCTGGGCGCCGTGCGGCTGGCCCGCGAGGCGGCGGAGAGGCTGACCGAGGGCGGGGTCATCGGCCTCGTGCTGTCCGGGTCGGTGCACGAGCCGATCCCCGGGCTGGCCATCTCCAACGGCCTGCGCCCCGGTCTGGCCGGCTTCGCCAAGTCCCTCTCCAACGACGTGGGCCCGCGCGGCATCCGGGTCGTCGGCCTGCTGCCGAGCCGCATCGACACCGACCGGGTGCGCTACCTCGACGGCCTGTCCGGGGACGCGGACGCGACCCGCGTGGCCAACGAGGCGCGGATCCCGCTGCGCCGCTACGGCACCCCCGAGGAGTTCGGGCGCACGGCCGCGTTCCTGCTCTCCCCCGCCGCCTCGTACCTCACGGGCGTGATGCTCCCGGTGGACGGCGGGGCGCGGAGCGGCTTCTAGGTCGTGTCCGGCGAGGGCCGGACAGGCCCCGGGGTCTCCTCCCGCTCAGGTCACGCGCCGGGCCCGGTGCTTGACCGCGCGCAGCCGGGCCTCGGTGGGCAGGGCGGGCAGCCCGGTGGACGTACGCGCGTTGCCGAGCGCCTGCGCGGACAGCGCGGTCAGGGCGTCGGCCGGGGAGGCGTACGGCTCCAGGAGCAGCGCGACCCTCGTCCGCGGCGCGGTGCGCCGACCGGTGAGCGCCACCCGGGCCCGGGCCACGCCCTCCTGGGCGGCGGCGTCGGCCTCCAGGACGGTCTCCAGGGCCCGGCCGCGCACCACGGCCTCCTCGCCGTCGCCACTGTCGACGAGGACCTCGCGGAGCCGGGCCCGCCGGAACTGGGCGATCAGCCACCACAGGGCGAGCAGCACGACGACCCCGAGCACGGCGATGACCACCGGCCACCACCAGCTCTCGGCGCGCCAGTGCTGGCGCTGGGAGCGCGTGAGCAGCACGTCGCCCGGCCCGGACCAGGGCCACCAGGAGGGCACGGGCAGATCGAACCCGGCCGCCAGGACGGCGCCGCCGCCCACCACGAGCAGCAGGCCGACGAGGGCCAGCACGATCCGGTTGACGCGCCGGAGCACGACGGTCACCGCGTCACCCCTTCCTGGGCGGCCGGGCCACCCGCACCGTCAGGGCCGGCGGGTGGGCGAGCCCCAGTTCGTCGATGCCGACGCCGAGGACGGTCTCCAGGTCGGCGCGGACCACGTCGAGTTCGCGGAAGTGGGAGACCGCCCGGACCCCCACCTTGGCCCGGCCCATCCGCACCCGCACCGACTGCACACCGGACACCTCCATGGCCCGGTCGCGCAGCGCCAGCGCGGCGGCGTCCCGGTCCAGCCCGGCCCGTACGTCGGCGTGCTCGCGCCGCATGGGCAGCACCTGCCGCAGGCCCGGGGTGGCCGCCAGGACGAGGAGCCACAGTCCGAGCACCACCGCGAGCGCGGCACTGGCGAGCACCCAGGCGTTGTCGAGGGGCCGGGTGGCGAGGTCGTCGGCGAGGGAGCTGCGCCAGGCCATGGCGGTGTGCTCGGCGCGGACGGCGGCCACGTCGTAGAGGAGCAGTCCGGTCCCGCCGAGAAGGACGGCGGCGAGGAGCGCGGCGGGGATCCGCCGCACGGCCCAGAAGCGTCGAGGGGCCTGGGCGGGGGGCGGCGCGTCGTCCTCGGGGACGGGGCCGGTCTCGGTGGTCATTTCAGGCGCCCCCGTCTGTGGTCGTGGGCGGTGTGGACGGAGTGCAGCCGCTCGACGTGGACGGCGACCTCGTGGACCTCGATGCCGACCAGTGACTCCACCCGGGTGCGGACGCGTCCGCGGACGGCGCCGCACTGGCGGCCGATGTCGGCGGGGTAGTCGAGTTCGAGGGTGACCGAGACCCGGGCGACGTCACGGTGCACCACCACCGAGGCGTGCGGCGCGGAACCCTCCTTGGGCACCGCGTCGATCGCCTCGCGCGCCGCCTGGGCGGCGATCTTCGCGACGACCCGGTCGGCGATCGTCGTCGCGCCCCGGGTGGCCGCCCCCACCCGGTCCTTCACCAGGTCCGGCACCCGCGGTCACCGCCGTCGGTCGCCGCGGTCGCGGCCTCGGAACAGATCGCCGGGCTCCAGGTCCCCTTCCAGGAACCGCCCGACCACGAAGCCGATCGCGCCGAGAGCCGCGACCAGCACGAATGCTCCGAAGCCGCCGAAGTACCCGGCGAAGCCGAGCGCCATGCCGGCCACCAGGCCGACCACCGCCATGCTCATGCTGAGCCCCTTCCGCCCTACCGCCTTCGGTTACTGGAGCCGGGTCTCCGGCTCCTCTTCCTCTTCTTCCGGCAGCTTGACGTCGCTGACGGCGATGTTGACCTCGACGACCTCCAGGCCGGTCATGCGCTCGACAGCGGCGATGACGTTCTCCCGGACGGCGCCGGCCACCTCGGAGATCGACACGCCGTAGTCGACGACGATCTCCAGGTCGAGCGCGGTCTGCAACTCCCCGACCTCTGCCTTGACGCCCCGGGTGACGCCGGACTTCGTCCCGCCGCCGGGTACCCGGTCCCGGACGGCGCCGAGCGTGCGGGAGAAGCCGCTGCCCATGGCGTGGACGCCGACGACATCACGGGCGGCCATGCCGGCGATCTTCTCGACGACGCCGTCGGCGATCGTGGTGCGCCCGCGGGCGGCGGGATCGCCGCCCCCGCGCTTCACGGGGGCGGGGTTCTGCTGTTCGGAACGCGGGCTGTCGGCCATCATCAGCCTTCCCTTTCATCCGCTTTCATCTCATTTGCTCACACTACGGCCGGTTGCCCTGTCTTGCGCCGGGTATGCGGCAGGCTGGAGCAATGACGACGGCTGAGGTGTGGCGCACGACGGATCGGCTGCTGCCGCTCGGCGGCGCGGCGGACGGCGCGTGGATCGCGGAGCACGCGGTGCGGGCACTGCTCGTGGCGGCCGCGGAAGGGGTGCGGGGCGTGGTGCCCGGGCGCCCGCGGTTCCGGCTCGCCGAGGAGGCCGGGACCCCCTTTTCCGTGCCGCCGGGCGGCCTGCCGCCCGGACTCCTGGAGATCTCGCTGGACTTCGGGGCGGTGGCGGGTCGCCCCCTGCCCGCGCTGGCGGAACGGCTTCGGGCCGCGCTGCTGGGGACGGCGGAGGACACGCTCGGGCTCGCGGTCGACGCGGTGAACCTGCGGGTGACGGAGCTCCTCGACGCCGCTCCGGATTCGGCGCCCCCCGCTCCGCCACCCGGGCGAACGACGCCGCCGGCCCCCGACTCCGCCGCCGCGCTCGCCGCGCTGGCGGTCCCGGGTGTCGCGGCGCTGACCGACGCCTTCGGCTCACCCGTGCACCAGGACGACGGACGGCTCCGGATCGAGCTGGCGGTCACCGCGGGCCGTCGCGCCCTGGACGTCGTCCGCGCCGTCCGGACAGCGGTGACCGCCGCCACCCCTGGGGCGACGGCGGTCACGGTGCTGGTGTCGGAGCTGCGCTGACAGGTCCGGAGCGGCGTCGGAGCTGCTCCGACAGGTCCGGTGCGGTGCCGCAGCTGCGCCGACTGGTCCGGGGCGGCTCAGTCGCCGAGGCCGGCCAGGTCGCGCAGCCGCCGCGCCTGCGCGGCCCGCTCGGCGACCCGCTGCTCCTCGTACGAGCGCCCGGAGACGCCCTGCAGCAGGGCCTTGGTCTCGATGACGGCGGAGCGCGGGGCCGCGAGCAGCGCGGCGCTCAGGTCGCGTACGGCACCGTCGAGGTCGGCCGCGGGCACCGCGAGGTTGGCCAGGCCGATGCGCTCGGCCTCCTCGGCGTGGACGAACCGCCCGGTGGCGCAGATCTCCAGGGCGCGCGCGTAACCCACGAGGGAGACGAGGGGGTGCGTCCCGGTCAGGTCCGGGACGAGGCCCAGGCTGGTCTCGCGCATGGCGAACTGCACGTCGTCGGCGACGACCCGCAGGTCGCAGCCGAGCGCGAGCTGGAAGCCCGCGCCGATGGCGTGCCCCTGGACGGCCGCGATCGACACGATGTCGCTGCGGCGCCACCAGGTGAACGCTTCCTGGTACTCGGCGATGACCGCGTCGAGGTCCTCGTCGGAACCACGCGCGAGATCGAGGAAGGACGGCTCTCCGTCGAAGCCCTCGGGCGTGAACGCCTGCCGGTCGAGGCCCGCGGAGAAGGACTTGCCCTCACCGCGCAGGACCACGACCCGCACGCTGCCCGGAAGCGACCGGCCGGCCTCCGTCAACGCCCGCCACAGAGCGGGAGACTGGGCGTTGCGCTTCGCCGGATTGGTCAGGGTCACCGTGGCAACGGCGTCCTCGACGGTGAGCCGTACACCGTCCTTGTCGAAAACGAGCTCTTCGTGCTCAGAGTCGTGGAGCGAAGTCATGGGGCGCCTCCGGTTCCGGTGCAGCACTGCATCCGATGCTAAGTGACTGCACAGTAACCACCCGGCCGGCCACACGACCGACCGGGTGGCCACCGAAAGACCCGGTGGACCGATCGAGCCGCCCCGATGTCAGGCCGAGGCCGCCTTCTTGCCCCGTGTCGCTCCGCCGCGTCCACGCAGCGTGACTCCGGACTCGCTGAGCATCCGGTGGACGAATCCGTAGGAGCGGCCGGTTTCCTCGGCCAGCGCCCGGATGCTCGCACCGGAGTCGTACTTCTTCTTCAGGTCTGCCGCGAGCTTGTCGCGCGCGGCGCCGGTCACCCGGCTGCCCTTCTTCAGAGTCTCGGCCACCCGTGCCTCCTCATGGGAAGTGCGCTCTGGACTTCTCATGATCACCCCTCCCGGACGTCCTGGCCACCCATTCGACAAGGTCCGTGCCATTCGCTTGGACCGAGCGCCCTGGACCGCCACGACCGGAATTGATCGTTCCGCGCGGCCGGAAACCCGCCGCTCCCCCGACTCCCCCGGGAAGTAGCAGGTCAGCGCCCCTACGCGAACACGAGTACGGCGCGGGCCCTGACGGAAGGATTCCGCAGGGCCCGCGCCGGGGGTACGAGACGCACTCACTCAGATGAAGGATCACCCATGAGCCGAATGATCCAGCCCGAGGTGATCACCCGACCCGCTCGCCGGCTCAGGCCAGGGCGACCAGGTCCGCGTAGTCGGCGCCCCACAGGTCCTCCACGCCGTCCGGGAGCAGGATGATCCGCTCCGGGTCGAGCGCCTCGACGGCGCCCTCGTCGTGGGTGACCAGCACGACCGCGCCCTTGTACGTGCGCAGCGCGCCGAGGATCTCCTCGCGGCTGGCCGGGTCCAGGTTGTTGGTCGGCTCGTCGAGGAGCAGCACGTTCGCGGCCGAGACGACCAGGGTCGCCAGCGCGAGCCGGGTCTTCTCACCGCCGGAGAGCACCCCGGCCGGCTTGTCGACGTCGTCGCCGGAGAACAGGAAGGAGCCGAGCACCTTGCGCACCTCGACGAGGTCGAGGTCGGGGGCGGCGGAGCGCATGTTCTCCAGGACGGTGCGCTCGGGGTCGAGGGTCTCGTGCTCCTGGGCGTAATAGCCGAGCTTGAGGCCGTGGCCGGGGGTGACCTCGCCGGTGTCCGGCTGCTCGACGCCGCCGAGCAGCCGGAGCAGGGTGGTCTTGCCCGCACCGTTGAGGCCGAGGATGACCACGCGGGAGCCCTTGTCGATCGCGAGGTTCACATCGGTGAAGATTTCGAGCGAGCCGTACGACTTGGACAGGCCCTCCGCCGTGAGCGGCGTCTTCCCGCAGGGCGCGGGCTCCGGGAAGCGCAGCTTGGCGACCTTGTCGGAGACGCGGACCGCCTCCAGGCCGGACAGCAGCCGCTCGGCGCGCTTGGCCATGTTCTGCGCGGCGACGGTCTTGGTGGCCTTGGCGCGCATCTTGTCGGCCTGCGAGTTGAGCGCGGCGGCCTTCTTCTCGGCGTTCTGGCGCTCGCGCTTGCGGCGCTTCTCGTCGGCCTCGCGCTGCTGCTGGTAGAGCTTCCAGCCCATGTTGTAGACGTCGATGGCGGAGCGGTTGGCGTCCAGGTAGAACACCTTGTTGACCACGGTCTCGACGAGGTCGACGTCGTGGGAGATCACGATGAACCCGCCGCGGTACGTCTTCAGGTAGTCCCGCAGCCAGACGATCGAGTCGGCGTCGAGGTGGTTGGTGGGCTCGTCGAGGAGCAGGGTGTCCGCGTCGGAGAAGAGGATGCGGGCCAGCTCGATACGGCGGCGCTGACCACCGGAGAGGGTGTGCAGCGGCTGGCCGAGGACGCGGTCGGGCAGGCCGAGGGCGGCGGCGATGGTGGAGGCCTCCGCCTCGGCCGCGTATCCGCCCTTGGTGAGGAACTCCGTCTCCTGGCGCTCGTACTGCCGCAGGGCCTTCTCACGGGTGGCGCCGGCACCGGTGGCGATGCGCTCCTCGTTCTGCCGCATCTTGCGGATCAGCACGTCGAGCCCGCGGGCGGACAGGATCCGGTCGCGGGCGAGCACGTCGAGGTCGCCGGTGCGGGGGTCCTGCGGCAGGTAACCGACCTCGCCGGAGCGGGTGATCGTGCCGCCGGCGGGCTGCCCCTCGCCCGCGAGGCACTTGGTGAGGGTGGTCTTGCCCGCTCCGTTGCGGCCGACCAGGCCGATGCGGTCGCCCTTGGCGACGCGGAACGAAGCGGACTCGATGAGGACACGGGCGCCGGCGCGCAGCTCGATGCCGGAAGCGGTGATCACGGACAGACTCCAGGGCGATGGGTAACGGCGGAAGGACGGCTGAGTGGGGGCTTCGACGCCGCTAATGCACGGGGAGAATGGCCATGCGGCCAGTCTAACGGGCGGCCGCAAATGCTTTTAGGCCACGGATCACAGGTGCCGCATCTCACACCCTTCGCGACATGACCCCCATGTTGCGACGAAATCGGCATGCCACGCATGCCACCCCAAAAGGGGTGACCTCCGCCGAATCGATCAATACTCGGCAGGAAAGCGGAGGGCGGTGGCCATGCAGTTCGACGACGACGCCAACCTGGACACCTCGGAGGTCAAGGACGTCCGGGGCAGCCGTGTCCCGGGCGGCAGGGCCACGGTCGGCGGCGGGATCATCGGCGTCATCGCCCTGATCCTGGGCCTGTTCTTCGGGGTGGGACCCGAACAGCTGGGTCTGTCCTCCGGCAGCGAGGAGCCGGCCGCGACCGCCTCGTCGGCCGCCGAGGTCGACCGGAACTGCCGTACGGGCGCGGACGCGAACGCCCGCGAGGAGTGCCGGATCGTGGCGGTGGTCAACAGCGTGCAGGACTTCTGGCGGGCCGAGTACGCGCGCCGGGGCGGGCGGTACGCGGACGCGTCGACCGTGGTGTTCAGCCGGCAGGTCCCGACCGCCTGCGGCACGGCGAGCTCGGCGGTCGGCCCGTTCTACTGCCCCGGTGACCGGCAGGTCTATCTGGACCTGGGCTTCTTCGACGAGCTGCGCACCACGTTCGGTGCGACCGGCGGGCCTTTCGCGCAGGCGTACGTGGTGGCACACGAGTACGGCCACCACGTGCAGAACTTGACGGGGACACTGGCCCGCGCCCAGGACGGCCGGACCGGCGCGAACTCCCCCGCGGTGCGGGTCGAGCTCCAGGCCGACTGCTACGCGGGCGTCTGGGCCCGGCACGCCACGACGACGCCCGACGACCGGACGGGCCGCCCGCTGCTCACCCGGCTCACGGACGACGACATCCGCGACGGCCTGGACGCGGCGTCGGCCGTGGGCGACGACCGGATCCAGGAGCGGTTCCAGGGCCGGGTGACCCCGGAGAACTGGACGCACGGCTCGGCGGCGCAGCGCCGGCAGTGGTTCCGCACCGGCTACACCACGGGCGACGTGGCGCGCTGCAACACCTTCCGCTGAGGGTGGAGCGGGCCGGCGGTCCCGGGCGCCGTCGGTCCCCGGCCCGGTCAGCGGCGACTGCGACTGAGACCTGGATCACACCGCAGTAGAGAGGAAGTGATCGGGATGGCCGAGTCCCCCGACATCTGTCCGACGCTGACGTACGAGGACGCGAAGGCCGCGATCCGGCTGCTCACCGAGGGCTTCGGCTTCACGGCCGACGCCGTGTACGAGGGTGAGGACGGAAGCGTGGTGCACGCCGAGCTGTCCTACGGGAACGGGAAGGTGATGCTCGGCAGCAAGGGCACCGGCAGCCAGTTCGACAAGCTGATGACCGGTGCCGGCCCGGCCGGGGTCTACGTCCGCGTGACCGACGTCGACGAGCACCACGCCCGGGCGGTGGCCCACGGCGCGGAGATCGTGATGCCGCCGACCGACCAGGACTACGGCTCGCGGGACTACATGGCCCGCGACGCCGAGGGCAACGTCTGGAGTTTCGGGACGTACGCCCCCGGCGCCCCGGGTTAGCTCCGACCGGGGGAGCGCCGACCCCGGGGGGAGCTCCGGCCGGGTGGCGCCAGCCGCGGGGCGGCTCCCGGTGGGGTTCAGGCGCCGCCCGTGTGGACCTGGAAGGCCGCCCGGCGGACCGCCTTCGCCAGGGACGGGTCGGGGTGGGCGGCGGCGAGGGCGACCAGGACCTGGACGGTACGGGGGTGGCCGACGGCCCGGACCTCGTCGAGGAGCGCGGGGACGGTGCCCTGGACGGCGGAGTCGAGGTGCCGGACCAGCAGGGCGCTCTCGCCGTGGTCGGCGACGGCGGCCGCGGTGTCCACCCAGAGCCAGGTCGCCTCCTCGCGGGTCAGCACCTCGGGGGCGTCGTCCGGATCGGTGCCCTCGTACTCGGCGAGCCACAGCAGCGCGTACGGGCGGAGGGACGGTTCCGCGAGGGCGGCGCGCACCTCGGGCTCGGCCGGGGCGCCGACGACCCGCAGGGCCTCGAAGGCGAGACCTCGCAGCAGGGCGTCCTCGCCGCGGGCGACGGCGAGCAGCTCGGCGACCGCGCTGGAGAGGGTGCGGGCGGCGAGCCAGGCGCGGTACTCGTCGCGGGCCGGGCCGGGGGTGAGCCGGGCGCAACCGCGGAGCATGTCCTCGGCGGACTGCTCGATGTTGCCGGCCGGGCTCTGGGCGGCGACGCAGATCTGCTCCAGCTTGACCCAGACCGCCCAGTTGCCGAGCGGGGTGAGGGTGGCCTGGCCGCCCTCCGCGGTCGTCCCGAGGGTCAGGGCGCCGACGGCGGCGAGGCCTTCCAGGGCCCAGTCGAGCAGCGGGGGCAGGCCCTCGGCGGCGGGGACCGGCTCGACGGCGGCGTCGGGGACCGGGACCTCGCAGCGCTCCTCGCGCAGCTCGTCGACGCGCTGCCGGAGCAGGTCGAGCAGGCTCGGCACCGCGACGGGCCCGGCCGAGAGCTGGAGCAGGGAGAGGACCTGGGGGACCGCCTCGACGACCTCGGCGACGGCGCCGGGCGCGACGTCCTCCGGTGCCGGGTGGACCAGCGACCAGGCGTCGAAGAGGGCGACCCAGCCGCGCAGCACGGCGGAGTCGTCCCGGTCCCAGGCCTGCAGCCGCCAACCGGGGCGGGCGGTGTCGCCGTGCAGCTCGACGAGTCCGGCGAGCCGGGCCCGGTCCCAGCCGGCCCTGACCTGCCCGGGCGTCAGATCCAGTGCGGCGGCGGCCCGTTCGCCGTCCGGGGGTGCCGTCTCGGCCTGCCGGTCGACGGCCGCCCAGCGGGCGATCCGGACCGCGTCGGCGAGCACGGCCCTGGCCTGGAGGGCCAGTTCCGCGCGGGGCGGCGTCCCCTCGGGCGGCCGGGGCGCCGGGCGGGTGCGCCGGTTCGTCACGGCCTTTCGCGCGGTGGCGAGGGCCCGCGGACGGACGAGTCGGAGTCTGGAGTTGCGCGCCAATGGTTCATCGGGCTTTCGAGACGTCACGGGGGCAGTCTTCCCGCTGACGGCCCGAAAGCCCAATCGGAATCCGTAACGCCGCCGCGCCGAGGGGTATTCGCCCCCGGCGCCGGCCCGGGGACGGGTGGAACGGAGCCCTCCCGGGCGCCTCCGCGGCCCATCACGGGCCCGTTCATGGGCCCGTTCGCGACCCCGCGTCCGCCGCCCCGTCCGCAGCGCCCGCCGCAGCGCCTTCCGGCCCCTTGCGGGTCTTTTCCGGGTACGTTGCGGGGTCCTTCCCGGGCCCTAGACGAGCGGGGTCAGGAAGCGGCGGAGGGCCTCTTCGTAGCGGAGGGGGTCCGCGTTCCACAGGGCCGCGTGAGGGGCGCCGCTGACCGTGGTGAGGGTGACGAGGTCCGGGCGGAGCTCGGCGAGGCGCCGCGAGGGGCCCCAGGGGGCGATGGTGTCGTCGGGACCGTGGAAAAGCAGGGTGGGGACGCGCAGCGCGCCGGGGGCGGCGGCCTCCTGGAGGCGGTCGGGATGGAGCCCGGTCCTGCCCTGGGCGGCGCGGACCGCGAGCGGCAGCAGCGGGCCCGGCACCCGGTGGGCGGCGGCCAGGTTGCGCAGGGTGGCCTCCCAGTCGAGGACCGGGGAGTCGAGGACGAGGCCGCGGATCCGGTCGCGCACCCCGGAGCTCGCGGCGGCGTGCAGGGCCATGGCGGCGCCGGTGCCCCAGCCGTGCAGGACGACCTGGGTGGCGCCGCGCCGGACGGCGTAGCGGATGGCGGCGTCGACGTCGCGCCACTCGGTGTCGCCGAGGTGGCCGAGCCCGTCGGGGGCGGCGGGCGCTCCGGCGTCGCCCCGGTAGGCGGGGAGGAGGACCGGGATCTGCCGGCGCTGGAGGAAGGGGACCAGGTTGAGCGGCTGCTCACGGGTGGTGCCGAGGCCGTGCAGGGCGATCACCCAGGTGGAGCGGGCGCCGGGGATCAGCCAGGCGGGCAGGTTGCCGAGTTCGCCGGGGATCTCGACGTCCTCGTAGGAGAGGCCGAGGGCGGTCTCGGGGGTGCCGATGTGCAGCTGCGGGGTGAAGCGGACCCGGACGCCGGGGCCGAGGGTGCCGAGCTCGACGCGTTCGAGGCGGCGCACGACGGTGTCGGCGGTGTGCGGGACCCGGTCGAGGACCGGGCCGACGACCGCGTGCAGGGCGTCGGCCTCGATCCCGTACGTGCCGGGGCGCAGCGAGGCGAGGCTGCGGGTGAGGGTGATCCGGCCCGGTCCCGTGGCGTGCACGGTGAGCTTGGGATCGCCGGGGAAGGGGCGCCCGGAGGGCACCTTGAGGGCGACGTCGCTGGCGTACCGGCCGGCCGCCACCGCGGCCGCGCCGAGACCGATCACTGTGGTGACGGCCGCTGCCGTCGCTGTAGCCGGGCGCACGCTCCCAGTGTCGGCAGCCTGCCCGCGACCTGCCACCGGGCGGCTCCTTCGAGTGACGTGGGTCTCGTTCTCGGGGTCCTCCGTGCGACTGAAGCGGTCCACGGGGCGATACGGGACGAGAGTGGAGGAAGCTACGCGCGTTGCGTCCGGCCCGGAACGGCACGGTTTACCCGGGGTCGCACGGTGACCGCATCGTGGACAGCCCGTCCGTCCGACCCGGAAGCGGAATCTCCGGACCTCGATTCGGGACACCACGTCGCCCGACCCAGTTCACCTTCCGTTCACCCAGGTTGCCTACGTTCAACCTGCCACTGACGTCAAACGATTGCCTGGGTAAATGGAACACATCACGCTGCTGCTCGCGATTGTGGTCGTGACAGCTCTCGTGTTCGATTTCACGAACGGTTTCCACGACACCGCCAACGCGATGGCGACGACCATCTCGACCGGTGCCCTCAAGCCCAAGACGGCGGTGGCCATGTCCGCCGTGCTGAACCTCGTCGGCGCGTTCCTGTCGGTGGAGGTCGCCAACACGATCTCCAAGGGACTGGTCAACGAGGAGGGGATCCAGCCCGAAGTCATCCTCGCCGCGCTCGTCGGCGCGATCCTCTGGAACCTGGTGACCTGGCTGGTCGGACTGCCGTCCAGCTCCTCCCACGCCCTGATGGGTGGCCTCATCGGCGCGACCGTGGCCTCGATCGGCATCAGCGGCGTCAACGGCGAGGTCGTCGTGACGAAGGTGCTCATCCCCGCGATCGCCGCCCCGGTGGTCGCCGGCGTGGCCGCGATGCTCGCCTCCCGCCTGACGTACCGCCTCGGCAAGAACGCGCCCGAGAAGGCGACGGCGAAGGGCTACCGGGCCGGCCAGATCGCCTCCGCCGGTCTCGTCTCCCTCGCCCACGGCACCAACGACGCGCAGAAGACCATGGGCATCATCACCCTGGCCCTGGTCGCCGGCGGCACCCTCGCCCCCGGCTCCAACCCGCCCGTCTGGGTCATCGTCTCCGCCGGCACGGCGATCGCGCTCGGCACCTACCTCGGCGGCTGGCGCATCATCCGCACCATGGGCAAGGGCCTCACGGACCTCCAGCCGCAGCAGGGCTTCGCCGCCCAGACCAGCGCGGCCACGGTCATCCTGGCCTCCTCCCACCTCGGCTTCTCCCTCTCGACCACGCACTCCGTCTCCGGCGCCGTCATGGGCGCGGGCCTGGGCCGCAAGGGCGGTGTGGTCCGCTGGTCGACCGCCACCCGCATGTTCGTCGCCTGGGGCCTGACCCTGCCGGCCGCCGGCCTGGTCGGAGCGGGAGCCGAGTACGTCGCCCGTCAGGGCGACTGGGGCGTCTACACGGTCGCGGCCTTCCTGGTCGCCTCCTGCCTCGGCATCTGGCTCCTCTCCCGTCGTCACGTCGTCGACCACAACAACGTCAACGACGTCGAGACCGGGACCGAGCCCGCGGGTGTCGTCACCACCGCCATCGCGGCCGTCACCCCGCCGCCGGCCGGCTCCGTCGCCGCCGTCGCGGACGAGGACCTGAAGGCCACCATCCCCGCCCCGGGCCCGACCGACCCGGCCGCTCCCCCGGCCCCCGCCGCCGCGGTCTAAGGAACTGGAACCAAGCATGAAGATCGACTGGGCAGCTCTCGGCTCCGTCTTCGGAGTCAGCCTCGTGGCCACCGTCGCCCTCGTGGCCCTCTTCACCCTCGGTGTCGTCGGCCTCGGCAAGCAGGAGGAGGCCGCGGCGAACGGCGGCTCCGCCACCCTGGCCCGCACCGGCGCCTACCTCTGCTTCGCCCTGTGCGCGGCGGCCGTCGCGTACGGCATCTATCTGATCGTCGCCTGACGCTCGACGGACCATCCGGCCGGGCGGCCCCCCACCACGGGTGCGGGGCCGCCCGGCCGCCGTGTTTGTGGTGCTTCGCACAGTGACGCGACGCAGGTCAAGGGTGAGTTGACGGGTGTTCGCGGAGCGTGGTGGACTGCCGAAGCCATTACGGCGGCAAGCAGAGGAAGTCCGGTGCGAATCCGGCACGGTCCCGCCACTGTGACCGGCCCCGACGGGCCGGGAGTCAGGAACTCTCGCCGCCGGTCACGTCGAGCCAGGGCGCGGACCCTGAGTGAGGACACAGTGCCATGCCCGGCCGCGGCCCCCGACCTTCCCGTGCCCGCACCCCCCGTCCCTCCCGCGTGTTCGCGTACGGAGCCGCCGCCGGCCTCGCCGTCGACCTGCTCGTGGGCGATCCGCGCCGCGGCCATCCCGTCGCCGCGTTCGGCCGCGCGGCCGGTGCGGTCGAACGGGTCCTGTGGCGCGACGACCGCGGCCGGGGCGCCCTGCACACCGCCGTCTGCGCGGGCGGAACCGTCGCGCTCGGCGCCCTCGCCGCCCGGACCCTGCGGGGCAGCCGCGCCGCATCCGTCGCCCTGACCGCCGCCTCCGTGTGGGCCGTCGTCGGCGGTACGACCCTGGGGCGCGAGGCCCGTGCGATCGGCGGGGCGCTCGCCGCCGGCGACCTGGAGGTGGCCCGGGAACGGATGCCGCACCTCGTCGGCCGCGACCCGCAGGCCCTCGACGGGCCCGCGATGGCCCGCGCGGTCGTTGAGTCCGTCGCCGAGAACACCTCCGACGCCGTCGTGGGCGCCCTCTTCTGGGGCGCGGTGGCCGGCGTGCCCGGCCTGCTCGGCTTCCGGGCGGTGAACACCCTGGACGCCATGGTCGGCCACCGGTCCCCCCGCTACCGTCGCTTCGGCTGGGCCTCGGCCCGGCTCGACGACCTCGCCGGCTGGCCGGGCGCCCGGCTCACCGCCGTCCTCACCACCGTCGCCGGCGGGAACCCGCGCGGGGCGGCGAAGGCCTGGCGCGAGGACGCCGGGCGGCACCCCAGCCCCAACGCGGGACCGGTGGAGGCCTCGTTCGCCGGAGCCCTCGGCGTACGGCTCGGCGGGACCCTGTCGTACGGCGGGCGGATCGAGCACCGGCCCGTGCTCAACGGGACGGGGCGGGCCGTCGAGGTGACCGACATCGACCGGGCGGTCCGGCTGTCCCGCCGGGTGACCTGGCTGACCCTGGCCGCCTGTGTGGGCGGCCGGACCATCGCGTGCGCGCTGAGGAAGCGGAGGAACGTATGAGAGGCGGGGGGCTGCTCGTCGCCGGGACCACGTCCGACGCGGGCAAGAGCGTCGTCACGGCCGGCATCTGCCGGTGGCTGGTCCGGCAGGGGCTGAAGGTCGCACCCTTCAAGGGACAGAACATGTCCCTCAACTCCTTCGTGACGCGGGACGGCGCGGAGATCGGGCGCGCGCAGGCCATGCAGGCGCAGGCGGCCCGGGTCGAGCCGAGCGCGCTGATGAACCCGGTGCTGCTCAAGCCCGGCAGCGACCGCTCCAGCCAGGTCGTGCTCATGGGCAAGCCGGTCGGCGAGCTCAGCGCGCGCGGCTACCACGGCGGCCGGCAGAAGGAGCTCTTCGAGCCGGTTCTGGCGTGCCTGGAGGAACTGCGGGGCACGTACGACGCCGTGATCTGCGAAGGGGCGGGCAGTCCGGCCGAGATCAACCTGCGGCGCACGGACATCGTGAACATGGGCGTCGCACGGGCCGCGCGGCTGCCCGTCGTCGTGGTCGGCGACATCGACCGGGGCGGGGTGTTCGCCCAGTTCTTCGGGACGACGGCACTGCTGGCGCCCGAGGACCAGGCGCTCGTCGCGGGCTATCTCGTGAACAAGTTCCGCGGTGACGTGACCCTGCTGGAACCCGGACTGGACATGCTGCACGGCCTCACCGGGCGCCGCACCTTCGGCGTCCTGCCGTACGCGCACGGCCTCGGCATCGACGAGGAGGACGGCCTGCGGGTCTCGCTGCGCGGCGCCGTGCGCGAGTCGGTCGTGGCGCCGCCGCTGGGCGCGGACGTGCTGCGCGTCGCCGTCTGTGCCGTGCCCCTGATGTCCAACTTCACCGACGTGGACGCGCTCGCCGCCGAACCGGGCGTCGTCGTCCGCTTCGTGGACCGGCCCGAGGAACTCGTCGACGCCGACCTGGTCGTCGTGCCGGGGACCCGCGGCACCGTCAGGGCGCTCGCCTGGCTGCGCGAGCGCGGCCTCGCCGACGCGCTGGCCCGGCGGGCCGCCGAGGGCCGCCCGGTGCTCGGCATCTGCGGCGGATTCCAGGCCCTGGGCGAGCGCATCGACGACGAGGTCGAGTCGAAGGCCGGCACCGTCGACGGCCTCGGCCTGCTGCCCGTACGGGTCCGGTTCGCGCCCGAGAAGACGCTGGCCCGGCCGGTCGGCGAGGCGCTCGGCGAGCGGGTCGAGGGCTACGAGATCCACCACGGCGTCGCGGAGGTCCTCGGCGGCGCCCCCTTCCTGGACGGCTGCCGCGTCGGCGCGGTCTGGGGCACCCACTGGCACGGCTCCCTGGAGAGCGACGCCTTCCGCCGCGCCTTCCTCCGCGAGGTCGCGGCGGCCGCCGGGCGCCGCTTCGTCCCGGCCCCCGACACCTCCTTCGGCGCCCTCCGGGAGGAACAGCTCGACCGCCTCGGCGACCTGATCGAGGAGCACGCCGACACGGACGCGCTGCTCCGCCTGATCGAGAAGGGCGCGCCGGAGGGGCTGCCGTTCGTGCCGCCGGGTGCGCCGTGACCGCCCCGCTCGCGACGCCCGCCCCGACCTCCGTACGACCCGAAGGAGTGACCGCCCGATGAGTACCCGCTACCCGTTCACCGCCGTCGTCGGCATGGACGACCTGCGGCTCGCGCTGCTGCTGAACGCCGTCAGCCCGGCGGTGGGCGGCGTGCTGGTCCGGGGCGAGAAGGGGACCGCCAAGTCCACGGCGGTCCGCGCGCTCGCCGAGCTGCTGCCGGAGGTCGCGGTGGTCGCCGGCTGCCGCTTCAGCTGCGACCCGGCCGCGCCCGACCCGGGCTGCCCGGACGGCCCGCACGGCGAGGGGGCGCAGGAGGCGCGGCCCGCGCGGATGGTGGAGCTCCCGGTCGGCGCGTCCGAGGACCGGCTGGTCGGCGCGCTGGACATCGAGCGGGCGCTCGCGGAGGGCGTGAAGGCCTTCGAGCCGGGGCTCCTCGCCGACGCGCACCGGGGCATCCTGTACGTCGACGAGGTCAACCTGCTGCACGACCACCTCATCGACCTGCTGCTCGACGCCGCAGCCATGGGCTCCTCGTACGTCGAGCGCGAAGGCGTGTCCGTGCGGCACGCGGCCCGCTTCCTGCTGGTCGGCACCATGAACCCCGAAGAGGGCGAGCTGCGCCCGCAGTTGCTGGACCGGTTCGGCCTGACCGTGGAGGTCGCGGCCTCCCGGGAGCCCGAGCAGCGGGTGGAGGTCGTGCGGCGGCGGCTCGCCTTCGAGGACGACCCGGCGGCGTTCGCCGCGCGCTGGGCCGAGGAGGAGGCGGCGCTGCGCGGGCGGATCGTCGCCGCGCGGGCGCTGCTGCCGCAGGTGACGCTCGGGGACGCGGTGCTGCTGCAGATCGCGGCGACCTGCGCCGCGTTCGAGGTGGACGGCATGCGCGCGGACATCGTGATGGCCCGGACGGCGACCGCGCTCGCGGCCTGGGCCGGGCGCACGGAGGTCACCTCCGAGGACGTCCGGCAGGCCGCCCTGCTCGCCCTCCCCCACCGGCGTCGGCGCAACCCGTTCGACGCGCCCGGCCTCGACCAGGACAAGCTCGACGAGACGCTGGAGCAGTTCAAGGGCGACGACGAGCCCGACGACGACCCTGACCCGCAGGGCCCGGGCGGCGACGGCCCCGGCGGTGGGGGTGGTGGTGGCATTCCCCCGCAGGGCGACGGTCCCGCGCCCGAGGCGTCCGACCCGTCCGGCCCGTCCGACGTCCCCGACGGCGCACCCGCGCCCCGGAACGGCGGTGCCGGCGCCGACTCCGGCGAGCGCGCCGCCGTCAAGGCCGCCGAGCCCTTCCGTACGAAGATGCTCAGCGTGCCCGGACTCGGCGAGGGCGCGGCCGGGCGCCGGTCCCGGGCCCGTACCGAGCACGGCCGGACCACCGGCGCGACCCGCCCCCGCGGCACGCTGACCAAGCTGCACCTGGCCGCGACCGTGCAGGCCGCCGCCCCGCACCAGAAGGCGCGCGGCCGCTCGGGCCCGGGCCTGGTGGTGCGCCGGGACGACCTGCGGCAGGCGACCCGGGAGGGCCGCGAGGGCAATCTGGTCCTGTTCGTCGTCGACGCCTCCGGCTCGATGGCGGCGCGGCAGCGGATGAGCGCCGTCAAGGGCGCCGTCCTTTCGCTGCTGCTCGACGCCTACCAGCGGCGCGACAAGGTCGGCCTGGTCACCTTCCGGGGCAGGGCCGCCGAGGTCGCGCTGCCGCCGACCTCGTCCGTGGACGCGGCCGCGGCCCGCCTCGAGCAGCTCCCCACCGGGGGCCGTACGCCGCTGTCCGCCGGCCTGCTCAAGGCGCACGACGTGCTGCGCGTGGAGCGCCTGCGCGACCCCTCGCGCCGCCCGCTGCTCGTGGTCGTGACCGACGGCCGGGCGACCGGCGGCGGTGCCGACCCGGTGGCGCTGGCCGCGCGCGCGGCCCGCCTGCACGCCGCCGACGGTACGGCCGCGGTGGTCGTGGACTGCGAGACGGGACCGGTGCGGCTCGGCCTCGCCGGAAACCTCGCCCGTGAACTGGACGGCACCGCCGTCACCCTGGACGAACTGCGCGCCGACTCGATCGCCGGGCTCGTCAGGGACGTACAAGGCAACCACTCTGGCGCCAGGAGGGCCGCGTAATGCCTAAGGGACAGCCGACCGTCGTTCCGGACGACGGACTGACCACCCGTCAGCGTCGCAACCGTGCGCTGGTGATGGTGCACACGGGCGTCGGCAAGGGGAAGTCGACCGCCGCCTTCGGCATGGCGCTGCGCGCCTGGAACCAGGGCTGGCCGATCGGGGTGTTCCAGTTCGTCAAGTCCGCCAAGTGGCGGGTCGGCGAGGAGAACGCGCTCAAGGCCCTCGGCGAGACCGGCAAGGGCGGCACGGTCGTCTGGAACAAGATGGGCGAGGGCTGGTCCTGGATCCAGCGCGAGGTCGCCGAGGGCGAGCAGTCGCACGAGGAGAAGGCACGCGAGGGCTGGGAGCAGGTCAAGCGGGACCTGGCCGAGGAGAAGTACACGTTCTACGTCCTCGACGAGTTCGCGTACCTGCTGCACTGGGGCTGGATCGACACCCAGGAGGTGATCGAGGTGCTGCGGGACCGCCCGGGTCAGCAGCACGTCGTCATCACCGGCCGCAACGCCCCGCAGGAGCTCATGGACTTCGCGGACCTCGTGACGGACATGTCGAAGGTGAAGCACCCGATGGACGCGGGTCAGAAGGGCCAGCGGGGCATCGAGTGGTAGCACGTCTCGTCATCGCCGCCCCGTCCTCGGGCGCGGGCAAGACCACGGTCGCGACCGGCCTGATGGCCGCGTTCGCCGGCCGTGGTCTGGCGGTCTCCCCGCACAAGGTCGGCCCCGACTACATCGACCCGGGCTACCACGCGCTCGCCACCGGCCGGCCGGGCCGCAACCTCGACGCGTACATGTGCGGTACGGAGCTGATCGCGCCGCTCTTCGCGCACGGCGCGCGGGGCTGCGACCTGGCGGTCGTCGAGGGCGTGATGGGCCTGTACGACGGGGCCGCGGGCCAGGGCGAACTGGCCTCCACCGCGCAGGTGGCGAAGCTGCTGCGGGCGCCGGTGGTGCTCGTCGTGGACGCCTCCTCGCAGTCCCGGTCGGTGGCCGCGCTCGTGCACGGCTTCGCTTCCTGGGACCCGGAGGTGCGGCTCGGCGGGGTGATCCTCAACAAGGTCGCCACGGACCGGCACGAGGCGCTGCTGCGGGAGGCGCTGGAGGAGTCGGGGGTGCCGGTGCTCGGCGTGCTGCGGCGTGCGCCGGCCGTCGAGACGCCGTCGCGGCACCTGGGCTTGGTGCCGGTCGCGGAGCGGCAGGCGCAGGCGGTGGAGGCGGTGGCCGCCCAGGCGGAGCAGGTGCGGGCCGGGTGCGACCTGGAGGCGCTGCTGGCGCTGGCGCGGTCGGCGCCCGAGCTGAGCGCGGCGCCGTGGTCGGCTGAGGTCGGGGGGCCGCTGCACGCGGGTGGTTCCGCCGTGCCCGCCCTCCCCCGGACTCCGTCCGGGGGGACCCCCATCGCCCCTGCGAAACGGGTGCCCACAGCTCGGCCCGTCGTCGCCGTCGCCGGCGGGGCCGCCTTCACGTTCTCGTACGCCGAGCACACGGAGCTGCTCACCGCCGCGGGCGCGGAGGTCGTCACGTTCGACCCGCTCCGTGACGAGGCCCTCCCGGAGGGGACGCGCGGCCTCGTCATCGGCGGCGGCTTCCCGGAGATGTACGGCGAGCAGCTGTCCGCCAACGAGGCGCTGCGCAAGGCCGTCGCCGAGCTCGCCGCCTCCGGCGCGCCCGTCGCCGCCGAGTGCGCCGGGCTGCTCTACCTCGCGCGGACGCTGGACGGGCGTCCGATGTGCGGGGTGCTCGACGCGGACGCCCGGATGTCGTCGCGTCTGACGCTCGGGTACCGGGACGCGGTGGCCGTGAGCGACAGCGTGCTCGCGGCGGCCGGCACGCGGATGCGGGGGCACGAGTTCCACCGGACCGTGATCGAGCCGGGCGCCGGGGCGCAGGCGGCCTGGGGGCTGCGGCAGCCGGAGCCGAGGGTCGAGGGCTTCGTCCAGGGCGGCGTGCACGCCAGTTATGTCCACACCCATTGGGCGGGAGCGCCGGCCGCCGCCGCGCGTTTCGTGGAGCGCTGCGGGTGAGTTCACCCGCCGGACAGGCCCACCACGAGCCAGATGAAGGCCACGCCCGCGACCGTGCACAGCAGGGTGGTGCGGGCGGGGTGTTCGTGGTGGGCCTCGGGGAGGATCTCGGCGGCGGCGAGGTAGAGCAGGGCGCCGCCGAAGAAGCCGAGATAGGCGCCGAGAAGTTCCTCCGGAAGGGTGAACAGGGTCGCGAGGCCTGCGCCGACGAGCGGGGCGACGGCGTCGGCGACGAGCATCGCGACGGCCTTGCGGCGGGCGTTCCCGTAGAGCGTCGTGATCGTGTACGTGTTGAAGCCGTCGGCGAAGTCGTGGGTGATGACGGCGAGCGCCACGGTGGCTCCCATGCCGCCGCCGACCTGGAAGGCGGCGCCGAGCGCGACGCCGTCCATCAGGCTGTGGAGGACCATGGCGGCGGCGGCCGTGAGGCCGACCTGGGGGGCGCGGTCCCCCGCATCGACGCCGTGGGCGGCGCGGCGGACGGCGAGGAGACGTTCCACCACGTGGGCGAAGAGGAAGCCGCCGACGAAGAGCAGCAGGGCCTCGGGGACGCCGAAGACCTTCTCCCCGGCGGCCTCCAGTGCCTCGGGGAGCAGGTCGAGTCCGACGACGCCGAGCATGAGTCCGCCGGCGAGGCCGAGGACGAGGTGGCGGCGGTCGGTGACGCGCTGGGCCGTCCAGCCGCCGAACAGCGTCATGAGGAACGCGCCGAGCGCGACGACTACAGCCATGGGCCTTTGCTATCGGATGGCGGCTCCCCCGCGCACCTCGGCCCGGCGGTCGTGGTCGGTGTCGGGGCCCGGTCGGGGGTCACGGCGGACGAGGTGCTCGATCTCGTGGCGGCCGTGCTGCGGGAGGCGGGGCTGACCGGCGGGGAGGTGCTGGCGCTCGCGACGCTCGACGCGCGGGCGGCGGAGCCGGGGATCGCCGGGGCGGCGGCGCGGCTCGGGGTGCCGGTGCGGGCGTTCGCGAGCGAGGAGCTGGCGGCGGTGGCCGTGCCGCGTCCCTCCGAGCGGGTGCTGACCGCGACGGGCACGGCGTCGGTGGCGGAGGCCGCGGCGCTGCGCGGGGCCGGGCCGGGTGCGGCGCTGCTGGTCCCGAAACGGAAGAGCAGCAGTGTGACCTGCGCCATTGCCCGTTCCGCACCACTTCGTCCGAACGAAGTCTCCACAAGCGCACGGTTGTTGCCCGATACTCGCGGGTACATCGCTGGCGAGCCCCAGACATCCCCCACACGCGCCATCCCCACCCCCATCCCCACCCCCATCCCCACCCCCCACACGACGGCGGCCATGGACATCCACACTTCTGCTGACGCGCACGATCTCAGACACCACGGCGATGCCGAGGTTCGGGACGAGAAGCTGATCGACCTCGCGGTCAACGTGCGGACGAACACGCCGCCGGAGTGGCTGCGGGAGCGGATCGCCGATTCGCTCACGGGTCTCGCGGCCTATCCGGACGGCCGGGCGGCGCGGGCCGCGGTGGCCGAACGGCACGACCTGCCGGCCCGGCGGGTGCTGCTCACGGCGGGTGCGGCGGAGGCCTTCGTGCTGCTCGCGCGGGCGCTGCCGGTGCGGCGGCCGGTCGTGGTGCATCCGCAGTTCACCGAGCCGGAGGCCGCGCTGCGGGACGCCGGGCACCAGGTGGAGCGGGTGCTGCTGCGCGAGGAGGACGGATTCCGGCTGGATCCTGCGGCGGTGCCGGAGGACGCGGACCTGGTGGTGATCGGCAATCCGACCAACCCGACGTCCGTGCTGCACCCGGCGGCGGCGATCGCGTCGCTCGCCCGGCCCGGGCGGTGGCTGGTCGTCGACGAGGCGTTCATGGACGCGGTGCCGGGCGAGCGGGAGTCGCTGGCCCCGCGGACTGACGTGCCGGGTCTGGTGGTGCTGCGCAGCCTGACGAAGACCTGGGGTCTCGCGGGGTTGCGGATCGGCTACGTGCTGGCCGAGCCGGAGACGATCGCCGCGCTGGAGCGCGTACAGCCGCTGTGGCCGGTGTCGACGCCGGCGCTGGTCGCGGCCGAGGCCTGCATGGCGCCGCTGGCGCTCATGGAGGCGGAGGAGGCGGCGCACCGGATCGGGGTGGAGCGGGCGCACCTGCTCGCGGGGCTCGCGGAGTTCGACGAGGTGCGGGTGGTGGCGGCGGCCGAGGCGCCGTTCGTGCTGGTCCGCATCGAGGGCGCGGACGCGGTGCGGGAGCGGCTGAGGTCGCTGGGCTTCGCGGCGCGGCGCGGGGACACCTTCCCGGGGCTCGACCGGAACTGGCTGCGGCTCGCGGTGCGGGACCGGGTGACGACCAACCGCTTCCTGCAGGCCTTGGACCAGGCGCTGTTGGCGCTGGGCTGACCGGGGTCGTCCGGCCGGAGCGAGGGGCGGTGCCGTGCGGCACCGCCCCTCGCCCGTTCCCCTCGCCCCCCTTGCTCCCCCTGTCCCCTCGGGCCGGTCAGCCGCGGGCGCGGGCCCGGCCGCGGGCCAGGGCGAGGGCGCCGCCGCCCGCTCCGAGCAGCACGATCGCGCCGCCGGCCAGGTACGGGGTCATGGAGCTGCCGCCGGTCGCGGCGAGGTTCTCGGTGGGGGTGGTGCCGCCGTTGTTCGTGGTCACGCCGGTGGCGTGGCTGGGCCGGGCCGTCGGCTGCTCCGTCGGCTGCTCGGAGGGCTGCTGCGAGGGCTGCTCGGTCGGCCGGTCGCCGGCCGGGGTCTCACAGGTCGCCTCGGCGAGAGTGATCTTGCCCTTGACCTCGGCGACGTTGAGCTTGAGCGGGTTGACCTCCACCGACAGTTCGAGGGCGGTGGCGGCCGCGGTGCGGGAGGTGGTGGAGGTACGGGAGAGGTCGAGGACGACCTCTCCGACACCGGGTACGGCCACCTTGGTCCGGCCGCCGGTCGAGAGGGTGGTCTTCTTGCCGAGGACCGTGACGTGACCGAGCAGGTTGGACTCGGCGACCGGCTGCTTGCCGGCCTCGCAGACGGCCTTGGAGGTGACCTTCTCCAGCTCGACCAGGGAGAGCAGCGGGAGTCCGGGGACGTGCACGCGGGCCTTGGCGAGGTTGACGTGGCCCTTGGCGGTGTTCCCCTCCACGGTCGCCTCAGAGGTGGCGACGTCCGCCTTGAGGACATCGACGGGCTGCCCGCCCTCCGCCCCCTGCACCTTCACGCTGAGCGCGGTCTTCTCGGCGCTGGCCGGGGCCTCGATCTCGTTGAGGGAGGCGCGCAGCGGGACGTTCACCGTCTTGTTGAGCAGGTCGACGTCGAGGGTGGTGCGCAGGACGACGGCGGTGGCGTGGCCTTCGCCGCCCTTGCCGCCGGTGCCGCCCGTGGCGTGGGCGGCCGGGGCCGCGAGGACCAGGGGGCCGACGGCGAGGGCGGCGACGGCGGCCGCGGCGGCGGTACGGCGCGCGGGCAGGCGGAAGGTGTTGCTGTTCAAGGCGGTGGAACCCCCACAGGAGACATGGCGTCGCCGACCGCTCACCACGGGGACTGCGGGTCACTGCGGCACCGGCGACTTGAGACACCGGAATCTTTACGCACTGTGGGTGAACTGGCAGACACCTGGCGTGAGTTCATTCCAAAGGGTGGTTTCCGCGTGCATTTTCGAATCTTTCGGCACAGACGTTCTCGCGCGCCCCGTGCGTAGCGGCGTCCGCGGGAGCCAGGGCGCTCATCCGTGAAGGTGGGAAACGACGTGCACCGGGCGGGGGTAACGGATCGTCAACCCGTCGCGTGCTGCACGGCGCCCTCACGGGCGGGCCGCCAGTACCCGAGGGCGTGCACCCGCTCCTTGGGCAGGGCGAGCTCCTTGCGGACGTACCCGGCGAGGGTGCGGGTGGTGACGGTGTCGCAGGCGATCCAGACGTACGGGTCGGCGGTGCCCGCCAGGAGCCCGGGGAGCTCCTGCCTGACCCGGGCGACGAGGGCGGCACCGGCGTCCGCGCGGGGCACGCGCCGCACCTCGTGGAGGCCGGGGGCCAGCCGCAGCGGCAGCTCCTCCGCATCGTCGTGGACGGTCTCGAACCAGAGGGTGGCGGGGGTGCCGGGGAAGGCTTCGAGCAGGGAGTTGACCGCGGGCAGCGAGGCGGCGTCGCCGACCAGGAGGAGCCGGCCGGGCGCCGGCTCGGGCGCGGTGAAACCGGTGCCCTGAAGGGTGGCCTCGACGGTGTCGCCGGGGGCGCAGGAGCGGGCCCAGTCACTCGCGGGGCCGTCGTGGAGCGCGAACTCCAGACCGAAGGTGCCGGTCCCGGGGTCCGGGTCGACAAGGGTGTACGCCCGCTGGTGCGGCTTGCCCCCGTCGTCGAACCAGAGCCGCACCCACATGGTCGGGTGCACGCCCGCGGCGGCGAGCAGGCCGCCGTCGGTGAGCCGCACCCGGCGGTAGTGCTCGGTGACCTGCTCCGCGCCCGTCACCGTGAACGTGAAGTCCTTGCCGCGGAACAGCTTGAGGACGACGCCCTCCCAGCCGTGACCGGTACGACCCACCACGATCCCCTCCCCCGGAGGTCCTGTAGATTAATTTAGGTCAGCCTAACCTAAGAAACGATGAGTCGATCGGGGCGGTACGCAGTGAGCATCGAGGTCCACCGGGACGCCTGGGGCGTCCCGCATCTGCGCGCCGCCGATCCCCGTGAACTCGCCCGCGCCCAGGGTCTGGTGACCGCCCGGGACCGGGCCTGGCAGCTGGAGGTCGAGCGGCACCGGGCGCAGGGCACGACGGCGGAGTTCCTCGGCGCGGCGGAGACCGGCTGGGACACGTTCGTGCGCCAGGCCCGGCTGGCCGACACCGCGCGCCGCTGTCACGACCGGCTGGATCCGGACACGGCGGCATGGGTACGGGCGTACGTGGACGGCGTCAACGAGGGCCTGGCGGCGGGCGCCGCCCGCGCGCCCGAGTTCGCCCGCACCGGTCTGGAGCCCGGCCGTTGGGAGCCCTGGACGCCGCTCGCGGTGTGGCTGTCCACGCACATCCTCTTCGCCGGGTTCCCCACCAAGCTGTGGCGGGAGCAGGTGGCGCGGCGGCTCGGCGAGGAGTGGACGGAGCTCTTCGCCACGGACGGCCCGGGCACGGCGGGCTCCAACGGCTGGGTCGTCTCCGGCGCCCGTACGGCGAGCGGCGCGCCGCTCGTCGCCGGCGACCCGCACCGCTTCATCGAGGCGCCGGGCGTCTACCAGCAGATCCGCCTCGCCTGCCCCGAGTACGACGTCCTCGGCCTGGCCGTCCCCGGTGTCCCCGGCCTCGCCCACTTCGGCCACACCGGCCGGGTCGCGTGGGCCATCACCAACGCGATGGCCGATTACCAGGACCTCTACCGCGAACGCCTCCGCCGCCGGTCCGACGGCCGGGTGGAGGCCCTGGGCCCGGCGGGCTGGGAGCCGGCCACCGCGCACACGGAGTCGGTGCGCGTGAAGGACGCCGAGGAGCCGGTCGTCATCGAGGTGATCGAGACGGCGCGCGGCCCGGTGATCATCGGTGCGCAGGGCGGCACCCCGGCGACGGGCGGCGGCCCGGACGGCGGGGCCGGGGAGCACGAGTGGGAGGCCGTCAGTCTGCGCCACCCGCCCCGCGTCACCGGCGAGCTGGGGTTCTCGGTGCTGCCCGCGCTGCTCACGACGCGGAGCGTGGCGGACGTGGACCGGGCGCTGGAGCGGTGGGTCGAGCCGGTGAACGTCGTGCAGGCCGCCGATGTCGACGGGGGGCTGCTGCACCGGGTCGCCGGCTGGGTGCCCGTGCGCGACCGGGTCAACTCCCTGCGGGTCGTGCCCGCCTGGGAGCCGGGGCACGACTGGGAGCCCGGGCCCGCGCCCGCCCCCCGGGCCGACGTCGTCGACGGGTACGCCGTGATGGCCAACGCGCGGGGGCTGGCCGCGCCGCTGGGCGTCGAGTTCGCCCCGCCGCACCGGGCCGAGCGGATCGCCGCGCTGCTCGACGCGTCCGCCTCCTGGACACCGGCCGCCACGGCCGCCGTCCACACCGACACCGACAACCCGTCCGCCCGCCGCCTGCTCCGGGCGGTCGAGGAGGTCCCCGAGGACGGCCTGCCCGCCGGGGCCCGGGCCGTGCGCGACGCGCTGCTCGCCTGGGACCGGCGGATGTCGGCCGACAGCGCGGACGCCGGCCTCTACGCCGCGGTGCGCGGGGCGGTCGTCCGCCGGCTCGCCGCGCACGAGGCGTTCGCCGCGCTGCGCGAACCGGAGCCGTACCCGGAGCTGTTCCGGCCCTGGCTCGCGCTCGGCGCGCGGGTCGCGTTCGCCCTGGAGACGCTGCTCGTCGCCGGGCCCGTGCCGGCCGGGGACGTACGCCGGATCGTGCGGGAGGCGCTGACGGAGGTCGGGGCCGCAGACGCCCCGCCGGCATGGGGCGTGACGCACCGGCTCGCGCCCTGGCAGGCCCTGCCGGACGAGGACGACGCTGCCGACTCCCGGTGGCCGGGCCTCGGCGGCGACCACGACTGCGTCCTGTCGACGTCCAGCGTCCCCGGCTTCACCGACCGCAGCGCCCGCGCGTCCGCCGCCCGCTACGTGTGGGACCTGGCGGACCGCGAACAGAGCCTGTGGGTCGTGCCGTTCGGCGCCTCCGGGGTGCCCGGCGACCCGCACCACCGCGACCAGCTCCCCCTGTGGCTGCGCGGCGAACTCGCCCCCGTCGTCACCGACTGGAACGACCTCGTGAAGGAAGAGCATGAGCAGAACTGAGCACGTCCAGGCCGTCGAGGGCTTCGGCACCGTACGGGTCGACCGCATCGACCCCGAGCGGCACGCCGACCTCATCCACCGCTGGGTGAACGAGGAGCGTGCCCGCTTCTGGGGCATGAACGGCACGACCGTCGAGCAGGTGCGGGAGATCTACGCGCACCTCGACTCGCTCACCACCCACCACGGCTTCCTGGTGCACCGGGACGACGTGCCGATCGGCATCTTCCAGACGTACGACCCCGAGGCCGACCGGGTCTCCGAGTGCTACGAGGTACGGCCGGGCGACATCGGCGTGCACCTGTTCATCGCGCCCTCGGCCGCGCCCGAGGCGGGCTTCACCGAGGGGGTGCTCACCGCCCTGATCGACTTCGCGCTGACGGGACGCACCCGGATCGTGGGCGAGCCGGACGCCGCCAACGAGAAGGCGATCGCCCGGCTCGCGCGGGCCGGGTTCGAGCTGGGCCCCGAGGTCGTGCTGCCGGAGGTGGACCTGCCGGAGGTTTTCATCCCGGAGAAGAAGGCGCGTCTGGCCTTCTACAGCAGGGCCTGAACGGGGCGGCGGACGCCCTGACGGGCGCCCGCCCCGCTGCGGGGGCGGGCCGGGGGACTCAGCCGAGCACCCGGCCGTTCACCACCACCCGCCGCGGTGCCGCGAGGACCCGCACGTCGGCGCGGGGGTCCTCGCCGTAGACGACGAGGTCGGCCGGGGCGCCCTCCTCCAGGCCGGGGCGGCCCAGCCAGGCGCGGGCGCGCCAGGCGGTGGCCGAGAGGGCGTCCAGGGCGGGGATGCCCGCGTTGGTCAGCTCCTCGACCTCGGCGGCGACCAGGCCGTGCGCGAGGGAGCCGCCCGCGTCGGTGCCGACGAAGACCGGGATGCCGGCGTCCCAGGCGGCGCGGACCGTGTCGTAGCGGCGCTCGTGGAGCCGGCGCATGTGCGCCGACCAGCGCGGGAACTTCTCCTGGCCGCCGTCCGCGAGGTGCGGGAAGGTCGCGATGTTGACCAGGGTGGGCACGATGGCGACCCCGCGCTCGGCGAACAGCGGAATGGTCTCCTCGGTGAGGCCCGTCGCGTGCTCGATGCAGTCGATGCCCGCCTCGACCAGGTCCCGCAGTGAGTCCTCGGCGAAGCAGTGCGCGGTGACCCGGGCGCCGAGCCGGTGCGCCTCGGCGATGGCCGCCTCGACCTCGGCGCGCGGCCAGGACGGCGCCAGGTCGCCGAGGTCGCGGTCGATCCAGTCGCCGACGAGCTTGACCCAGCCGTCGCCGCGCCGCGCCTCGCGTCCGACGTAGCAGACGAGCTCGTCGGGCTCGATCTCGTGGGCGTAGTTGCGGATGTAGCGGCGCGTGCGGGCGATGTGCCGACCCGCTCGGATGATCTTCGGCAGGTCCTCGCGCTCGTCGATCCAGCGGGTGTCGGAGGGCGATCCCGCGTCGCGGATGAGCAGGGTTCCGGCGTCCCGGTCGGTGAGGGCCTGCTTCTCCGCGGTGGCCTCGTCGACGGGGCCGTGCCGGTCGAGCCCGACGTGGCAGTGGGCGTCGACGAGACCGGGCAGCGCCCAGCCCTCGACGGTCAGGACGTCCCGGGCCGGGCCGGCGGGCCGCTCGAACGTGACGCGTCCGTCGACGCACCACAGTTCGTCCCGGACCTCCTCCGGGCCGACGAGCACCCGCCCCTTCACATGCAGCACCACGTGATCGCTCATACCCGCACTCTACGAGTCGCCGCCCGGGACCCGGGCGGCGGTGTTCGTCACGATCGGGGTGCGACCGTCCGGCCCCTCACGGGCGCCAGTCGGCCTCGATGTCGTGCGAGTCGGCCTTGGTGAGCTGGCTGAGCGCGGTGCCGTCGGCCCGGACCAGGAACAGGTGCTCGGGGTCCGCGTCGTCCGTGCCGCCCCGGGTGAAGACCAGCCGCCTGCCGTCCGGCGACCAGGAGGGGTTCTTGTCGTTGGCGCGGGCCGAGGTGATGCGGTGCCCTCCCGAGCCGTCGGGGCGGACGACGTAGAGGTGGGCGAAGCCGGTGGCGTCCACCCTGCTGAAGGCGATCCGGTTGCCGCGCGACCAGTCGGGCGTCCAGTCGTGGGAACCGGCCGGGGTGATCGGCGTCTGCGCCAGGGTGGACAGCCGGATCCGCATCAGGCGGCTGTTCCCGGAGGCGTCCGCGCGGTTGTACGCGAGGTACCCCCCGCCCGGGGACCACGTCGGGTGGAACTCGTCCGCCGCGGTGTGGGTGAGCCGGGTGGACGGGGTGCCGTCGAGGTCGACCACGTACAGCTCGCGCTGGGTGCCGACCGGCTTGGAGTAGGCGATCCGCTTGCCGTCCGGGGACCAGGCCGGGTCGGAGGCGCCCTCGGTGCCGGGCACGGGCTTCAGGTCGCCGCCCGTGCTCTTCATCGTCCAGATGCCGTCGATCGCGCCGCCGTCGCCGTAGCGGAGGAACGCCACCCGCTTGCCGTCCGGCGACCAGCTGGGCATCACGTCGCTGACGGTCGGGGTGTGGGTGAGCTTGACGGGCGCACCGCCGGTCGGGGAGATCGCGTACAGGTCCTCGATGGACGCCGCCGCACTGTAACGGGCGAAGACGATGGGGCGGTCCGCCGCCACCCGCACGACATCGGGCACGACGACCGGCCGCACCGGTCCCGCCGTTCGCGTGGCTCCCGCCGCTCCCGCCGCTCCCGCCGCTCCCGTCGCCCCCGTCGCCCCCATCGCTCCCGTCGCCCCCGTGGCATCCGCCGCTCCCGCGGCGCCGAGAGCCAGCGGCGCGGCGACGGCCAACGCCGCCGCGGCGACCGCGGCCCGGCGCAGCCGCGCCCTGCCGTCGGCGCCGGTCCTGCCGGTCCCCCCGGTCCCGCCGGTCCTGCCGGTCCCCCCGGTCCCGCCGGTCCTTCCGGTCCCGCCGACTCTGCCGGTTCTGCCTGCTCCCTCGGTTCTCTCGGTGCTCCGGTCCATGGTGTCCACCCCGTTCCTCCCGGGGCCCCCGCGGGGCCGCTCCGGCCCGCAACATCCCACCGGCGCGGCCCCGGGGGAAGCGGCCGCACCCGGCCGTACGAGCCCTGTGACACGTTCCGTACAGCGCCGTCACGGCCGTCACGGGAGGCGCGCGGTCCGCCGCACCCGTCCGTCCGGCCCGGCGGTGGGCCCAGCGCTTACGCTGGCGGGAGCTCGATCCCGATGTATGCGACACGCATTCGACCCGAAGAAGGCACCGCCGTGACCGTGACACACCCGCTTCTGGACCTGGCCCCGCTGACCGCAGCGCAGTTCGCGTCGATCGAGCGCCGGGTCGCCGCACTCCTCGCGACCCAGCAGGACGTGGTGATCACCCAGGGCGAGGCGCTGCTGCCGCTGGAGGGCTGCATCCGCAGCGGTGCCCGGGCGGGGTCGACGGCGCTGAACGTGGTGACCGGTCCGTACGGGCAGACCTTCGGCAACTGGCTGCGGGACTGCGGTGCCACCGTCGTGGACCTGGAGGTGCCGTTCCACACGGCAGTGACGGCCGATCAGGTGGCGCGGGCCTTCGCGGAGCACCCGGAGATCGATTTCGTCTCCCTGGTGCACGCGGAGGCGGCCACAGGCAACACCAACCCGGTCGCGGAGATCGGCGAGGTGGTGCGGGCGCACGACGCGCTGTTCTACCTGGACGCGGTGGCGTCGATCGGCGCCGAGCCGGTGCTGCCGGACGCGTGGGGCGTCGACATGTGCATCATCGGCGCGCAGAAGGCGATGGGCGGTCCGGCGGGCGTCTCGGCGGTGTCCGTGAGCGAGCGGGCGTGGGAGCGCTTCGCCGCCAACCCTGACGCGCCGCGCCGCTCGTACCTCTCCCTCCTGGACTGGAAGGAGCGCTGGATCGACGGCGGCCGCAAGGCGCTCCTGCACGCCCCGGCGCAGCTGGAGATGCTGGCCCTCGAGGCCTGCCTGGAGCGGATCGAGGCGGAGGGCCTGGACGCGCTGACGGCCCGGCACGCCTCGGCCGCGGCGGCGACCCGCGCGGGTGCGCTGGCACTGGGCGGCGGCCTGGAGCCGTACGTGTACGAGGCGAGGGACGCGGCGCCGGTCGCGACGACGCTGCGCGCCCCGGTCGGGGTGGACGCCTCGGAGCTGGTGGCGAAGGCGCTGGCCGCGGACCCGTCGCTGCCGCTGATCGCGGGCGGCGGGGCGCTGGCCAAGGAGATGATCCGGGTGAACCACTACGGCGTGGACGCGGCCCCCGGTGCGGTGCGCTCCTCGCTGGCGGCGCTGGGCGCGGCGCTGGCGGAGACCGGCCGGGCGGTGGACCTGGAGGGCGCGAGCCGGGCGGTCACGGAGGCCTGGTAGCCCGCGCGACCGCCCCGGTGGCTGCTACAGCGACGGGTAGTCGGTGTAGCCGCGGTGGTCGCCGCCGAAGAAGCTGGCCGGGTCCGGGGTGTTGTACGGGCCCTCGGCCTTCAGCCGGGCCGGCAGGTCGGGGTTGGCGAGGAAGAGGGCGCCGTAGGCGAGGATGTCCGCGGTGCCGTCCTCGATCAGGGCCAGCGCCTCGGGGCCGGTCGGCCCGTCGGTGGCAGGGTTGAGCACGAGGGTGCCGGAGAACCGCTTGCGCAGGGTGTGGGTCAGCTCGCGGAGCTCGACCCCCGGCTCCATGACGTGCAGGTAGGCGATGCCGATCGAGTCGATCGCCTCGACGAGGGCGGGGTAGAGCTCCTCGGTGTCGGCCTCGGCGATGTCGTTGTAGACGTTGGCCGGGGAGATGCGCAGGCCGGTGCGCTCGGGGCCGATGGCGTCGGCGACGGCCCTGACGACCTCGACGGCGAAGCGGATGCGGTTCTCGACCGGGCCGCCCCACTCGTCCGTCCGGTGGTTGGAGCCGGTGGCGAGGAACTGGTGGACGAGGTAGCCGTTGGCGCCGTGGATCTCGACGCCGTCGAAGCCGGCCTCGACCGCGTTGCGGGCGGCGGTGGCGAAGCCCTCGACGGTCTCACGGATCTCGTCGGCGGTGAGCTCGCGCGGGGCGACGAAGTCGGTGAGCCCCGTGCCGGTGAAGAGCTGTCCGGCCGGGGTCACGGCGGACGGCCCGACGGGGTGCAGCCCCTCACCGAGGACCACCGGGTGGCTGATCCGGCCGGCGTGCATGAGCTGGGCGAAGATCTTCCCACCACGCTCGTGGACGGCGTCGGTGACCTCGCGCCAGGCGGCGACCTGCTCGGCGCTGTGCAGGCCGGGGGTGTTGGGGTAGCCCTGGCCCACGGCCGTCGGCTGGACGCCCTCGGTGATGATCAGTCCGGCGGAGGCGCGCTGCGCGTAGTACTCGGCGGTGAGCGGGGTCGGGACGCGGAGCTCGGCGTCGGCCCGGCTGCGGGTCATGGGGGCCATGGCGATGCGGTTGGCGAGGCGCGTGCCGGCGAGGTCGATGGGGTCGAAGGCGGTGGTCATGGCGGCCCTCCCAAGGGCATATATGGTCGGCCAAGTATTTATGTGGTCGGCCAACCATAAATATATGGTCGGCCAACCATCTCCGTACGGGCCCCACTGTAACCCATCTCTTGGCCGACCAAGTTAATCTGGAACCCAGAACCCTGGAGGAGCGCGCGATGTCCGGAACCGAACCCTTCTGTACCTACCCCGCCACCGAGGGCCTCCCGTCGGCGGCCCGCGGCGGACCGGCCAGCCACGCGCTGTCCCGGGTGGCCCGGCTGCACCGGGTCGCGGCGGCGCGCCTGCTCAAGGAGGCGGAGCTCTATCCGGGCCAGGAGTTCCTGATGATGGCCCTCTGGGACTGCGGGCCGGTGCGCCAGTCGGCACTGATCCAGTCACTGGGGCTGGACCCGTCGACGGTCACCAAAATGCTGCAGCGCCTGGAGCAGTGCGGTCATGTCCGCCGTCGCCCTGACCCGGACGACCGGCGGGCCGTCCTCGTCGAGCCGACGGAGGAGGGCGAGGCCCTCCGGGCCAGGGTCGAGGCGGCCTGGGCGACCCTGGAGGAGCGCACGCTCGCCGGGCTCGACGCCGACGAGCGCACGCAGCTGACCCGGCTGCTCGCCCGCCTGGAGGAGAACCTCTACCGCGAGGCGGGCGGGTGCTGAGCGGCCGCGAGCCCGGCACCGCCCGAAGGGCAGGCCCCGTGAGGCGGTGAGCCGGGGTCGCCCCGCGGATCAGCCCGCCAGGACCTCCAGGGCCCGGTCCACGTCCGCCGAGGAGTTGTAGAGGTGGAACGAGGCCCGCAGATTGCCGGCGCGGGCCGAGAGCAGGACGCCCGCCTCGCGGAGCGCGTCGCGGCGGTCGCCGAGGCCCGGGACGCCGACCACCGTCGAGTCGTCCGCGACCGGGGCGTGGCCGAGCGCGGTGAGACCGGCCCGGAAGCGGGCGGCGAGGGCCTTGTTGTGGGCCTCGATGCGCTCGATGCCCACCTCCTCCAGGAGCGCGAGCGAGCGGGCCGCGCCGTGGTACGACAGGAAGGCCGGAGGCTCGTCGAACCGCCGCGCCGAGCGGGCCAGTTCACGCACCGGGCCGTAGCTGTTGACCCACAGCTCCTCGCCCGTGACCCAGCCGGCGTGGATGGGCAGCAGCGCGTCCTGGGCCTCCTCCGTGACCGTCAGGAAGGACGCGCCGCGCGGGCAGAGCAGGTACTTGTATCCGCCGGAGACGGTGAAGTCCCACTCCCCCGCGTGCAGCGGCAGCCAGCCCGCCGACTGGGTGGCGTCGAGCAGGGTGCGGGCGCCGTGCGCGGTCGCGGCGGCGCGGATCGCGGCGAGGTCGGCGGTCCGGCCGTCGGCCGACTGCACGGCGGAGAAGGCCACGAGCGCGGTCCCGGGCCGTACGGATTCGGCGAGCCGCTCCAGCGGCACGAAGCGGATCTTCAGGTCGCCTCGGAGGCTGAACGGCGTGATGACGGAGGAGAAGTCGCCCTCCGGGAAGAGGATCTCCGCGCCGGCCGGCATGGACTGCGCCACCATGCCGACGTGGACGGAGACCGAGCTGCCGACCGCGACCCGGTCGGGGGTGACGTGGGCGAGGCGGGCGAAGGCGGCCCGGGCCTCGTCGACGACGTCGAAGCTGCCGGCCCCGTCGGGCCGGCCGGCCGCGGTCTCCTCGGCGAGGAGGACGACCGCCTCGATCGTGCGGCGGGGCAGCAGCGCGCAGGCGGAGGTGTTCAGGTACGTCGACGTCGGGGCGAACTCGGCTCCGCCCAAGGGGTCCAGGGAATCCATGGGTCCAGCCTGGGTTCCCCACGATCTTCCGTCAACGGTGATTGATCATGGGGAATCCCCCGGTCCGCCCCGCATACGGGCGCTTCGTGGCCGGCCGTTTCGTGGCCGGCCGTCAGGGTCCGGCCGTCCGTGCCGCCCGGTGGGCCGGTCGGCTCAGCAGTTGCCGCCGTCGATGTCGCAGGCGGCGGCGTCACCGCCGACCGGCTGCAGGGTACGGCCGGCCCACGCCTGCTCCAGGGCCTGGGTGAAGACCTCGGCGGGCTGACCGCCGGAGACGCCGTACTTGCGGTCGAGGACGAAGAACGGCACGCCGTTGGCGCCCAGTTCGGCCGCCTCGCGCTCGTCGGCCCGCACGGCGTCGGCGTACGCGGTCTCGTCGGCGAGCACCGTACGGACCTCGGCCTCGTCGAGACCGGCCTCCACGGCGAGGGTCACCAGGGTTTCGGCGTCGAAGACCGAGCGCTCCTCGGCGAAGTTGGCCCGGTAGGCGAGGTCCAGGAGCTCGTTCTGCCGGCCGTGGTCCTTCGCCAGGTGCAGCAGGCGGTGGATGTCGAAGGTGTTGCCGTGGTCACGGCCCTCCGTGCGGTAGTCCAGGCCCTCCGAGTGGGCGTTGGAGGCGACGTGGGCCTCCATGGCGCGGGCCTCGTCGAGGGTGCGCCCGTACTTCGTGGCGAGCATCTGCAGCACAGGGCCGGTGTCGCCCTTCGGGCGGTTCGGGTCGAGCTCGAAGGAGCGGTGCACGACCTCGATGTCGTCGCGGTGGGCGAAGGCCGCGAGCCCCTTCTCGAAGCGGGCCTTGCCGATGTAGCACCAGGGGCAGGCGATGTCGCTCCAGATCTCGACGCGCATGGTGTGGCTTCTCTCCTGGACGGGGGTGGTGGGCGGGGTGTTCCGTGGCGGGAACGCCCCGACCCGCCGGAATCATTCCGACGCGGGCGCCAGTGTGAGGCGGAGCACGAGGTGGTTCCCGTCGCGCGGGGTGTCGGGGTCGGGCGTCCAACCGCGGGCCGCGTAGAAGGCCTGGGCACGCTCGTTCCGGTCGAACACCTCCAGGCGGGCGGTGCGCTCGCCCGCCGCGCGCCAGGCCTCCGCGCAGGCCTCGTGCAGGGCGGTGCCGACGCCGCCGCGCCAGCGCGCCGGGCGCACATGGAGCTGGGTGAGGTGCATGACACCGTCGCGCACTCCGTAGGCGGCGATCCCCGCGAGCTCGCCGTCCGCGTCCCACGCGCCCAGGACCCGCCCGGCGTCGATGGCCCCCGCCCAGCCCGCGCGCGTGCGGGCGAGCTCCTCGGGTCCCTCGAAGTCGGCGTCCGGGATGTGGCCGCGGTAGTACGTGGCGCGGGCCTCGGCGTGCAGGTCGGCGACGGCGTCGAGGTCGGCGGGGGTCGCGGGGTGGATGCGAAGCGGTGATCCGATCATGAACTCTCAGGACGCGGAGGTCACGGCCACGGTTCCGGGCCGAGGCGCGGACGCGGGCGCGGAGACGGGCACGGGCACGGAGACAGGCACGGGCACGGGCACAAAGACGGCACTGCTGATCAGCGCAGGTCCGCTCGCCCTCACCACGCCGGCCTCGCTGCGGCTGCCGCACCGCCGTTCCCAGGCCCCGTCGTCGAACCTCCGCCTGCCCTTCGGGCGACGACGGGAGCTCGACGACAGGGCCTGGTAGCGGCGGCCCAGCGGTGTCTCGCCGCCCATGCCGGGCGGGGTCAGCGCCGGGGCACGCCCTGCGGGTCGTCGTCCCGGAGTTCCGGCGGGAGCAGGTGCTGCGGGGTCGACTGGTACGCCACCGGCCGCAGCCAGCGCTCGATCGCGGTCGCGCCGACCGACGTGAAGGGCGAGGTGGTGGCCGGGTACGGGCCGCCGTGGTGCTGGGCCTCTGCCACGGCCACGCCGGTCGGCCAGCCGTTGACGAGCACGCGCCCGGCGAGCGGGGTGAGTTCGGCGAGCAGCGAGGCGGCCTCGGGGTCCTCGTCGGCCATCTGGAGGGTGGCGGTGAGGTTGCCGGGCAGCGGGCCGAGGACGGCGGTGAGCTGTTCGCGCGAGCCGTAGCGGGCGACGACCGTCAGCGGGCCGAAGCACTCCTCCAGGAGCGGCTCGTGCCCGCCTTCGGTGAGCAGGGCCGCGTCGACGGTGAGCACACCGGCGCTGACGGTGTGCTCGCCCCCGGCTCCGGGCGTGACGGGCGCGGTCACGCCGGGCAGTCCGGCCCGCTCGCGTACGCCGTCGAGGAAGGCGCCGCGCATCCGCCGGTCGAGCATCACCCCGGGCTCCGTCTCGCTCACCGCGGCGGTGAGGGCGGTCACGAACCGGTCGCCCGCGTCCCCGGCCGGGGCGAGGACGAGGCCGGGCTTCGTGCAGAACTGCCCCTGTCCGAGGGTCATGGAGGCGGCGAGCCCGGCACCGATCTCCTCGGCCCGCTCCTCGGCCGCCGCCTCGGTGATCACCACCGGGTTGAGCGACCCGAGTTCGCCGTGGAAGGGGATGGGTACGGGGCGGGCCGCGGCGGCGTCGAAGAGCGCCCGGCCGCCGCGTACGGAGCCGGTGAAGCCCGCGGCGGCGACCAGCGGGTGGCGGACGAGCCCGACCCCGGCCTCGAAGCCGTGCACGAGGGCGACGACGTCCTCGGGGAGGCCCGCCTTGACGGCGGCCCGGCGCAGCAGGGCCGCGCAGAGTTCGGAGGTGGCCGGGTGGTCGGGGTGCGCCTTGACGACGACGGGGCAGCCGGCGGCCAGCGCGCTCGCGGTGTCCCCGCCGGGGACGGAGAAGGCGAGCGGGAAGTTGCTCGCGGCGTAGACCGCGACGACCCCGAGGGGGATCTTCATGCGTCGCAGGTCGGGGGTGGGCGGCGTGGTGGTGGGGTCGGCCCGGGAGATCCGTACGTCGAGGAAGTCACCTTCGTCGACGATGCCGGCGAAGAAGCGCAACTGGGCGGTGGTACGGGCGAGTTCGCCGGTGAGCCGGACCGGTCCGAGCGCGGTCTCGGCGTCGGCGGCCTCGACGACGTGGTCGCGCGCCTCGTCGAGGAGGTCGGCCGCGGTGCGCAGCAGCGCGGCGCGGGCGGTGCGGTCGGCGAGCGCGGCCCGGGCGGCGTGCGCGGCCCGTACGGCCCGGTCGACCTCCTCACCCGTGGCCTCCACCGCGACCTGCTCCCGCGGCTTCCCCGTCCGGGGGTCCACACTCCACACTGGTTCTGCTGCCACGGCACGCCCCTCGTCCACGTTGTTCGCTATTCTGAACGCGGTCCCTGTAGGTGAATCCGACATCGGGACTCTAGGGACGGCCGAGCCGTCTCCACAAGAGGCTTCATGGGGCTTCCGGACCGGGGCCCCCGGAGAGGGGCGAGGGCGATGGCGACCAACGACGCGGGCGGGGCCCAGGTCAAGTCCGCGGTGCGGACCGTGGAGTTGCTGGAGTACTTCGCCGGACGACCCGGCATGCACTCGCTCGCCGCCGTCCAGGAGGCCGTCGGCTACCCCAAGTCCAGCCTCTACATGCTCCTTCGCACCCTCGTCGAGCTCGGCTGGGTGGAGACCGACGCGACCGGCACCCGGTACGGCATCGGGGTGCGGGCACTCCTCGTCGGCACCTCCTACATCGACGGCGACGAGGTGGTGGCCGCTGCCCGACCCACCCTCGACCGGCTCTCCGACGACACGACCGAGACCATCCACCTGGCGCGGCTGGACGGCACCAACGTCGTCTACCTGGCGACCCGCCAGTCCCAGCACTACCTGCGCCCGTTCACCCGGGTCGGACGCCGGCTGCCCGCCCACTCCACCTCCCTCGGCAAGGCGCTGCTCGCCACCCACAGCGACGAGCAGGTCCGCAAGCTGCTCCCGGAGACGCTGCCCGCGCTCACCGAGCACACGGTCACCGACCGCGAGCAGCTGATCGAGGAACTGCACGTCGTCCGCGAGCAGGGGTACGCGGTCGACCGTGAGGAGAACACGCTGGGCCTGCGCTGCTTCGGCATCGCGATCCCGTACCGGACCCCGGCGCGCGACGCCATCAGCTGCTCGGTGCCGGTGGCCCGGCTGACCCCGGGACACGAACAGCTCATCAAGGACGCCCTGTTCGACGCCCGCGACCGGCTCACCCTGGCGACCCGCAGGCTGTAGGGGGTTCACCTCGACCGGGCCGGATCAGGGGCACCGGACGCCGCGAGCCCGGCGCGGTCGGCAAGCAACCCCCTGGTTCCGCGAGACAGCTCCTCGTCCTGTCCGGCAGCCGCCTCCCCCGTGCGGCGGAGGCGGTTCGTCGTCGCGCAGGAGGTGCCGGGGCGGGGCCCGACGCGAGGGTGGGGGACATGACGACACCGACCCTTCCCACCGCCGGCGCCCCCGCCGCGCCCACCGCTCCCGCGAGCCGGCTGCGCCAGACCCTCCGCGTCCTGGCCGTGCTCGGCTGCCTGCCCTACATCGTCCTCAAGGTCGCCTGGGTGGCCGGCAGCACGGTGGGCATCCCCGAGGGGAGCGTGCTGCTCGACCACCCGACGATGATGATCGTCGCCAACGGCGTCTCCGTGATCGCCGACGCGATCGTCGTCCTCCTCGCGACGCTCCTCACCCGGCCGTGGGGCCTGCGCGTACGGGCCTGGCTGCTGCTGCTCCCGGTGTGGGCGGCGATCGGGCTCATCGCCCCGATCATGGTGGGCTACCCGGCCCAGCTCGTCGTGTCCCTCTTCGCCACGTCCGACACCAGCCCCGCCGCCGCTCCCGTGGCGGACTTCCTCGACACGTGGGTGTTCCCCGTCGTCTACGGCGGCTTCATCGTCCAGGGTCTGAACCTCGGCGTCCTCTTCGTCCTGTACGCCCGGGACCGCTGGGGTCACGTCTGGGCCGGACGCCTCGGCGAGCTGCCCGCCACCGCGAGCGGCCCCGTCCTGCGCGCCTGCGCGGTCGCGGCCGCGGTGCTCGCCCTCGCGCCCGCCACCCTGCACCTGCTGTGGGCCGGCGGCATGACCTGGGGTCTCGCCCCCGACTACGCCGACGGTTACGACGCCGACAAGGCGGTCGTCGACGCCATGCGCGCCTGCTTCCTCGTCGTCGCCTGCCTCGCCGGCCTCGCCCTCGCCCTGCGCCGCCCGGCGGGTCTGCGCGTGCGCGCCGTGATGGGTGCGGCGTGGGTGGCCTCCGGTGCGGCCGGGTGCTGGGGCGCGTACATGACGCTGGTCGCGTCGATGCCGCAGACCGATGGCGGAAAAGAGCCGACGGTGGCGATGGTCAGCACCTACGCTGGCGAAATGATCATCGGATTCCTGCTGGCGGGCTGCCTGGCCGTGGTCCTGAGCCGGCGGAGCCGGACCGCATGAGACGGCTCGGCGGCGTCCTGTTCGGGCAGCGGGCCAGGCGGCGCTGGCTCCATCTCATCCTCGGCGGCGCCGTGTTCATGCCGTACTGGCTGGTGGGCACCGTGGCCGTCGGCCCGTTCACCAGCGGCGGGGCAACCTTCGGGGGCAGCCTCACCGCCCAGCTCGCCGCGTACGCCGTCGGGTTGCCGCTGGCCGCGATCACGGCGCTCTTCCCGCTGACCCGGCCGATGTCGGTGGCGGCGGCCCGGGCGCTGTGCGCAGTGCCGGCCGAGCGCTTCGCGGACGGACCGGCCCGGGGACGCGGGGCGAAGGCCCGTACGGCCGGCTGGTTCGCGCTGCACCTCGGCGTCGGCGCGCTGATCAGCGGGGCGTCGCTGGCCCTGCCCCCGTTCGCGCTCGCCGTGGCGGCGCTGCCGTTCTCGGCGGAGCTGCGGGCCTCCGAGGTCGGCCGCTTCTGGGGCCTGGACCGGCCGTGGCTCGCGTGGGCCGGGCTGCCGCTCGGGATCCTCCTGCTCCTCGGGCTCGCCGCCGCCGCGGCGGCGGCCGGTGCGCTGCTCGCCGGGGCCGCGCCCCGGCTGCTCGGGCCCAGCCCGGCCGACCGGATCGCCGCGGCCGAGCGGCGCGCCGCCGAGCTGGCCGTGCGCAACCGGCTCGCCCGCGAACTGCACGACTCGGTCGGGCACGCGCTGAGCGCCGTCACCCTGCAGGCCGGCGCGGCCCGCCGGGTCCTCGGCACGAGCCCCCGTCGGGACGAGGGTGCCGACCTCGACTTCGTACGGGAGGCGCTCACCGCCATCGAGCTGACCACCCGCCGCACGGTCGGCGAACTCGACGCCGTGCTCGGCCTGTTGCGCAGCGGCGAGGACGACGGCCAGTTCGGGGCGCCGGGTCTGGACGCGCTCGACGCGCTGGTGAGGGGCGCCGGACCGCGGGTGGCCCTCACGGTGCGCGGGGATCTGGCGGGGCTGCCGGAGCGGGTGTCGCGCGAGGCCTACCGGATCGTGCAGGAGGGGCTCACCAACGCCGTGCGGTACGCGCGGGACGAGACGGTGACGGCGCGGATCGCGCTGTCGGGGGACGAACTGGAGATCACGATGGAGAATCCGCTGCCCGGCACGGCGCCGGTGACCCGCCCGGACGGCGGGCGCGGTCTGCGCGGCGTCGCCGAGCGGGCCCGGCTGCTCGGCGGTACGGCCCAGGCGGGTCCGGTGGACGGCGTGTGGCGGCTCGCCGCGCGGCTGCCGGTGGGGGGTGCGCGGTGATCAGGATCGTGCTGGCGGACGACGAGCGGATGGTCCGGACGGCCCTGCGCGTGATCCTCGACGCGGAGCCGGACCTGGAGGTCGTCGGGGAGGCGGCCACCGGCGCCGAGGCCGTGTCGGTGGTGCGGGAGTCGCGGCCCGACGTGGTCCTGATGGACGTGCGGATGCCGGAGATCGACGGGATCCAGGCGACCCGGCAGATCCTGTCCGGTCCCGAGGGGCCCCGGATCGTGGTCGTCACCACCTTCGAGAACGACGCCTACGTGTACGACGCGCTGCGGGTCGGCGCGGCCGGCTTCCTGCTCAAGCGGGCCGCCCCGGAGGAGCTGGTGAGCGCGGTCCGCCTGGTCGCCTCCAGCGACTCGCTGCTCTACCCGGCGGCGGTCCGCGGCCTGGCCGCCGAGCACGCCCGCCGGAATCCGCCGACCGCCCCCGCATGGGCGGACCGGCTCACCGACCGCGAGGCGGAGGTGCTGCGACGGATGGCGAAGGGCCTGACGAACGCGGAGATCGCCGAGGGCATGGGGGTCGGCCCCGCGACGGTGAAGACCCACGTGGCCTCGGTGCTCGCGAAGACGGGTGCCCGGGACCGCACGCAGGCGGTGATCGCGGCGTACGAGTCGGGCTTCATCCGGCCGAACCTCTGACGGGCTCCCACATGAAGGTTCCCTGAGAAACCGGACACATCCGGAACGCCGCCCGCCGGTCCGCTCGTCCCGCATATGGGATGAACAAGACGATCAGGCGTGCCTCGGTCTTCTCGCTTCTCCTGGTGCTCGCCCTGCTCGGCCGGGCCACCTGGGTGCAGGCGTACGAAGGCAAGGCCCTCGCGAACGAGAAGAACAACCGGCGGAAGACCATCGCGCAGTACGCGCAGCCGCTCGGGAACATCGTCGTGGCCGGTTCGCCGGTCACCGGATCGAAGGAGACGAAGGGCGGCGACCTCGCCTACGCGCGCCACTACACCGACGGCGCGCTGTACGCGGCCGTCACCGGCTACAGCTCGCAGGCCTACGGGGCGACCCAGCTGGAGGGCATCTACGCCGACGTCCTCGACGGCACCGACAGCCGGCTGAAGAACCCGCTGGACGCGGTCACCGGCAAGCGGGCGCAGCCGGGCACGGTGCTGACGACGATCGACCCGGCCGTGCAGAAGGCCGGCTACGAGGCGCTGGGGAACAAGAAGGGCGCGGCCGTCGCCATCGACCCCGAGACCGGCCGGATCCTCGGGATGGTGTCGACGCCCTCCTACGACCCGTCGAAGATCGCCGGTCTGACGGACGGGAAGGAGTGGCAGCGGCTCACCGAGGACGAGGACAAGCCGCTGGTGAACCGGGCGCTGCGGCAGCCGCTGCCGCCGGGCTCGACGTTCAAGCTCGTGGTCGCGGCGGCGGCCCTGGAGGACGGGCTCTACGGCTCCGTGGACACGCCGACGGACAGCCCGAACCCGTACACGCTGCCCGGCACGCGGACCGTGCTGAAGAACGAGAACTCCTCCGCACCCTGTGAGAACGCGACCATCCGCACCGCGCTCCGCTACTCCTGCAACAACGTCTTCGCGAAGATGGCCGTGGACCTCGGCCAGGACAAGGTGAAGGCGACGGCGGAGAAGTTCGGCTTCAACGACAAGGAGCTGGACGTCCCCGTCCGCGCCTACGCGAGTGTGTATCCGTCCGACATGGACAAGGCGCAGACGGCGCTGACCGGCATCGGCCAGTTCGATGTGACGGCCACCCCCCTCCAGATGGCGATGGTGTCGGCGGCCCTTGCCAACGACGGTCTCATGGCGAGCCCCCATATGGTCTCCCAGGTCGTCGACTCCGACGGCGACCCCCTGCAGACGTACGAGGACGGGGACACCCGGCGGATCGTCTCCTCCTCCACGGCGCAGCAGTTGCGCAGCGCCATGCGGACCGTGGTCGACGAGGGGACGGGAACCAACGCGGCGATCGACGGCGTGGAGGTCGGCGGCAAGACCGGCACCGCCCAGCACGGCGAGAACAACAGCAAGACGCCGTACGCCTGGTTCACCTCGTACGCGAAGGACCCCGGCACCGGCAAGGAGGTCGCCGTCGCGGTGATGATCGAGGACTCGGGCGCGGCGCGCTCGGAGGTCAGTGGCAACGGGCTCGCGGCGCCGGTGGCGCAGAAGATGATGAAGGCCGCCCTGAAGTGAGCTCGGGCGGACCGAAGTGACGGGAAGCGGGGGCCGGTGGGAAGACGGCCCCCGCTGCACGGTATGCAGGGGGCATGCTCTCGAACGCGCGTCTGCCCCGCTCCCCGTCCGGCTGGACCATGGCCGTCTTCGGCGTCCTCGCCGCCGGCCTGGGCGTGGTGGGCCTCCTGTCCCCCGATACGACGATCCGCCTCATGGGGCTGACGCCCCTGTCCGCGGCGAGCCGCGCGAACGACGACCACACCCTGCTCTTCCTGACGGCCTCCTCGATGGCGGCCCTCAACATGGGCGTCTACTACGTCCTGGCCGCCCTCGCCGACTGGAAGTCCTTCTTCCGCTGGACGGTCCCCTTCCGCCTCCTCACCTGCACCGTCTTCACGCTCGCCGTCGTCACCGGCCGCGCCCCCTCCGGCTTCCTCGGCGTGGGCCTGTGGGAGGGCTCGGGTGCCCTGGTGACGGCTGCGGCGCTGCGGTACGAGTCGCGGCGGGTGGCCCGGGTCAGCGCGTGAGCAGCGCGGCCGTCACCGTGGCCAGGTAGGCGGGGTCGGTCGGCACCGAGCCGGGGACGGCGTGCGCCAGCTGGGCGTGGCCCACGTAGCTGGTGTAGGCGAGGACACCGCGGCGGCGGGCCTCGGGCGGCGGGAAGCCGAGCAGTGCGAAGAGGTGGGCGAGATAGCCGACCCGGCGCTCGGTGACGCGGGCGAGGGCCGCTGCGACGTCGGGGTGGTCGCTCGCGGCGAGCAGCCGCACCTCCAGGGGGTCCTCGGCGGAGGATGCGGTCGCGCCGCGCAGGAGTGCGCCGAGGCGGGCCCCGGGGTCGGGCTCGGCCGCCTCCATGGCGGTGATGATCCGCTCGGTGGACAGCTCCTCCCAGCGGGCCAGGGCCGCCGCGACGAGCGCGTCCCGGTTGGCGAAGTGCCAGTAGAAGCTGCCCTTGGTCGTGCCCAGGCGGGTCGCGAGGGGCTCCACCGCGACCCCGGCGAGGCCGCGTTCGGCGAGCGCGGCGAGGGCCGCGTCCGCCCAGTCGTCGGCGGTGAGGCGCTTGCGGGTGCGCCGTTCCTTGGGGTCCGGGGTCTCGCGCATGGCTCCGTACGGTACCGTACGGTTGGAACATACGCTCCCGTATGGAGGTGCGGTCGTGCGACGCACGCGCAAGGTTCGCAACGTCCACCAGAGAATCGTCCGGGCCCCGGCCGAGGCCGTCGGCGCCCTCGTCGACCGGCTCGCCACACCGGAAGACCCCTTGTTCCCCACCCCAGTCTGGCCCGAGATGGTCCTCGACCGTCCGCTCGCCGTCGGCGCCGCCGGCGGCCACGGCCGGGTCCGCTACCGGGTCACCGCCTACGAGCCGGGCCGGTCGGTGCGGTTCGACACCACCGATCCCGGCATCGGCGAGGGCTACCACCGATTCGACGTCGAGCCCCTCGGCCCGGACCGCTGCCGGGTCTCCCACCTGCTCGAACTGTCCATGGACACCCGGGCGTTCGTCGTGTGGAAGCTGGCGATCCAGCTGGTGCACGACACGATGGTCGAGGAGATCTTCGACAACGTGGAGCGGGCCGCGCTCGGCCGCCTGCCCCACCCGCCGACCCGCCGGACGCCCCGCGCACGACTGCTCAACCGCCTCTTCTGGGCGCGGCCGACCGCCGTCCCCGTCTCCGACGACGCCCGTCTGCTGCACGACGCGGTCGCGCGGCCGGACTTCACCGATGCCTGGCGCATGCCGCTGAAGCCCGGCATGGACCGCGACCCCGCGGCCTGGCGGCACGTCCTGCCCGCCCCGGTCCACGGCGCCGCGGAGCACGAGCTCCTGTTCGGCGAGGACGCCTCCCACATGGACTGGCGCGCCTCCGTCCTGCTCGACGACGACTCCGTGACCCTGGTCAGCGCCGTACGCCTCCACAACGCGCTCGGCCGGCTCCATTTCGCGGTGGCGCGCCCCTTCCACCCGTACATGGCCCGGCTGATGCTGTGGCGGGCGCACCGGCGGGTGGCGTACGCGGCCCGGCCCGCCGGGGAGCGGAACACCACGGCGGTGTAGGGCGGTTGACCGATCCGGAGAGGCCACCTCAGACGCGAGTCTGCGGTCATGCGCGTACCTCTCCATCTGACCGCAGCGCTCGTGTCCGGCTTCGGTACCACGGCGATGTGGCTCGTCTCCGGGATCTGGGTCAAGTCCCTCACCGGCTCCGACAGCCTGGCCGCCCTGACCGCCTTCGCCCTGTGGGCGCCCGCCCTGCTGGGGCCGGTGCTCGGCGCCCTGGTCGACCGGGTGCGCCGGCGCCCGCTGCTCGTGGCGGCGAACCTCGCGATGGCGGGTCTGCTGCCGCTGCTCCTGTGGGTGGACCGGGCGGACCGGGTGTGGCTGCTGTTCGGCGTCCTCGTCGTGTACGGGGCGCAGGGCGCGGTGCACGAGGCCGCGGAGTCCGCGCTCGCGGCCGGGGCGCTCGACCAGGAGCGGCTGGGTGACCTCAACGGGCTGCGGATGACGGTCAACGAGGCCATGAAGCTGGTCGCCCCGCTCGTGGCGGCGGGGCTCTTCGCCCGGTACGGCGGCGGTCCGGTGGCGCTGCTCGACGCGGCCACCTTCGCCGTGGCGGCCGGGGTGTTCACGCTGCTCCGGGTGCGGGAGGAGCGGCCGGTGCCGGGCCGGCGCCCCCGGGTGGCCGACGGCGCCCGGCTGCTGTGGGAGTCGCCGGTGCTGCGGCCGCTGGTGCTCGCGGGCGGCTTCACGATGCTGCTGGCGGGGCTCAACGGGGCCGCGGTCTACGCGGTGGTGGACCGGGGCCTCGGGCACTCCGCCGCGTACGCCGGTGTGCTGTACGCGGCGCAGGGCGCGGGGTCCGTGGTGGCCGGCCTGGCCGCCGGGCCGCTGCTGCGGCGGGTGCCGGAGCGGGGGCTCGCGGCGGCCGGGCTCGGTCTGTTCGCGGTGGGGGCCGCGGCCCGGGCGCTGCCGAACGACACGGTGGCCCTGGGGGCGAGCGCGATCGTCGGACTCGGGCTGCCGTGGGTGCTGATCGCCACGATGACGGCGGTGCAGCGACAGGTGCCGTCGGAGGCGGTGGGGCGGGCGGCCGGCACCGCGCACACCCTGGTCTTCGCGCCGAACGCGGTGGCCCTCGCCCTGGGGGCCGGCCTGATGGCCGTGGTGGACGTGCGGGTGCTGCTGCCGGTGCTCGGCGTGGCCGGGGCGGTCGGCGCGACGGCGCTGGCCACCGTGCGCCCACGGCTCAGCGCAGTGACGTGAGGCCCTTACGTACGGCGGTCAGGTCGGCGTCCGAGGCCAGCCCCGCGTGGTAGAGCCGGAGTTCCGTGGCACCCTCGGCCGCGGCCCGTTCCGCGTCCTCGGCCAGGGCGTGCGGGGCGCCGCCCAGGCCGGTGACGACGGGGAGGCCGGCGGCCAGGACCGTGTGCTCGTGCGCGTGGGCGGCGAAGGGGGCCACGGTCGCGGCCGGGGTCACCACGCCGTCGGCGACGGACAGGACGTGCCCCGGGTCGGTGCCCGCGTTCGCCCCGCAGCGGTACGGGACCGGGTCGGCGTGCAGCAGGACGCGGAAACCGGACGGGGCGGCGGCCCGTACGGCCGTGACGGCCCCCTCCTGGAGGGCGCGGGCGGCGGCCAGGCGCCAGGCGAGTGCCGCGTCCGCGAGCCGGGGCCTCAGGGCGGGGACGGGCCCGGGGGCACCGCGCCAGACCGGTTCCAGGGCGGCGCGGACCGCGGCGGCGAGCTCGTCGGGGTCCGCGCCGTGCGCGCCGTAGCCCGTGCGGCAGGAGGGGCAGAAGCACAGCGACATCAGGTACTGGGCCGGGTCGTCGAGCGGGACTCCGGCCGTCTTGTCGTGGGCGTGCAGGTGCGCGAGGCCGTACCAGCCGCAGGACTCCAGCTCGGTGCCGGCCGTCCCCGGCCGGACCGCGGCCTCGGCCGCGAGGTCCACCAGCAGGGCCCGGACGGCGTCCTGGCCGACGCAGGGCGCCCAGGGGCAGCGGTCGCCGTAGGCGTTCACGACCGAGGTCTCGGGGTGTTCCGCGCCCAGCCGGGAGTTGTGGGCCAGGACGACCCAGCTGTGCACGGCGAGGCCGGTGTCCGCGAGGGCCTCCGACGCCCGGGCGTAGGCGTCGCCGGGCGCCCAGTCGCCCGCCGGGTACGGGGCGAGGGGGCGGTCCCGCCAGCGCGCCGGGTCCGGAGGGTAGAGCGTGGCCGCGTGCGTGGCCGTGACGATCCGGTGCCGGGGGTGGCGGGGCGTCAGGGCGCGGGTCGCATGGTAGGCGGAGGCGAGGGTGACCTGGGCGAGGCCGAGGTCCGCGAGCCGGGCCGGGGCGGCCGGGTCGCCGTCGACGTCCCAGGGGTAGAGGAAGGCACCTGCCCTCATCGTGCCTCCCCGGTGAGCGCCGCCCGGCCGCGTTCGACGATCGCGGCGAGTTCTTCCAGGTGCTCGGGGAGCGGTTCGCTGAGCGGGGGGCGGACCTCGCCGACGTCCAGGCCGTTCATCCGGACCGCTGCCTTGACGAGGGAGACGGCGTATCCGCGTCCGCGGGAGCGGAGTTCGACCAGCGGGCGGTAGAAGGCGTCGATGAGGCGGTGCGCGGTGGGGTCGTCGCCGGTGGCGAGGGCGCGGTGGAAGGCGAGGGCGATGTCGGGCGCGAAGCAGAAGACGGCGGAGGAGTAGAGGGTGACGCCGATGCCCCGGTAGGCGAGGCCGGTGAGTTCGGCGGTGGGCAGCCCGTTGAAGTAGAGGAGGTCGAGCCCGGCGGAGCGGACGGCGCTGACGATCCGCTGCATCAGGTCGAGGTCGCCGAGGCCGTCCTTGAGGCCGATGACACCGGGGGTGCGGGCGAGCGCGACGGCGGTCTCCGGGGTGAGGACGGCGTTGTCGCGCTGGTAGACGACGACGTCGAGCGAGGTGGCGGCGGCGAGTTCGGTGTAGTGGCGCAGCAGGCCCGCCTGGTCGGCGACGACGAGGTACGGGGGCATGGCGAGCAGCCCGTCGGCGCCCGCCTCCTCGGCCAGCTTCGCGTAGCGGACGGCGAGGGCGGTGCCGTAGCCGGCGCCGGCGAGGACGGGTACGCGGCCCGCGCTCTCGGCGACGGCGGCGGCCACGCAGTCGCGGAACTCCTCGGGAGTGAGCGCGTGGAACTCGCCGGTGCCGCAGCAGGCGAAGACCGCGCCCGCGCCGGCGTCGATCCCGGCGCGGACATGGGCGCGGAAGACGCCGAGGTCGAGGTCGCCGTCCGGGCCGAAGGCGGTGACGGGGAAGAAGAGCAGTCCGTCGAGCCGGTCGGCGAGCGGGGGTGTGGTCACGGGCGCTCCCTGTCGTACAAGATTCTGACTACTGTCCATATTCTTGAACAGCATCACGCTAGGGCAGCACGGAAGGACCGGTCAAGAAGCGAAGTCCCTTTGTGGCGCGCGTTCTTGACGCCGACTGGAGCAGTACCTAGCGTGCCGCCGCATCCATGTGTGTGAATCCGGTCTACGGACGGAGATGCCTCCTTGAATCCCGCACCCCGCACCGTCCTGCTCACCGGCGCCGCCGGCGGCGTCGGGACACTGATGCGCAAGCTGCTGCCCGCCTACGGCTACGCGCTCCGCCCGCTCGACATGGCCCCCGTCCCCGGCGCGCCGGACGCGATCGTCGCCGACCTCGCCGACCGCGACGCGCTGCGGGAGGCCGTGCGCGGCGTCGACGCCGTGATCCACCTCGCCGGGATCTCCCTGGAGGCCGGGTTCGACCGGATCGTGGCCGCCAACATCACCGGCCTGCAGCACCTCTACGAGGCCGTGCGCGAGGAGGGCGTGCCCCGCGTCGTCTTCGCCTCCAGCAACCACGCCGTCGGCTTCACCCCCCGCCCCCGCCCCGGCCGGCCCCCGATCCCCGTCGACACCCCGCACCGCCCCGACACGTTCTACGGCCTCTCCAAGGCCTTCGGCGAGGACCTGGCGCAGTTCTACTGGGACCGGCACGGCGTCGAGACCGTCTCCGTGCGGATCGGCTCCTGCTTCCCCGAGCCCACCTCGGTGCGGATGCTCGCCCTGTGGCTGAGCCCGGCCGACTGCGCCCGGCTGCTGCACGCGGCGCTCACCGCGCCCGAGGTCGGCCACACCGTCGTCCACGGGTCCTCCGCCAACACCCGCGAGTGGTGGGACCTCTCCACGGCGCGGGCGCTCGGCTACGAACCCGAGGACGACTCCGAGCCGTACGCCGAGCGGATCATCGCCGAGCAGGGACTGCCGGCGCCCGGCAGCGCCGACGACGTCCACCTGGGCGGGCACTTCTGCGTGGACCCGCCGCGCTGGCCGCACTGATCGCGGACGGTCGGGCACGCGCACGGCGGTCCCGGACGCTCCGGCCCGGGAGCGGGCACCGGAAAAGCACAGGCCCGGCCGGACAATGCGGGGGAGCCGGCCGGGGCCCGGGTCGACGCGTGCGACGCATGACGCTCGCGGACGACTCGACCATACGTTTGGGTCAAGATCGCCGCGAGCCGCGGAACGCGACGCCTGTCCGCAAAACGCGACGGGTCCACACCACCGGAGGCACCCGGACGGCACGGCCCCGCCCGCTCCCCACGGTCACCCCCGCAGGGTGCGCGACGGCGGCTCGCCGAAGCGGGCCCGGTACTGCGCCGCGAACCGGCCCGGGTGGGTGAACCCCCAGCGCCAGGCCACGTCCCCGACGCTCAGCCCGTCCGGGTCGCCCGCCCGCAGCTCCTCGTGGACCCGCTCCAGCCGCACCTCGCGCACGTACGCCATCGGGGACATGCCCACGTGCTCGCGGAACGACTCCTGCAGCCGGCGCACGCTCACCCGGGCGAGGGCGGCGAGCTCGCTGCTCGTGTGCGGGTGCTCGGGGCGCGCCCGCACCGCGTCCATCGCCCGCTTGACCGGCGCCGGCCTGACCGGTCCGCGCGGATGCGCCAGCTCGTCCCGCCAGGGGTGCTCGGCCGCCAGGAGCAGCCCGTTGAGCAGCGCCTCCTGGAGCGGGCGCGCCACCAGCTCGTGGGTGGCGAAGCCGTCCCCCGCGAGCGCCCCGGCCGCCACCTGCCGGGCGAAGCTCACCCAGCCCAGGCCCGGACCGCGGGTGATGTCCAGACGGGGGCCGAGGCTGAGCCCGCGCTCCGGCGCGCGGCCGAGCAGCTGCTCCAGGCGCTGCCGGAGCGCCGCCGCGTCGATCTTGACCGAGAGCGCGCGGCAGTCCCCGCTCCAGCGGTCGAGACTGGTGTCCCCGGCCGGGTCGAGCAGCACCGCCTCCCGCGAAGTGGCGAGCAGCCGGTCCCCGCCGCCCTGGCGCAGCTCCATGGTCCCGCTCATGGGCGCGTTGATGTGGAACGCGCCCAGCTCGCCGAAGCGCATCCGCACGTCCGCGCCGCAGCTGAGGTCGCCGATCATCAGCGGCCCGAGGCCGACCGTGTCGAAGCGCGCGGCGAAGGGACGTTCCCCCCTCTCGATCACGTCCATGAAGTTGGCGTAATAACGCGCGTCGATCTCCTCGCGCGCCTCGTCCACGTCCCGCGTCCGGAAAGAGCTCCCACCCACGATCCGAAAGAATATTCATATGACGGACGTGACCGGGAACGGCAGGATGCCCGTCATGCCACAGCCTCGGGGATTCCTGTACACACGGCGCACGGACGGCACCGTCGTCGTCACCCACCACGGCCGCGCCGCCGCCACCCTGCGCGGCGGCCGCGCGGAGAAGTTCCTGGCTGAGGTCGCCGCCGGGGACCCGCAGCTGGTCATGGCCCGCTGGACGGGCGCGTACAGGTTCGGCAACGAGCGGACCGCCCGCGACCACCCGCGTAACCGGAGTGGCCGAACCGGAGGAAGGTAAGGGAACGGCAAAGGTGCGCCGTTCGTTACCCCGGGCATGACCGCTATGACCCCCGGCTCGAACATCCCTCTCACCGCCGCGCGTGTGGCGGTGGACGTCGCCGCCCCGGTGCGGCTCGACGTCTCGGGCCTGCTGCTCGGCGCCAACGGCAAGGTGCGCTCCGACGACGACTTCATCTTCTACAACCAGCCCGCGGGCCCCGGTGTCACCTACCGGTCCGGCGGCGGCGCGGCGCCCGACGCCATCCTGGTGGACACCACCGCCGTCCCGGCGGGCATCGACAAGATCGTGGTGACCGCGAGCCCGGACGCCGCGGGCCAGACCTTCCAGGGCATCGAGCCCACCGCCACCCTGCGCAACGCCGACGACGGCAGCGTGCTCGCCACCTTCACCCCGCCGCAGCTCGGCACCGAGACGGCGCTCGTGGTCATGGAGATCTATCTCCGCAACGGCGCGTGGAAGGCCCGCGCGGTCGGCCAAGGGTACGCGAACGGGCTCGCCGGGATCGCGACCGACTTCGGCGTGAGCGTGGACGAGGAGCCGACCGCGGCGCCCACGCCGGCCGCGGCCGCCCCGCCGGCCCCGGTGGCGGCCCCCGTCACGCCGTCCGCCCCGCCCGCACCGCCCGCCGCTCCCGCGGCGCCGCCGGCCGGCACCGGGAAGATCAACCTGGACAAGGGCCGGGTCAGCCTCCAGAAGAACCAGACCGTCTCGCTGGTCAAGGGCGGCCGCCCGCTGCTCTCCCAGGTCAAGATGGGCCTCGGCTGGGAGCCGGCCTACCGCGGCAAGGACATCGACCTCGACGCCTCCGTCATCGCCTACGGCCCCCAGCGCAACCACATCGACAGCTGCTACTTCGGCAAGCTGTCCATCCTGAACGGCGCGATCAAGCACTCCGGCGACAACCTGACCGGCGAGGGCGCGGGCGACGACGAGGTCATCGTGGTCGACCTGGGCCGGCTGCCCGCCGACACCACCGGCCTGGTCTTCACCGTGAACTCCTTCTCCGGCCAGAAGTTCACCGAGGTCGCCAAGGCGTACTGCCGCCTCATCGACGCGGCCAGCGGAGAGGAGCTGGTCCGCTTCGACCTGACCACGGCGGAGCCGCAGACGGGCGTGATGATGGCGAAGCTCATCAAGCAGTTCTCCGGCGAGTGGGAGATGACGGCGATGGGCGAGTTCGTGAAGTCCCGGACCGTCCGGGGCATGGTGAAGCCCGCCGCCCAGGCCCTCTGAGGGCCCGCGCAGTCCGTGAACTGACATGTCCGGTGTCAGTTCACGGACGACACCAGGGTTCAGCGGCGGGGCTGCCGGCGCCAGGGGCCGGTGATCGCGAGCATGATGCCCGGGTCCTGGATGTTGGCGAACAGGGTGTCGCCGTCCGGCGAGAAGACCACACCGGTGAACTCGCTGTCGTTCAGGTCGTTGCGGGCGATCGGGTAGGTGCGGCCGCTCTCGGTCGCACCGAAGAGGTGCTGGACGCCCTCGCCGTCCTCGGCGATGACGAGCCCGCCGTACGGGGAGACGGTGATGTTGTCCGGCCCGTCGTACGCGCCGTCCTGGTCCGGCGCGGCGTTCACGCCGAGCAGGACCTGCAGGGTGAGGGTCCGGCGACGCGGGTCGTAGAACCAGACCTGACCGTCGTGCGGGGTGCCGGGGCTCTCCTCACGGGCGTACGAGGAGACGATGTAGGCGCCGCCGTCGGCCCACCACATGCCCTCGAGCTTGCGGGCCCGGGTGATCTCGCCCGCGGCGAACTGCTTGCGGACGGGCAGCGTGCGGGCGTCGCGGTCGGGCACGTCGACCCAGTCCACGCCGTAGACGGTGCCGATCCTCGTCGCGCGGGAGAGGTCGTCGACGAACTGCCCGGCGGAGTCGAAGCACCGGGGGGCCTGGAGCACACCGGCGTCGTCGGCCAGCGTGGCCAGCCGGCCGCGGCCGTGCTCGAAGCCCATCGGCGGCACCCAGCGGAAGAAGAGGCCGTTGGGGCCGGAGGCGTCCTCGGTGAGGTAGGCGTGGCCGCGCTTGGGGTCGATGACGACGGCCTCGTGGGCGTACCGGCCGAAGGCCTTGACCGGCTTCGGGCCCCGGTTGGCACGCCGGTCGTGCGGGTCGACCTCGAAGACGTAGCCGTGGTCCTTGGTCATGCCGTTCTTGCCGGCCAGGTCCTCGGTCTCCTCGCAGGTGAGCCAGGTGCCCCAGGGGGTGCGGCCGCCCGCGCAGTTGGTGGAGGTGCCGGCGATGCCGACCCACTCGGCGACGGTGCCGTCGCGGTGCACCTCGACGACCGTGCAGCCGCCGGAGGCCGCCGGGTCGTAGACCAGGCCCTCGGTGAGCGGGACGGGGTGGGGCCAGTTCTTGCGGGGGCCCTTGAGCTCGTGGTTGTTCACCAGGTAGGTGGTGCCACGCGGGCCGGCGAAGGTCGCGGTGCCGTCGTGGTGGGAGGGCGTGAACTCGCCCGACTCCAGGCGGGTGACGCCGCTGTGGGTGATGACGCGGTACGTGAAGCCCTCCGGCAGCGCGAGGAGGCCGTCCGGGTCGGCGACCAGCTCGCCGTAGCCGAGGCGGTGGCCGTGACCGTGCCCGTGCGCGTCCTCGTGGTCCTCCGCCGCCAGCGCCTGCGGGGCGGTGGCGAGCGTGCCGACGGCGCCCGTGAGGGCGAGCGCGGCGCCCGCGGCGGCGGACTGCTTCGTGAACTCTCTGCGGTTGAGGGACATGACGGTCTTCTCCCTGTCGTCACCCGGTGTCGCGGCACACGGTCGCGCCCCCGTATAAACGGCGATTGAACAGAAAGGCGATCCCTCATGAACCTGCCGACCCCCGGACGGCGCGTCCTCGTCAGCGGTGCGTCGCGCGGTCTGGGCCGCGCGGTGGCCCGGGCCTTCGCGGCCGCCGGCGACCGCGTGGCCGTCCATTACGGCTCGCGCGCCGAGGAGGCCCGTGAGACCCTCGCCTCCCTCGACGGCACCGGCCACACCCTGGTCTCCGGCGACGTATCGGATCCCGCGGACGCGGCGCGGATCGCCGACGCGGCGGCCGAGGCGCTCGGCGGCATCGACGTGCTGGTCAACAACGCGGCCGTCAACCTGCCGCATCCGCCGGCCACCACGCCGTACGAGGAATGGGTGGCGCTGTGGCAGCGCCACGTCTCCGTGAACCTGCTGGGCACGGCCTACCTGAGCCACCAGGCGGCCCGCGCGATGATCGGGGCCGGTACCGGCGGCCGGATCGTCAACATCGGTTCCCGGGGCGCCTTCCGCGGCGAGCCCGACCACCCCGCCTACGGTGCCACGAAAGCGGCCGTGCACGCGCTCGGCCAGTCCCTGGCGGTCTCCCTCGCCCCGCACGGCATCGGGGTGGCCTCGGTCGCCCCGGGCTTCTTCGCCACCGAACGTGTCGCGCCGCGCCTGACCGGCCCGGAGGGCGAGGCCATCCGCGCCCAGAGCCCCTTCGGGCGGGTGGCCGGCCCCGAGGAGATCGCCGCGGCGGTCCTGTGGCTGGCCTCGCCCGAGGCCGAGTGGGCCTCGGGGACGGTCCTGGACATGAACGGAGCCTCGTACCTGCGGACGTGAGGGGACGGCGGGCGCCTCACCACCCTGCCCTCCTCCGCGTACGGCCGACGCCTCCCGCCCCTCGTCCGACCGGGCGGCGCCTCCTGTCCCTCGTCCGACCGGGCGGCGCCTCCCGCCCCTCGTCCGACCCGGCTCAGCCGCGCCGCGACCTCGCCTTGAAGGCGGCCTTCCGGGCCTCCTTCGCCGAGGGCTTGTCGCGGTGCAGGCGGCCCATGGCCTCCAGGACGTCCGCCGTCGCGGGGTGCTCGACGCGCCACGCCGCCTCGAAGAAGCCGCCGTGGCGACCTGTCAGGCCCTCGATGAGGTCCTGGAGTTCCGCCAGGTCCCCGTCGGCGTCCAGATGGGCGGCGATCGTGTCGACGGCCAACCAGAAGATCATCGACTCCGGCGGGGCGGGCACGTCGGCCGCGCCGCGCTCGGCGAGCCAGACCCGGGCGAGGCCGCCCAGCTCGGCGTCGTCCAGGACCTCGCGTACGGCCGGCTCGGCCTCGGCGCCGACGAGCGACAGGGCCTGCTGGGCGTGCAGCCGTCGCAGCGGGGCGCCGGGGTCGGTGCCCCGCGCGGCGGCGAGGAGCTCGCGGGCGGCGCCGAGGGCGTCCCGGCCGGCGAGCCAACCGGTGGTCTCGGCCCGGGCCGCGTCCTGCGGATAGCCGGCGATGCCGTCGAGGAGCACGTCGGCGCCCTTGTCGGCGAGTTCACCGACGGCGGGCACGACGAGGCCGGCCTCCAGCATCCGGGCGCGGACGCCGTACAGGCCGAGGGGGGTGAGCCGGACCATGCCGTAACGGGTGACGTCCTCGTCGTCCACGGGCGGCGCGGGCTCCTCGCCCTCCTCGGCCATCAGGGCCTCGTCGACCGGCTGGTACGCGACGAGCCCGATGGACTCCAGGATCCGGAACTGCTCGTCGAGCCGCATCATCGCGTCGGAGACCTGCTCCAGGACGTCGTCGGTGGGCTCGTTCATGTCGTCGGGGACCACCATGGACGCGGCGAGCGCGGGCAGCGGCACGGGCCCTTCGCCGGCGCCGCCCTCGCTGACGGTCAGCAGGTAGAGGTTGCCGAGGATGCCCTCCAGGAACTCGGCCTCGCCCTCCGGGTCCCAGCCGAGGGCCTCGAAGTCGATCTCGCCGTCCGCGCCGACGATCGCGTCGAGGTCGTCGAAGTACGGCGCGGCGGCGTCGGAGAAGACCGCGTCGAAGCCGTCGAGCCAGATGCCGAGGACGTCCTGGGGCGAGCCGCCGGTGAGCAGCGCGAGGTTCTCGCCGGTCGTGGCCCGGCCGGGCTCGTCGTCGCTCGCGCCGTCCTCGACGTCGACCAGGCCGGTGTCGACGGCCAGGCGCCAGGCCTCGCTCGCGTACACCTCGCCGTCCTCGTCGGCGGCCAGGCCGAGCGCCTCGGCGGCGGCGGGCAGCTGCTCGTCGACGAGTTCGCCGCCGGCGCCCACCCGCGTCTCGGGGCCGGCCCAACGGGCGAGCCGCACGGCACGGGTGAGGAGGGGGGCGGCCAGGGCGTCCCGCGCCAGTTCCGCGTCCGCGCGCAGCCGAACGGGGGGAAGGGTCGGACGGTCCGGTGCCATCTGGGGTGTTCTCCTCGACGGGGCTACGGGTGTGCTTCGAAGGCCTTCAGCGTAGACGCAATCGGGGGACGGTCCGGCGGTTCACGGAGGCGTCAGCCTTCGTACACGGTTCCTCTCGTCGGTCGGGCGCGGTCGGCCGGCCCCCGCGAACGGGATTCGTGTTCCGGTGGCCCTCCGCCCGCCTCGAGGGCGGGGGAACAGCACGAGCCGGTCACTGCGGCGCGGTCGAGTCCGCCGCCCGGGTCGGGCGTGCTCGCCGTCCCAGGTGGAACCGTGGTCCCGCGTGACCTCGGGGCGAGCGAAGTCCGGGGCCCCGGCAGCTCTCCGCTCCACCGTCCGCTGGTGCGGTGCGGGGGCGTCCGCTGGTGCGGGGGGTCGCACAGGGCCGACGGCGTGCCCGGTACCCGAGGGCGTGCCCGCCGATCGCCACCGCGGCACCGCGGCACCGCGATGCCGGGTGACGGTGGTTCCGGCCGGAGGGGAAGCGTAGGCGGGGTCCACGGCGACGACGACCGGGCCCGCGCCGCGGGCCACGCCGCGCAGTCGCTCCCGGAAGCGGGCCGTGGGAATCCCGCACACGGTTCGGCGGAATCGCCGTCCGCCCCCGGCCCCGGCCCCAGCCCCTGCGCTGCCCCTGCCCCGGCCCCGGCCCCGGCCCATGGTCTGCCGGCGACCGCCGCCCGCCGACCGCCCTGGCCTCGGCGAAGTCCGGGTTCCTCGACCGCGGTCCCGGCGCGGTCGAGGTCCCGCGCGGTCCGGATCCGGCAGGAGACGGCTGCCGCGACGCCCGTCCCGCTGAGAGGCGGAACGGTCAGAGCGATCGGCGCGGTGAACCGTTCCGCCGGGGGGTTGTTCACCCCATCGGGGGAGACACTTCGGCCAACCCCAGCCGACAGGGAGATGAATCACCGTTCGGCACCCCCCTTCCGCCCTTGACAAGTGCGCCGCTGTGCAACGAAATTGACGCGCGTAGATCCTTCGATCGTTCGTCCAAGCCCCCACGGAGCTCCTTGATGTCTTCCTCCATACCGAGATCGGCCGCCGTCGCCACCGTCGTCACCGCCGCCCTCGCCGCCGGTCTGCTCGGCGGCTCCGCCGCCTCCGCCGACGAGGCGACCGCCGCCGCGGCCCCCGTCCGGATCCACGACATCCAGGGCACCACCCGCGTCTCGCCGCTGGTCGGCAAGCAGGTCACCGGTGTGACGGGCATCGTCACCGGCGTGCGCACCTACGGCTCGCGCGGCTTCTGGATCCAGGACCCGCAGGCCGATGACAACGCGGCCACCAGTGAGGGCATCTTCGTCTTCACCAGCTCCGTCCCGACCGTCGCCGTCGGCGACGCGGTGAGCGTCAACGGCACGGTCACCGAGTACGTCCCGGGCGGTCTGAACTCCGGCAACCAGTCGCTGACGCAGCTCTCCAAGCCGGTCGTCACCGTGGTCTCCAAGGGCAACGCGGTCCCGGCCCCGGTCACCGTCTGGGCCGGCTCCGTCCCGGACGCGTACGCTCCCGCGGGCGACCCGGCGGCCGGTGGCTCGATCAACGGTCTCACCCTGGCCCCGGAGACCTACGCCCTGGACTACTACGAGTCCCTGGAGGGCACCAACGTCCGCATCGGCTCCTCGCGGGTGGTCGGCGCGACCGACCCGTACTCCGAGCTGTGGGTGACGGTGAAGCCGTTCGAGAACGACAACACCCGCGGCGGCACGGTCTACGGGTCGTACGACGCGCAGAACACCGGCCGCCTCCAGATCCAGCAGCTGGCGCCGATCGCCCAGCAGCCCTTCCCGAAGGCCGACGTCGGCGACTACCTGGTCGGCACCACCGAGGGCCCGCTGGACTTCAACCAGTTCGGCGGCTACACCCTGGTCGCGCGCACGCTGGGCCGGCACGTCGGCCTCGGCCTGGAGCGCGAGGTGACGGACCGGCAGCACAAGAACGAGCTCGCGGTCGCCACCTACAACGTGGAGAACCTCGACCCGACCGACCCGCAGGAGAAGTTCGACGCGCTCGCCAAGGCGGTCGTCGAGAACCTGGCCTCGCCCGACATCGTCGCCCTGGAGGAGATCCAGGACGACAACGGCGCCAAGAACGACGGCACCGTCACGGCCGGCGAGACGCTGAAGAAGTTCACGACGGCGATCACCGCGGCCGGCGGCCCGGCGTACGAGTGGCGCTCGGTCGACCCGGAGAACAACAAGGACGGCGGCGAGCCCGGCGGCAACATCCGTCAGGTCTTCCTCTTCAACCCCGAGCGGGTCTCCTTCGTGGACCGGCCGGGCGGCGACGCGACCACCGCGACCACGGTCACCGGCACCAAGGGCAACGCCCACCTGACGGTCTCCCCCGGCCGCATCGACCCGGCGAACACCGCCTGGGAGAACAGCCGCAAGCCGCTCGCGGGCGAGTTCGTCTTCCGCGGCCGTACGGTCCTCGTGGTCGCCAACCACTTCGGCTCCAAGGGCGGCGACGAGTCGATCGTCTCGCACCACCAGCCGCCGAACCGTTCCTCCGAGGCCAAGCGCCTGCTCCAGGCCCAGGCCGTGAACGCCTTCGTCAAGGACGTCATCGCCCTCGACAAGCAGGCCGACGTCCTGGTCCTCGGCGACATCAACGACTTCGAGTTCTCCGGCACCACGCAGGCGCTGACCGACGGCGGCGCGCTGTTCCCGGCGGTCACGTCGCTGCCGCTCGGCGAGCGCTACTCGTACGTCTACCAGGGCAACAGCCAGGTCCTCGACCAGATCCTGACCAGCCCCGGCGTGCACCACTTCGAGTACGACAGCGTGCACATCAACGCGGAGTTCGCGGACCAGAACAGCGACCACGACCCGCAGGTGCTGCGCTTCCGCCCGTGATCACGGGCGCGCACGGGTGTGCGAGACTGCGGCCGTGATCCTTCGTCCCGCCACCCGTGCCGACCTGCCCGCCGTCCTCGCGCTCCTCGCCGACGAGGAGCGGGTGGTCGACCCGGCCTCGGTGACCGTGACCCCCGCCTACGCGCGGGCCTTCGCGGACATCGAGGCCGACGCGCGCAACGAGGTGCTGGTGCTCGCCGACGACACGGACGGCGGCGAGCAGGTCATCGGCTGCCTCCAGGCCACGTACATCCCGGGCCTCGGCAAGGGCGGCGCCGAACGGGCACTGATCGAGGCGGTCCGGATCAGGGCCGACCGGCGCGGCGGCGGGCTCGGCCGCGAGCTGATGGAGCGCGCGGTGGCGCGGGCCCGCGCCCGTGGCTGCGCGCTCGTCCAGCTGACCAGCAACAAGAGCCGGACCGACGCGCACCGCTTCTACGCGTCCCTGGGCTTCGCCCGGAGCCACGACGGCTTCAAGCTGAGTCTCTGAGACCCCGGGTGCCCTCCGGGTCGCCCTGACCGCGCCGGCCGCCCGTCGCCCGGGGCGCCCTCGCCCGGGGCCTCCCGTTCGGCCCCGCTCAGCCCAACAGGTGCCCGCCGCCGTCCACGAGCAGCACCTCGCCCGTGATGTACGCGGCGTTCGCCAGGTCGTGGACGGCCTCGGCGATGTCCTCCGGGCGGCCCACCCTTCGCAGTGGCACGACCGACGCCACGTGCTCCTTGGCGGCGTCGGCGCCCTCGACCCCGTCGAACCACGGGGTGTCGATGAGTCCGGGGGCGACCGCGTTGACCCGCACGTCGGGCCCGAGGGTCTTGGCGAGCAGCCTGGTCATGTGGTTGACGGCGGCCTTGGTCACGGCGTACGGGATGGAGCTGCCGCCGGGCCGGACGCCGGCCTGCGAGGAGATGTTCACGACGGCGCCGCGGGTCTCGCGCAGGTGAGGGACGGCGGCGGTGACGGTCTGCCAGACGCCGATGACGTTGACGTCGTACAGGAGCCGCCACACGTCGGGCGAGGCGGCCGCGAAGTCGTCGTGCGGGATGAAGCGGGTGGTGCCCGCGCTGTTGACGAGCAGGTCGAGGCGGCCGAAGTGGGCGACGGTCCGCTCGACGAGCCGGGCCGCCTGCGCCTCGTCGGAGACGTCGGCCTGGAGGTAGTGGGCGCCGGGCAGTTCCGCGGCGAGCTCCTCGCCGGCCTCGACGGAGCGGGCGGAGTTGACGACGACCCGGTAGCCGGCGGCCGCGAGGCGGCGCGCTACGGCGGCCCCGATGCCGGAGGAGGAGCCGGTGACGAGGGCGACACGCTGTTCACTCATGTGCTGTTTCCTTCTGGACGACCTCCTGCCGCGCAGGGGTGATCATGCCAGAGACGCCCGACGGCCCGCCGTCCCGTCACGGGGCGGCGGGCCGTCGGCAGCTCACGCGGATCAGTTGTGGCTGTGCAGGATCTCGTTGAGGCCGCCCCAGACCGCGTTGTTCGGGCGGGCCTCGACGGCACCGGTGACCGAGTTGCGGCGGAAGAGGATGTTCGAGGCGCCGGAGAGGTCTCGGGCCTTGACGACCTCGCCGTCGGGCATGGTGACCCGGGTGCCGGCGGTGACGTAGAGGCCGGCCTCGACGACGCACTCGTCGCCGAGCGCGATGCCGACGCCCGCCTCGGCGCCGATCAGGCAGCGCTCGCCGATGGAGATGATCACGTTTCCGCCGCCGGACAGGGTGCCCATGGTGGAGGCGCCGCCGCCGATGTCGGAGCCGTCGCCGACGACGACGCCGGCGGAGATGCGGCCCTCGACCATCGAGGTGCCGAGGGTGCCGGCGTTGAAGTTGACGAAGCCCTCGTGCATGACGGTGGTGCCGGCCGCGAGGTGGGCGCCGAGGCGGACGCGGTCGGCGTCGGCGATGCGGACGCCGGCGGGCACGACGTAGTCGGTCATGCGGGGGAACTTGTCGATCGAGGTGACCTGGAGGTGCAGGCCCTCGGCGCGGGCGTTGAGGCGCACCTTCTCGATGTCGTCGACGGCGACCGGGCCGAGCGAGGTCCAGGCGACGTTCGCGAGCAGGCCGAAGACGCCGTCCAGGCTCTGGCCGTGCGGCTTGACCAGGCGGTGGCTGAGCAGGTGCAGCCGCAGGTAGGCGTCGTGGGCGTCGAGCGGCTTGTCGAAGAGCGAGCCGATGACGGTGCGGACGGCGACCACCTCGACACCGCGGCGGGCGTCCACGCCGAGGGCCTTGGCGGCGCCCTCGCCGAGGGCGTTGACGGCCTCGTCGACGCTCAGGCGCTGGGTGCCGGCGGGGCCGGGGGCGTCGGTCAGCTCGGGAGCGGGGAACCAGGTGTCGAGAACGGTGCCGTCGCCGGCGATGGTGGCGAGGCCGGCGGCGACGGCGCCGGTGGTGCGAGGAGCAGTGGTCATGACGGAAAACCTAACGGTCGGGCCCCCGCAGGGGCCAACCGGTCTCAGGTGTCGGTCGGCGCCGTCGGCGGTTCCGACAAGGGGACGACCGGCGCTTCGGAGCCTTCGTCGAGGACCCGCGCGAGCATGGCGCGCGCGTATCCCTCCTGGTAGCGGTGGCCGCCGAGGAGGTACATGAGGCAGAGGCCGTCCATCATCGCCACGAGCCCGCGGGCGGTGGCGAGGTCGGTGCGGCCGGCGAGGGCCGCGCGGACCTCGCCGGCCCACTCTTCGGCGACCGGACGCAGGGCGGGGCGGCGCAGGGCGGCGAGGTACAGCTCGTACGCCAGCTCCACCTCGCCGCGGTCCTCGTCCAGCCACCGGCCCATGATCCGGGCGAGCGCGGCGGCGAGGTCGGCGTCCGGGCCGGCGAGCTCGGGGCTCTCGCGCAGCGCCTGCCCGAAGGTGGCGTTGGCGCGGCGCAGGGCGGCGACGAGGAGTTCGTCGAGGGAGCCGAAGTGGTACGTGGTGGAGCCGAGCGGTACGTCGGCCTCGGCGGCCACGGTGCGGTGGCTGAGCCCGGCGATCCCGTCCCGCCCGACGACCCGGAGGGCGGCGTCGACGATGCGCTCGCGCCGGTCGGGGTCGTACCGGCGGGGCCGCGCCATCAGTGCGCGCCCCCGAGGTTGAGGACCGCGACCCCGGCGATGATCAGCACGATGCCGCCGATCTTGGCGAGGTTCATGGACTCGCCCAGGAAGAGGGCGCCGATGGCCGCGACGGCGGCGGTGCCGACCCCGGACCAGATCGCGTAGGCGGTGCCGACCTGGAGGGTCTTGAGCGCCTGGGCGAGCAGGGCGAAGGCGAGGACGTAGCCGGCGCCGGTGATCAGCGAGGGGACGAGCCTGGAGAAGCCCTCGCTGTACTTCATGGACGTGGTGGCGACGATCTCGGCCGCTATGGCCCCCGCGAGCAGTCCGTATCCCATGTGTACGAGTGTACGCATGCATGTGTACACCCGTACGCAACGCCTGCCGTTACGGTATGCACATGACATACCCTTCGGGGCCGTACGGATACGGCTACGCTCCCCCGCCACCTCCGCCGAGACCCGGCGTGATACCCCTGGCACCACTGAGCTTCAGCGAGATCCTGACCGGCGCCTTCACCACGTACGGGCGCTACTGGAAGCCCTTGATCGGCGTCGCCGTGGCCGCCTACACCGCCGTCGCCGTGCTCGCCGGCGCGGCACTCCTCGTCGCCTGGGCCGCGGTCGGGGAGGACATCCGGCGTCTGGCCGACCTCCCTTCCGGCCAGGATCCGGAGTTCGCCGACATCCAGCCGCTGATCGTGGCCTTCGCCTCCGTCTGGCTGCTCGTCATGGCCGCCTACGTCGTCTGCGGCGGACTGGTCTCCGCTGCGGTCCCCGCCGTGGTCCAGGAAGCGGTGCTCGGCCGCCCGCTCACCTTCGGCGCCGCCTGGCGACGCGCCTGGTCCCGGCTCGGCGCGGTGATCGGCTCGGTCTTCCTGACGATGGCGGCCACCGTCGTCCCGATGCTGCTCTTCCTCGTCGGCTTCGCCCTGCTGATGGCAGGCGTCATCACGGGCATCGCCGCCTCCGACGGCGGCTCCGCCGACGAAGGCCCGGGCCTGGCGGTCGTCGGCCTGATCTTCTTCCTCGGCGCCCTCGCGCTGCTGCCGCTGGCGCTGTGGATCGTGGTCAGGTTCAGCCTCGCCCCGACCGTCGCCGTCATCGAGGGCCAGGGCCCGGTGACCTCCCTGCGCCGCTCCGCGGCCCTGGTGAAGGGCTCCTGGTGGCGGGTCTTCGGCTGCACGATCGGTGCCGGCCTGATGGTGGGCACCGTCAGCGGCGTGCTCCAGCAGGTCCTCGCCCAGCTGGGCTCGTTCCCGCTGTCCACGGTGAACTTCGGCGAGAACCCCACGCCGAGCGAGATCGTCGCCGCCTTCGGGGGCGTGTTCTTCGTCCTCACGATCGCCCAGCTCCTCGTCCAGGCGGTCGCGGCCCCCTTCGTGCCGCTCGTCTCCGGCCTCCTCTACGTCGACCAGCGCATCCGCAAGGAGAACCTGGCCCCGGTGCTGGCCGAGACGGCAGCCGCGGCGGGACCGCCGTTCAGTCGATGAGCGTGGCCTTGGGCCGGAGCACGCAGAACTCGTTGCCCTCCGGATCGGCGAGGACCACCCAGGTCGCGTCCTCGCCCTGCCCCACGTCCACCCGGGTCGCCCCGAGCTCGATGATCCGGGCGACCTCGGCGTCCCGGTCGTCGGGCGTCAGGTCGATGTGCAGACGGTTCTTGCCGGTCTTCTTCTCGGGCACGCGCAGGAAGCACATGCCCGGCAGCGCGCGCTCGTCGGCTCCGATGACGATCTCGTGCTCGTCCTCGTAGAGGATCCGCCAGTCCAGCACCTCGGCCCAGAAGCGGGCCTGCGCGGGCAGGTCGTGCGAGTCGACGACGAGGTGGTACATGCGGACGGCCATGGCCGTCAGTCTGACACGAAGAGGCCCCCGGTGATCACCGGGGGCCTCTTCGTGTCAGCCATCGACTCAGACGTTGAAGCCGAGCGCGCGGAGCTGCTCGCGGCCGTCGTCCGTGATCTTGTCCGGACCCCACGGCGGCATCCAGACCCAGTTGATCTTCAGCTCGCTGGCGATGCCGTCGGTGGCGGCCTTCGCCTGGTCCTCGATCACGTCGGTCAGCGGACAGGCCGCCGACGTCAGGGTCATGTCCAGCGTGACGACGTTGGAGTCGTCGATGTGGATGCCGTAGATCAGGCCGAGGTTGACGACGTCGATGCCCAGCTCGGGGTCGACGACGTCGTACAGCGCCTCGCGGATCTCTTCCTCGGAGGCCGGCTTCATCGTGGCCTCGGCGTTCTCGGTCATGCCGACTTCCTCTCCGCGTCGGAACCCAGCGCCTGGGCCGTCGCGTCCTTCCACGCCATCCAACTGAGCAGCGCGCACTTCACCCGGGCCGGGTACTTCGAGACACCGGCGAACGCGACCGCGTCCTCCAGGATCTCCTCCATCGCGTCGTCCGGCTCGATCTGGCCCTTGGACTGCATCAGCTCCAGGAACGTGCCCTGGATCTTCTGCGCCTCGGCCAGCTCCTTGCCGACGAGCAGCTCGTTGAGGACGGAGGCCGAGGCCTGGCTGATGGAGCAGCCCTGGCCCTCGTACGACACGTCCGCGATGCGCTCCCCGTCGTACTTCACGCGGAGGGTGATCTCGTCGCCGCAGGTCGGGTTGACGTGGTGCACCTCGGCGTCGCCGTCCCGCAAGCCCCGGCCGTGCGGGTGCTTGTAGTGGTCCAGGATGACGTCCTGGTACATCGAATCCAGCTTCACAGGTCAGCCGCCCTATCCGAAGAAGTTACGGACGTGCTCCAGGCCCGCGACCAGGGCGTCGACCTCGGCCGGAGTGGAGTACAGATAGAACGACGCTCGCGTGGTCGCGGGAATTCCGTACCGCAGGCACACCGGGCGCGCGCAGTGGTGCCCGACCCGGACCGCGATGCCCTGCTCGTCGAGGACCTGACCCACGTCGTGCGGGTGGATGTCGCCGAGCGTGAAGGAGATCGCCGCGCCGCGGTCCTCGGCCGTGGTGGGGCCGATGATCCGCAGGTCCGGCACCTCCTGGAGGCGCTGGACGGCGTACTCGGTGATCGCGTGCTCGTGGCGCGCGATGTTGTCCATGCCGATCGCCGAGAGGTAGTCCACGGCCGCGCCGAGGCCGACGGCCTGGGCGATCGGGGGCGTACCCGCCTCGAACTTGTGGGGGGCCGGCGCGTAGGTGGAGGAGTGCATCGAGACGGTCTCGATCATCTCGCCGCCACCGAGGAACGGCGGCAGGTCCTCCAGGAGCTCCTGGCGGCCCCACAGCACGCCGATGCCGGTCGGGCCGCACATCTTGTGACCGGTGAAGGCCACGAAGTCGGCCTGCAGCGCCTGCACGTCGAGGACCATGTGCGGCGCGGCCTGGGAGGCGTCGATGCAGACGAGCGCACCGACCTCCTGGGCGCGACGGATGATCGTCTCGACCGGGTTGATCGTGCCCAGCAGGTTCGAGACCAGCGTGAAGGAGACGATCTTGGTCTTCTCCGTGATGACCTCTTCGATGTTCGAGAGGTCGAGACGCCCGTCGTCGGTGAGGCCGAACCACTTCAGCTTCGCGCCGGTGCGCTGCGACAGCAGCTGCCACGGGACGATGTTGGAGTGGTGCTCCATCTCCGTGATGGCGATCTCGGTCTCGTGGTCCACGCGGTAGGGCTCGTCGGCCCAGCCCAGCATGTTGGCCACGAGGTTGAGCGACTCGGAGGCGTTCTTGGTGAAGATCACCTCGTCGCGGCTCGGCGCGTTGATGAAGGCGGCGACCTTGTCGCGGGCACCCTCGTACAGCGCGGTGGCCTCCTCGGCGACCGTGTAGACGCCGCGGTGGACATTGGCGTTGTGGCGCTCGTAGTACGTGTTGAGCGCGTCGAGGACCTGACGCGGCTTCTGCGAGGTCGCCGCGGAGTCCAGGTACACGATCTTCTTGCCGTCGTGGACCACGCGATCCAGCAGCGGGAAGTCCTTGCGGATCGCCTCGGTGTCGAGGAGGCCGGTCAGCCCCTGATGGGCAGAAGTCACGCGGATGCGCCACCCTTCACGTACTTGTCGTAGCCCTCGTTCTCCAGCTGGTCGGCGAGCTCGGCACCGCCGGACTCGACGATGCGGCCGTTCGCGAAGACGTGCACGAAGTCGGGCTTGATGTAGCGGAGGATCCGCGTGTAGTGCGTGATCAGCAGGGTGCCGACCTCGCCGGTCTCGCGGACGCGGTTGACGCCCTCGGAGACGATGCGGAGCGCGTCGACGTCGAGGCCGGAGTCGGTCTCGTCGAGGATCGCGATCTTCGGCTTGAGCAGCTCCAGCTGGAGGATCTCGTGGCGCTTCTTCTCGCCGCCGGAGAAGCCCTCGTTGACGTTGCGCTCGGCGAAGGCCGGGTCCATCTGGAGCTGCTCCATCGCGGACTTGACCTCCTTCACCCAGGTACGCAGCTTGGGGGCCTCGCCGCGGACGGCGGTGGCGGAGGTGCGCAGGAAGTTGGAGACCGAGACACCCGGAACCTCGACCGGGTACTGCATGGCCAGGAAGACACCGGCGCGGGCGCGCTCGTCGACCGACATCTCCAGGACGTCCTCGCCGTCGAGGGTGACGGTGCCGCCGGTGATCGTGTACTTCGGGTGGCCGGCCAGCGAGTACGCCAGGGTCGACTTGCCGGAGCCGTTCGGGCCCATGACGGCGTGGGTCTCGCCCTGCTTGATGGTCAGGTCGACACCCTTGAGGATCTCACGCGGACCGTTCTCGGCCTCGACGGAGACGTGCAGGTCGTGGATTTCAAGCGTTGCCATGGGTGACTCAGGACTCCTGGGTGACGGAGACGAGCACATCGTCCCCTTCGATCTTTACGGGGTATACGGGGACGGGGCGCGTCGCGGGAAGGCCGGACGGCTTGCCGGTGCGGAGGTCGAACGCGGAACCGTGCAGCCAGCACTCGATCTGGCAGTCCTCCACCTCGCCCTCGGAGAGGGAGACGTTCGCGTGCGAGCAGATGTCGTGGATCGCGAACACCTCGCCCTCGGTGTGCACGAGGGACACCGGCGTGCCGTCGAGTTCCACCCGCTTCGGGGTGTCCTCCGTCAGCTCGCTCAGCGCACAGGCGCGTACGAAGGCCATCAGACGGACGCCTCCAGCTCGGCCTCGATCTTGGCGATGAGACGCTCCTCGACGTCCGGCAGACCGATCTGCTGGACCAGCTCGGCGAAGAAGCCGCGGACGACGAGGCGGCGGGCCTCGGCGGCCGGGATGCCGCGGGACATCAGGTAGAAGAGCTGCTCGTCGTCGAAGCGGCCGGTGGCGGAGGCGTGGCCGGCGCCGGCGATCTCGCCGGTCTCGATCTCCAGGTTCGGCACGGAGTCGACCCGGGCACCGTCGGTGAGGACCAGGTTCCGGTTGAGCTCGTAGGTGTCGGTGCCCTCGGCCTTGGCCTCGATGAGGACGTCGCCGATCCACACGGCGTGCGCGTCCTGGCCCTGCAGCGCGCCCTTGTACGCCACGTTGGACTTGCAGTGCGGGACGTTGTGGGTGACCAGGAGGCGGTGCTCCTGGTGCTGCCCGGCGTCGGTGAAGTACAGGCCGAAGAGCTCGGCCTCGCCACCGGGGGCGGTGTAGGTCACGCGCGGGTGGATGCGGACCACGTCGCCGCCGAAGGTCACGACGACCGACTTGAAGGAGGCGTCGCGGCCGACCAGCGCGTTGTGCTGGGCGACGTGGACGGCCTTCTCGTCCCAGTCCTGGACGGAGACGACGGTGAGCTTGGCGCCGTCGCCGAGGACGTAGTCGACGTTGGCGGCGAGCACCGCGTCACCCGTGTGGTCGATGACGACGACGGCCTCGGCGAAGGCGCCGAGCTCGATCACCTGGTGCCCGAACGCGACGCCGCCCTCGCCGTGCACGGCGATGCGGATCGGCTCGGTGAGCACGGCCTCCTTGGCGACGGTGACGACCGAGGCCTTCTCGAAGGAGGTGTACGCCTGGGCGGCGACCCGGTCCACCGGCGTGCCGGCCTTGCCGAGGCGCGCGTCGTCGCGGCCCACGGTCTCCACGGTGACGCCCTCGGGGGCCTCGACCTCGACGCGGACACCCTCGCCGGTGGCGACGGCGGTGCCGTCGTGCAGGCCGCGGAGCCGCTCCAGCGGGGTGAAGCGCCACTCCTCCTCGCGGCCGTGCGGGACCGGGAAGTCCGCGACGTCGAAGGACGGCGGGGCGCTCATGCGCGTGGCGACGGTGGACTCGGCGGCCACCGCGATCGAGCCCGCGGTGGTGGAGCCCGCGGGGATGTTCTGAGCCTCAGCCATGGCTGTCGTCTTGCTCTCTTCCTGCGTACGTAAAGAAAATCGGTCGCTGCGGGGCGGGGCGGTGCGGGGCTTTAGCCGACCGCGCCTTCCATCTGCAGCTCGATCAGCCGGTTGAGCTCCAGCGCGTACTCCATCGGCAGCTCCTTCGCGATGGGCTCGACGAAGCCGCGGACGATCATGGCCATCGCCTCGAACTCGGTGAGGCCGCGGCTCATCAGGTAGAAGAGCTGGTCCTCGGAGACCTTGGAGACGGTGGCCTCGTGGCCCATGGAGACGTCGTCCTCGCGCACGTCCACGTAGGGGTACGTGTCCGAGCGGGAGATCGTGTCGACGAGCAGGGCGTCGCAGAGCACGTTCGACTTGGCGCCCGGGGCACCCTCGCCGATCTCGATGAGACCGCGGTAGGAGGTGCGGCCGCCGCCCCGCGCCACCGACTTCGAGACGATGTTGGAGGAGGTGTTCGGGGCCATGTGGACCATCTTGGCGCCGGCGTCCTGGTGCTGGCCCTCGCCCGCGAAGGCGATGGAGAGGGTCTCGCCCTTGGCGTGCTCGCCCATCAGGTAGACGGCCGGGTACTTCATGGTGACCTTGGAGCCGATGTTGCCGTCGACCCACTCCATGGTGGCGCCCTCGTAGGCGACGGCGCGCTTGGTCACCAGGTTGTAGACGTTGTTCGACCAGTTCTGGATGGTCGTGTAGCGGCAGCGGCCGCCCTTCTTCACGATGATCTCGACGACCGCGGAGTGCAGGGAGTCCGAGGAGTAGATCGGGGCGGTGCAGCCCTCGACGTAGTGGACGTAGGCGTCCTCGTCGACGATGATCAGCGTCCGCTCGAACTGGCCCATGTTCTCCGTGTTGATGCGGAAGTAGGCCTGCAGCGGGATCTCGACGTGCACGCCCTTCGGGACGTAGATGAACGACCCGCCGGACCACACGGCCGTGTTCAGGGAGGCGAACTTGTTGTCGCCGACCGGGATGACGGTGCCGAAGTACTCCTTGAAGAGCTCCTCGTGCTCCTTCAGCGCGGTGTCGGTGTCGACGAAGATGACGCCCTGCTCCTCCAGGTCCTCGCGGATCTGGTGGTAGACGACCTCGGACTCGTACTGGGCGGCGACACCGGCGACGAGGCGCTGCTTCTCCGCCTCCGGGATGCCGAGCTTGTCGTACGTGTTCTTGATGTCCTCCGGCAGGTCCTCCCAGGACTCGGCCTGCTTCTCGGTGGACCGCACGAAGTACTTGATGTTGTCGAAGTCGATGCCGGACAGGTCGGAGCCCCAGGTCGGCATGGGCTTCTTGCCGAAGAGCTTCAGACCCTTGAGCCGCAGCTTCAGCATCCACTCGGGCTCGTTCTTCTTCGAGGAGATGTCGCGGACGACGTCCTCGGAGAGGCCTCGCTTGGCGGCGGAACCCGCCGCGTCCGAGTCGGCCCAGCCGTACTCGTACCGACCCAGGCCCTCGAGCTCGGGGTGGCTGATCTCGGTGGTCATGCGGGGTTCCTCCCGGCCGTGCTTGCAGATGCTGTGGATGGAGTGGTCTGTGGGGCGCCGTGCGGGATGAACGTCGTACAGACGCCGTCACCATGCGCGATGGTGGCCAGGCGCTGGACGTGGGTCCCGAGGAGGCGGGAGAAGATCTCCGTCTCCGCCTCGCACAGCTGCGGGTACTGCTCGGCGACGTGGGCGACCGGGCAGTGGTGCTGGCAGAGCTGCTCGCCGACCGGCGCGTTGCGCGCAGTGGCAGCGTACCCGTCGGCGGTCAGCGCCTTGGCCAGAGCCTCGGTGCGCTGGTCCGGGTCGGCGGACTCGACGGCCGCGCGGTACGACTCGGCCTGGGCCTCGATCCGGTCGCGGGCGAAGGCGGCGACGGCCGCCTCTCCCCCGGCGTTCCGCTCGATCCAGCGCAGCGCCTCGACGGCGAGCGTGTCGTACGACTGGTCGAAGGCGTCGCGACCGCAGTCGGTGAGCGCGAAGACCTTCGCCGGGCGGCCCCGGGTACGGGTGCCGTAGACCCGCTTCTCGCGCGCTTCCACCACGTTGTCGGTGACCAGCGAGTCGAGGTGGCGGCGGACGGCGGCCTGGGTGAGGCCGAGCCGCTGGGCCAGGTCGGCGACGGTCGAGGGTCCGTGATCCAGGATGGACCGCGCGACCCGGTTGCGCGTGGATCGCTCACCGGTCGCGAGTTCCTCCGTGGGAGCCTCACCGACGTTTTTCACAACGCCATTGTTGCGTAATTAATCAGGGACTGACAAGCGAGGTCAGGGCCGGTGACGGTGCCGTGCGTCACGCAGGTAAGGCTTACCTGACCTGCGGAAACGATCATTCGTGGGACGAATGGCGCCCTTCCTGACCAGCAGTTTCCGGCCGCCCGGCACGCTCCGCCGGCACGGCGACCGTACGCCCCCGGGCTTCCACGGCACGGATGAAAGATCCCGCGTTGCGGACCGCGGCACCCCCCGTGTCGTTGTTGAGGAAAACGAAGACGTCCGCCCGGTCCGGCCAGCTCTCCGCGAGCCGGTCCGCCCAGGTCAGCAGCGCCTGCCTCCCGTACGACGGGAAGGGCCGCGCCCGGCCCTCGTGCAGCCGCAGGTAGCCCCAGTCGGCCGTCCGCCAGAGCGGAGCCACCGGACGCGAGCCCCGGTCCGCCCAACAGAGTGCGGCCCCGTGGCCGGACAGGACCGCGGCGGTCCCGTCCGTCCACCACGACGCGTGCCGCGGCTCCACCGCCACCCGCACCCCCGCCGGGAAGCAGCCGAGCACCGCGTCGAGGAGCCCGGCGTCGGCCCGCAGCGTCGGCGGCAGCTGGAGCAGCACCGGACCGAGCCGGTCACCCAGCCCCGCGGCACGCCCCAGCAGCCGCCGGACGGGCTCCTCCGGGTCCTTCAGGCGCTTGACGTGGGTGAGGTAGCGGCTGGCCTTGACCGCCATGACGAAGCCCTCCGGCGTCCGCTCCCGCCACTCGGCGAAGGTCGCCCGCTCGGGCAGCCGGTAGAAGGCGTTGTTGTTCTCCACGGCCGCGAAGCTCCGCGCGTACTCCTCCAGCCACCGCCGCTGGGGCACGCCCTCCGGATACAGCACGCCCCGCCAGTCCCGGTACTGCCAGCCGGACGTGCCGACGAACACCGCCATACGGGGCAGATGCCCGCTCCGGCCGGATCCAGCCCCTCTCCGGGCCCGCCCGCCGAAGGGTCCGGGCGGGTCCTTAGACTTCCCGGCATGCGAAACGAGTCCGGCGAGTCCGTGGTCCGGGTCCGGGGCCTGGTCAAGCGGTACGGAACGAAGACCGCCGTGGACGGCCTCGACCTCGATGTCCGCGGGGGCACCGTCACCGCCGTCCTCGGACCCAACGGGGCCGGCAAGACGACCACGATCGAGACCTGCGAGGGCTACCGGAGGCCGGACGCCGGCGACGTGAGCGTGCTCGGCCTCGACCCGGTCGCCGACGCCGCCGCCCTGCGCCCCCGGATCGGCGTGATGCTCCAGTCGGGCGGCGTCTACTCCGGCGCCCGCGCCGACGAGATGCTCCGCCACGTGGCGAAGCTGCACGCCCATCCGCTGGACGTCGACGCCCTGGTCGAGCGCCTCGGCCTCGGCTCCTGCGGCCGCACCGCCTACCGGCGCCTCTCCGGCGGCCAGCAGCAGCGCCTGTCGCTCGCCATGGCCGTCGTCGGCCGCCCCGAGCTGGTCTTCCTCGACGAGCCGACCGCGGGACTCGACCCGCAGGCCCGCCGCGCCACCTGGGACCTGGTCCGCGAGCTGCGCGCCGACGGCGTGACGGTCGTCCTGACCACCCACTTCATGCACGAGGCGGAGGAGCTCGCCGACGACGTCGCCATCGTCGACGCCGGGCGGGTCGTCGCCCAGGGCAGCCCCGAGGAGCTGTGCCGCGGCGGCGCCGAGAACAGCCTGCGCTTCACCGGACGCCCCGGACTCGACCTCGGCTCGCTGCTCAAGGCCCTGCCCGACGGCAGCTCCGCCGCCGAGCCGCTGCCCGGCAGCTACCGGATCACCGGCGAGGTCGGCCCCCAGCTGCTCGCCACCGTCACCAGCTGGTGCGCCCAGCACGGCGTGATGCCCGACCGGATCTCCGTCGAGCGCCACACCCTCGAAGACGTCTTCCTCGAACTGACCGGCAAGGAGCTGCGCGGATGAGCACGGGTACGTACGCGCCGAAGCCCGGCGCCGCGCCGGTCGGGCGGATGATCGCCGCGCAGGCGGCCCTGGAGACCCGGATGCTGCTGCGCAACGGCGAACAGCTGCTCCTCACGGTGATCATCCCCTCCCTGCTGCTCGTGCTCTTCTCGACGGTGGACATCGTCGACACCGGCAGCGACGAGGCCGTCGACTTCCTCGCCCCGGGTGTCCTCGCGCTCGCCGTGATGTCCACCGCCTTCACCGGGCAGGCCATCGCCACCGGCTTCGAGCGCCGCTACGGGGTGCTCAAGCGGCTCGCCGCCTCGCCGCTGCCGCGCTGGGCGCTGATGACCGCCAAGACGCTGGCGGTGCTCGTCACCGAAGTGCTGCAGGTGGCGCTCCTGACCGTGATCGCCCTGGCGCTCGGGTGGTCACCGCACGGCAACCCGCTCTCGGTGCTCGCCCTGCTGGTCCTCGGCACCGCCGCCTTCTCCGGACTCGGCCTGCTGATGGCCGGCACCCTGAAGGCGGAGGCGACGCTGGCCGCCGCGAACCTGGTCTTCCTGCTGCTCCTGGTGGGCGGCGGCGTGATGGTGCCGCTGGAGAAGTTCGGCGCCGCGGGCGACGTGCTCGCCTTCCTGCCGATCTCCGCGCTCTCCGACGGGCTGCGGGACGTGCTGCAGCACGGCGCGGCGATGCCGTGGGGCGACGCGCTGGTCCTCGCGGTCTGGGCGGTGCTCGGCCTCGGCGCGGCGGCGCGGTTCTTCCGCTGGGAATGACGCCGGGAGTAGCGGGCCGGTGACGTTTCGGGGTGACTCGCCCCCTAACCACCCCCTCGTGAAAGCGTGCACAAGCCCCCGCCTACGATGTGGACCGTGCAGACCCCCCTCGCCTTCATCGCCCAGCGCTGGACCCCGTCCCCCCGGGTCCTCCGGCGCGCCGCGCTCTCCGCCGTCGTGATGAGCGTGGCCATCATCGTCACCGGCGGCGCGGTCCGGCTGACCGGCTCCGGTCTCGGCTGCGACACCTGGCCCAAGTGCACGGACGACAGCCTCATCGTCACCGCCGAGCAGGGCTTCCACGGCCTCGTCGAGTTCGGCAACCGCATGCTGACCTACGTCCTGTCGGCCGCCGTCGGCTGGGCGATCATCGCCGCGCGCTCCGTCAAGCCCCGCCGCCGGCCGCTGACCCGGCTCGGCTGGGCGCAGTTCTGGATCGTGATGAGCAACGCCGTGATCGGCGGCATCACGGTGTGGATGGGCCTCAACCCGTGGACGGTGGCCGGCCACTTCCTCGCCGCGAACGCGCTCCTCACGGTGGCCGTCGTCACCTGGCACCGCACCGGCGAGGGCGACACCCCGCCGAAGCCGCGCGTCCCGCGCCCGGTGCGCAAGCTGTCCTGGGCGATCACCGGCGTCTCCGCGCTGCTCATCGCGCTCGGTACGACGGTGACCGGTGCCGGCAAGCACGCCGGTGACAGCAGCGACGTGCCGCGCATGCCGTGGGACTGGACGAACGCCGCGCACGTCCACGCCGTCGCGGCCTGGGTGGTCTGCGCCCTGGCCCTCGCGATGTGGCTGGTCCTGCGCGTGGTGGACGCCCCGGACGACACCCGGGCCCGCGCCCGCGACCTGCTGATCGTGCTGCTCGCGCAGGGTGTCATCGGCTACGTCCAGTACTTCACGGGCGTCCCGGAGCTCCTGGTCGCCGCCCACATGCTCGGCTCCGCGCTCCTGTGGATCGCCGTGGTGCGCCTCGCCCTCAGCCTGCGTGAGCGGCCGGTCGCCGCCGCGGAGATCCCTGCCCAGCCGGACGCCGAACTCGCGAAGGCCTGAGCCGGGCCGGTGCCCGGAAGGGCCGGAGCCCGAGCCGGGCCGAGGTCTGAGCCGGGCCCAGATCTGAGCCGGGACCAAACCGGGCCGGCCGGGGCCGTGCCCGGAAGGGCCGAAGCCCAAGCCGGGCCGAGGCCGGGGCCCTGCCCGGAAGGGCCGTCTAATCGAGGCGGTACACCCGCCGCGCGTTCCCCGCCGCGATCAGGCCGGCGACCCTCGTCGCGTCCGTACGGGACCAGGAGCCGTCGCCGACCCACTCGCCGAGGACCCGGGCGAGCGCCCCGCGGAAGACGCTGGCGGCCACCACGTGGAGCTCGGGCAGGCCGCGGGCGCCGCTGGAGAAGAGCAGCTTGCCGAAGGGCGCCAGCTCCAGGAACTCCGCCAGCACCGCCGCGGCCCTCGCCCCGGTGCGGGCGACGACCGGACCGAGGTCCGCGTAGACGTGCGGGAAGTGTCCGGCGAGCCGGGCGGCCTGGCGGTGGTACGGGTAGTCGTGCAGCAGCACCAGGTCGACGCCGAGGCCCCCGGTCGCGGCGGCGAAACCGGCCAGGGTGCCCGGGTCCCGCTCCCCCACATGCAGCTGCAGCGGACGCCCCGCGCCGACCGCCACCCACAGCAGATGGCGCAGCAGCACCGGGTCGTCCAGCGCCCCGCCGGCCGTGCGCCGGGCCAGCCAGCGCCCCGCCGCGCCGCGCACCTCGCCGGGGCCCGGCGGTTCGGGGACGGCCGCGAGTCCCCCCCGTACCCCCGCCACGGAGGTGAGGGCGACGGCGCCCGCGGCCGCCGCGTGGACGGCCTCGGCGAGGTTGGCGAGGAAGGCGTCGACGGTGCCCGAGGTGTCGGCGACCTGCTGGGCGAGGGGTTCGAGCCGGACGATCTCGTGCGCGGCGGCGCCGCCGGTGGCGGCGAGCTCCGCCGGGCCGGTCAGGTCACCGGGCGGCCCGGTGTCGACGAGGTAGGTGGCGATGCCGGAGGCGCGCAGCAGGCGCCGGCCCGCTTCGAGGACGCCGAGCTCACGGCGCCGGGCGAGGTAGCGGGCGGGCGGGCAGTGCGGTTCCAGGCCGAGGAGCGGCGGACACCAGCGGCGTACGGCGAAGCCGGCCTGGGTGTCGAAGAAGGTGGTGCCGGCGGCGGACGGGGCCTCGGTCGGGGCGAGACGGGTCTCGAAGTTGCCGAGGCCGAGCTCCGTGCGGAGCACCCCGTGGCAGTACTGGTCCACCAGGCTCGGCGTGTCGATCATTCGGGGGGCTCCCACGTCTGGACGGGCTTCCACCCCTCCTAACGGGTGAGCCCCGCGCGAGGTTGTTGCCTCCGGAGCCCCGGTGGCATCAGGCGTTGGCCGGGCCGCCGATCTGGATACCGGCCATCCGGGTCCACTCGTACGGGCCCGTGACGACCTTGGCGGCGAACTCGCCGTCGAACTCGTCGTGGAGCGTGAGACCGGCCTTCTCGGCGGCCGCCTCCGCGATCGCGTAGGTCGGGGCCACCAGGTCTCCCCAGCCGCCGTCCTCGCCGACGAGGACGATGCGGGTGCCCGCCTGGCCGATGTGGGCGAGCTGGCCCTCGGCGCCGCCGTGCTTCCCGGAGAAGGCCTTGATCTCCTTGGCCAGCTTGGCCGCCTTGCGCTCCGCCTGCTTCGTGTCTGCCATGGGACAGATGCTACTCGCGGGTAGATCGACTGGCGACGGCCGGGGCACGTGGCGTGGGCCACGCACCCCGGCCGCTCGGCAGGGTGACGTACGCGGGGACGTCAGCGCAGGAAGGGGTCCACCGCGACCGCCACGAAGAGCAGCGAGACGTAGGTGATGGACCAGTGGAAGAGGCGCATCTCCTTGAGCTTCGCGCCCGTCACCTCCGCCTTGGCGCGGTTGAGCAGCCCGTGCGCCTCCCAGAGCCACCAGCCGCCGGTCAGCAGCGCCACCGCGGTGTAGAACCAGCCGGTGTAGCCCAGCGGGGTGAGGAGCAGCGAGACCGCCACCATGACCCAGCTGTAGAGCACGATCTGCTTGGCGACGACCTTGTTGGAGGCGAGCACCGGGAGCATGGGCACGCCCGCGCGCGCGTAGTCGTCCTTCACCTTCATCGACAGCGGCCAGTAGTGCGGCGGCGTCCAGAAGAAGATGACGAGGAAGAGGATGACCGCGGCCCACGACATCGAGTTCGTGACGGCCGACCAGCCGATGAGCACCGGCAGGCAGCCGGCGATGCCGCCCCAGACGATGTTCTGCGCGGTGCGCCGCTTGAGGATCATCGTGTAGATCACGACGTAGAAGAGGAGCGCGCCGAGCGAGAGCGCCGCGGAGAGCCAGTTGACGAGCAGGCCGAACCAGAGCGTGGAGACCACCGCGAGGGTGAGGCCGAAGACCAGGCCCTCGCGCGGCGAGACCATGCCGGTCACCAGCGGACGCTGGGACGTGCGGTCCATCAGGGCGTCGATGTCGCGGTCGATGTACATGTTCAGCGCGTTGGCGCCGCCCGCGGACAGGTAGCCGCCGAAGCAGGTGGCGAGCACCAGCCACAGGTCGGGCACGCCCTGTTCGGCGAGGAACATCACCGGAACGGTCGTGATGAGCAGCAGCTCGATGATCCGCGGCTTGGTCAGCGCCACGAATGCCTTGACGCGGGCCCCGAACGGCCGATGGCCCCCCGGGCTGGGAGTCAAGACGACCCCTGCGGGTCGGGACTCGACGGCCGTCACGCACACCCCTGACAGAGAATTTCCCAGCAAGCTCCCCGGATGAAGACGGGGTGAAGACTTGCGCGTACCACGCCACTGTAGACGTTGCCCATACGCCGATCTTCGCGGGGGTGGGGTCGTGTTGGCGGGGCTCGCCCGAGGCGTGTCCCGAAGAGCGGACACCGGCCGCGGCCCCGTCGGGAGGCGAACTCCCACGCCCGGCGGCAGTCTTGCAGAGAGAGCGCTCATATGAGGGGCATGGACACGAAAAGAGGGGCGAATTCCGGGGGTAGGCTCGACATCGCCGGGACACCCTCAGTCACCGGCTCAAGACATGCGGAGAGGAGCCCTGACTCAGGGTGAGCACTAAGCCGACGACCACAGACCTCGAGTGGACCGAACTGGACCAGCGGGCCGTGGACACCGCCCGCATCCTGGCCGCCGACGCCGTTCAGAAGGTCGGAAACGGCCATCCCGGCACGGCCATGAGCCTCGCGCCCGCCGCGTACACCCTCTTCCAGAAGGTGATGCGGCACGACCCCGCCGACCCGGAGTGGGTGGGCCGCGACCGGTTCGTGCTCTCCGCCGGCCACTCGTCCCTGACCCTCTACACCCAGCTCTACCTGGGTGGCTTCGGTCTCGAGCTCGACGACCTGAAGGCCTTCCGCACCTGGGGCTCGAAGACCCCGGGCCACCCGGAGTACGGCCACACGGCCGGCGTCGAGACCACGACCGGCCCGCTGGGCCAGGGCGTCGCCAACGCGGTGGGCATGGCGATGGCCGCCCGCTTCGAGCGCGGTCTGTTCGACCCGGAGGCCGCGCAGGGTGCCTCTCCCTTCGACCACCACGTCTACGTGATCGCCGGCGACGGCTGCCTCCAGGAGGGCATCTCCGCCGAGGCCTCCTCGCTCGCCGGGCACCAGAAGCTCGGCAACCTGATCCTGCTGTGGGACGACAACCACATCTCGATCGAGGGCGACACCGAGACCGCCGTGTCCGAGGACACGATGAAGCGGTACGAGGCCTACGGCTGGCACGTCCAGCGCGTGGAGCCGCAGGCCAACGGCGACCTGGACCCGGCCGCCCTGTACGCCGCGATCAAGGCCGCCGAGGCCGAGACCGAGCGCCCCTCCTTCATCGCGATGCGCTCGATCATCGCCTGGCCGGCCCCGAACGCCCAGAACACCGAGGCCGCGCACGGCTCGGCGCTCGGCGCGGAGGAGGTCGCGGCCACCAAGCGCGTGCTCGGCTTCGACCCGGAGCAGTCCTTCGAGGTCTCCGACGAGGTCATCGCCCACACCCGCGCCCTCGGCGACCGCGGCCGCGAGGCCCGCGCCGAGTGGGAGAAGACGCTGGCCGAGTGGCGCACCGCCAACCCGGGGCGCGCGGCCGAGTTCGACCGCATCCAGGCCAACGAGCTGCCGGCCGGCTGGGCCGAGAAGCTCCCGGTCTTCGAGCCCGGCAAGAGCGTCGCGACCCGCGCCGCCTCCGGCAAGGTCCTGCAGGCGCTCGGCGCGGTGATCCCCGAGCTGTGGGGCGGCTCGGCCGACCTCGCGGGCTCGAACAACACCACGATCGACAAGACGTCCTCCTTCCTCCCGGAGGGCAACCCGCTGCCCGAGGCCGACCCGTACGGCCGGACGGTCCACTTCGGCATCCGCGAGCACTCCATGGCCGCGGAGATGAACGGCATCGCCCTGCACGGCAACACCCGCATCTACGGCGGCACCTTCCTGGTGTTCTCCGACTACATGCGCAACGCCGTGCGCCTGTCCGCGCTGATGCACCTGCCGGTGACGTACGTGTGGACGCACGACTCGATCGGTCTCGGCGAGGACGGCCCGACCCACCAGCCGGTGGAGCACCTGGCCTCGCTGCGTGCCATCCCGGGTCTGACGGTCGTCCGCCCGGCCGACGCGAACGAGACGGCGATCGCCTGGCGCGAGATCACCCAGCGCCACACGAAGGTGTTCGGCAAGGGCACCCCGATCGGTCTGGCCCTCACCCGTCAGGGCGTCCCGACCTACGCGCCGAACGAGGACGCGGCCAAGGGCGGCTACGTGCTGTTCGACGCCGACGGCGACGCGCAGGTGGTGCTGATCGCCACCGGCTCCGAGGTGCACCTGGCCGTCGAGGCCCGGGAGCAGCTGCAGGCCGCCGGCGTCCCGACCCGTGTGGTCTCGATGCCGTCGGTGGAGTGGTTCGAGGAGCAGGGCCAGGAGTACAAGGACTCCGTCCTGCCGCCGTCGGTCAGGGCGCGGGTCGCGGTCGAGGCCGGTATCGGCCTGACCTGGCACAAGTACGTCGGTGACGCCGGCCGGATCGTCTCGCTGGAGCACTTCGGCGCCTCGGCCGACGCCAAGGTCCTGTTCCGCGAGTTCGGTTTCACGCCGGAGGCGATCGTCGCCGCCGCGCGGGAATCCCTCGCCGCCACCGCGCGCTGACGCACATACGTACGACTTAATGGAGATGCAACTCTCATGACAGACGCTCTCAAGCGCCTCTCCGACGAAGGCGTCGCGATCTGGCTGGACGATCTCTCGCGCAAGCGGATCACGTCCGGCAACCTGGCCGAGCTCATCGACCAGAGCCATGTGGTGGGTGTGACCACCAACCCGTCCATCTTCCAGAAGGCCATCTCCTCGGGTGACGGCTACGAGCAGCAGCTCGTCGACCTCGCCGCCCGCAAGGTGACCGTGGACGAGGCCATCCGCATGATCACGACGGCTGACGTGAGGGACGCCGCCGACATCCTGCGCCCCGTCTTCGACGCGACGCAGGGCCAGGACGGCCGGGTCTCCATCGAGGTCGACCCGCGGCTCGCCCACGAGACGGCCGCCACCATCGCCGAGGCCAAGCAGCTGGCCTGGCTGGTGGACCGCCCGAACACGCTGATCAAGATCCCGGCCACCAAGGCGGGTCTGCCGGCGATCACCGAGGTCATCGGCCTCGGCATCAGCGTGAACGTGACGCTGATCTTCTCCCTGGAGCGCTACCGCGCGGTCATGGACGCCTACCTGGCCGGTCTGGAGAAGGCCCGCGAGCGCGGCCTGGACCTGTCGAAGATCCACTCGGTGGCGTCCTTCTTCGTGTCCCGCGTGGACTCGGAGATCGACAAGCGCCTGGACGCCATCGGCACCGACGAGGCCAAGGGCCTCAAGGGCAAGGCGGCCCTGGCCAACGCGCGCCTCGCCTACCAGGCGTACGAGGAGGTCTTCGGCTCCGAGCGCTGGGCGGCCCTGGACAAGGCGCAGGCCAACAAGCAGCGTCCGCTGTGGGCCTCGACCGGCGTGAAGGACCCGGCGTACAAGGACACCCTGTACGTGGTGGACCTGGTCGCTCCGGGCACCGTCAACACCATGCCGGAGGCGACCCTGGAGGCCACCGCCGACCACGGCGAGGTCACCGGCGACACCATCCACGGCACGTACGACGAGGCCCGCTCGCTCCTCGACGACGTGGCCGCGCTGGGCATCTCGTACGACGACGTCGTCCAGCTCCTGGAGGACGAGGGCGTCGACAAGTTCGAGGCGTCCTGGAACGACCTTCTCAAGTCGACCGAGGCGGAGCTCGCCCGCCGCGCACCCTCGGAGGCGTAAGCACCTTGAGCGCAGTCACCGGAGCCAACCCGCTCCGTGACGCCGCAGACCGACGGCTCCCGCGCATCGCGGGGCCGTCGGGTCTGGTGATCTTCGGCGTCACGGGCGATTTGTCCCGTAAGAAGCTGATGCCTGCCGTCTACGACCTCGCCAACCGGGGTCTGCTGCCGCCGGGCTTCTCCCTCATCGGTTTCGCCCGCCGCGAGTGGCAGGACGAGGACTTCGCACAGGAGGTCCACGACGCGGTCAAGCAGCACGCCCGCACCCCGTTCCGCGAGGAGGTGTGGCAGCAGCTCATCCAGGGGATGCGCTTCGTCCAGGGCGACTTCGACGACGACGACGCCTTCGAGCAGCTGAAGGCCACGATCGAGGAGCTCGACAAGGCGCAGGGCACGGGCGGCAACTTCGCCTTCTACCTGTCGGTGCCGCCGAAGTTCTTCCCGCTCGTCGTCCAGCAGCTCAAGAAGCACGGCCTGGCCGACCAGAAGAACGGCTCCTGGCGCCGTGCGGTCATCGAGAAGCCGTTCGGCCACGACCTCGCCTCCGCCAAGGAGCTCAACGAGGTCGTCCACGAGGTCTTCCCGCCCGAGGCGGTCTTCCGCATCGACCACTACCTCGGCAAGGAGACCGTCCAGAACATCCTGGCGCTCCGCTTCGCCAACACCCTCTTCGAGCCGATCTGGAACCGGTCGTACGTCGACCACGTGCAGATCACCATGGCCGAGGACATCGGCATCGGCGGCCGCGCCGGCTACTACGACGGCATCGGCGCCGCCCGTGACGTCATCCAGAACCACCTGCTCCAGCTGCTCGCGCTGACCGCGATGGAGGAGCCCGCCTCCTTCGGCGCCGACGCGCTCGCCGCGGAGAAGACCAAGGTGCTCGGTGCGGTGAAGCTGCCGAAGGACCTGGCGAAGTCCACGGTCCGCGGCCAGTACGCGGCCGGGTGGCAGGGCGGCGAGAAGGCCGTCGGCTACCTGGAGGAAGACGGCATCGACCCCCAGTCGAAGACCGACACCTACGCGGCGATCAAGCTGGAGATCGACAACCGCCGCTGGGCGGGCGTCCCCTTCTACCTGCGCACCGGCAAGCGGCTGGGCCGCCGCGTGACCGAGATCGCGGTGGTCCTCCAGCGCGCCCCGCACTCGCCGTTCGACCACACCGCGACCGAGGAGCTCGGCCGCAACGCCATCGTCATCCGGGTCCAGCCGGACGAGGGCGTCACGGTGCGCTTCGGTTCGAAGGTGCCGGGCACGCAGATGGAGATCCGGGACGTGTCGATGGACTTCGCCTACGGCGAGTCCTTCACCGAGTCCAGTCCCGAGGCGTACGAGCGGCTCATCCTCGACGTCCTGCTCGGCGACTCCAACCTCTTCCCGCGCGTGGAGGAGGTCGAGCTGTCCTGGAAGATCCTCGACCCGATCGAGCAGTTCTGGGACGCGCACGGCAAGCCCGCGCAGTACGAGTCCGGGACCTGGGGTCCGGTCGAGGCGGACGAGATGCTCGCACGAGACGGCAGGAGCTGGCGCCGGCCATGAAGACCGACCTGACGGACACCACGTCCTCCAAGATCAACAAGGCGCTGGTGCTCGGGCGGCGGGCCATCGGCACCCCGGCCGTCGGCATGGTGCTCACCCTCGTCATCGTCACCGACGAGGAGAACGCCTACGACGCGCTGAAGGCGGCCAACGAGGCGTCCCGCGAGCACCCCTCGCGGACCCTCGTCGTCATCAAGCGGGTCTCGCGGACCCCGCGGGACCGCGCCAAGGCGCGGCTCGACGCCGAGGTCCGCCTCGGCGCCGACGCCAGCACCGGCGAGACGGTGGTGCTCCGGCTGTACGGCGAGGTCGTCGACCACGCCCAGTCGGTGGTGCTGCCGCTGCTGCTGCCGGACGCGCCCGTCGTCGTCTGGTGGCCGGTGAACGCGCCGACCGACCCGGCGAACGACCCGCTGGGCGCCCTCGCCCAGCGCCGTGTGACCGACACGTACGCCGCCGAGCAGCCCATCCAGGAGCTGACCGCGCGCGCGGACGCGTACACCCCGGGCGACACGGACCTCTCGTGGACCCGAATCACCCCGTGGCGTTCGATGCTGGCCGCCGCGCTCGACCAGGTCGCCTGCGAGGTGACCTCGGCCGAGGTGGAGGGCGAGGAGTTCAACCCGAGCGTCGAACTGCTCGCGATGTGGCTGGCCGAGCGGCTGACCATCCCGGTGCGGCGCTCGAAGTCGGCGGGGCCCGGTCTCACCTCCGTGCGGATGGAGACCAACGCCGGTCCGATCGTGCTCGACCGGCCGGACGGCTCGCTCGCGACGCTCTCCATCATGGGCCAGCCGGACCGTGCCGTGGCGCTCAAGCGCCGGGACACGGCCGAGCTGATCGCGGAGGAGCTGCGCCGGCTCGACCCGGACGACACCTACGCCTCGGCGCTGCGCTTCGGCCTGGAGCGGCTCGACGAGGAGGCGGCCACCACCGCCCCCGCGCCGGTCGAGCCGGAGGCCGGGGACGTGGTCGTGGTCGAGGGGGGCACCGAGGGCGTGGAGGCCGAGGAGACCCCCAAGCGGGCCGCCAAGAAGGCCCCGGCCAAGAAGGCGGCGGCCAAGTGAGCACCCCTCAGCTGGTCGTGCACCGCGACAAGGAGCTGATGGCCGAGGCCGCCGCGGCCCGGCTGATCACCAAGATCGTGGACGCCCAGGCCGCCCGCGGCTCCGCCTCGATCGTGCTCACCGGCGGGCGCAACGGCAACGGGCTGCTCGCGGCGCTGCGTTCGGCGCCCGCCCGGGACGCGATCGACTGGGCGCGGCTCGACCTGTGGTGGGGTGACGAGCGCTATCTCCCCGAGGGCGACCCGGAGCGCAACGTCACCCAGGCCCGCGAGGCGCTGCTCGACAGCGTCCCGGTGGACCCGGCCCGGGTGCACGCGATGCCGGCCTCGGACGGTCCGTACGGATCCGACGTCGACGCCGCGGCCGCGGCCTACGCGGCCGAGCTCGCGGCGGCGGCCGGCCCCGGCGACCACGGCGGCGTGCCGACCTTCGACGTGCTGATGCTGGGTGTCGGCCCGGACACGCACGTGGCCTCGCTGTTCCCGGAGCTCCCGGCGGTCCGCGAGACCGAGCTGACGGTGGTCGGCGTGCACGGCGCGCCGAAGCCGCCGCCGACCCGGGTCTCGCTGACGCTGCCGGCGATCCGGGCCGCGAAGGAGGTCTGGCTGCTCGCGGCCGGGCAGGACAAGGCGAAGGCCGCGGCCATCGCGCTGTCCGGCGCGGGCGAGGTGCAGGCCCCGGCGGCGGGCGCCCACGGGCGTTCGCGCACGCTGTGGCTGCTCGACGCGGCGGCCGCGTCCGAGCTGCCGCGGAGCCTGTACCCGCCGGCCTCGGCCTGAGGCGCCGCGGACCGCGGGCACCTCACCCCCGAGGGCACGTCACGGAGGCCCGGTTCACCTGGTGGTGGTCCGGGCCTCCGGCGTTTCCAGGAACGGCGCGAGGAGGCCCGGGACGGCCTCGGCGGCGAAGGCCAGGCCCTGGCTCTCGCCGGCGTCGTACACGTCGTACGCGCCCGCTCCGGCTGCCGTCGTCGCGCTCAGCGTGAGCACCCCGGCGCGCCGCTGGAACCAGGACTGCTTGACGGTCCAGCCGATGACTCCGGCACGTCGGAGGGCGACGGTGGAACGGCGGGCGGTGCCCGAACGGGTCACCAGGTAGGCGCCGCTGACACCGTGTCCGAGGCTGCGGTAGGCGTCACGGGCGAACAGCAGGGCGAGCGGGGTGAGGACCAGCGCCACGCCGGCCGCGACGTACAGGAGCACGGGGGTGAGCCGGAGGCCGAGGACGGCGAGGAGCGCCGCCGGGCCGAGCCCGGTCCACAGCGCCCAGCGCACGCGGCGGAGGCGGGCGGCCCGGGGATGGGCGGCGAGCGGCGCCCCGGTGGGCGGCTCGGTCTCGCGCAGCACCTGGGCGGCGACCCGCTCGGCGACCGCCCGGGGCGCCGGCGGCAGCAGGTTCTTGAGGTCGCCGTGCCGGTCGTCGTCGTCCTGGGCGAGACCGGTGGCGACGGCGTCGACGCGGGCGGCGTGGAAGAGGCGTACGCCGAGGGGTTCGACGAGCTCGATCCCGCGCAGGCGGCGCTCCTCCAGGGAGACGGAGCGGGCGGTGAACAGGCCGCGGCGCACCCGGAGCGTGCCGCCCGGTTCGCGTTCCAGACGGTAGTTCCACCACATCTCGATCCACAGGCCGAGGGCACCGATCACACCGGCGGCGGTGACGAGCAGCGCCAGGTCGACGATCATCCAGGGCAGGGACACGTCCTCGAAGCGGTCGCGTGTCCAGTGGATGACCTGCTCCTGGGCACCGAACCAGTCGCTCACCTGCAGGATGGCGCCCGCCGCGGCCCCGCCGAGCAGCGGGGCGACGAAGGAGACCGGGGCGTAGCGGATCCAGCGCGGGTCGAGGCCGGTGAGGACGCCGTCGTGGGCGCGGTCGGTCCCGGCGTCGGCGGGGCGGGCGAGCAGGATGCGGCGCAGGTGCTCGCCCTCGGCCCGGCTGACCAGGTCGAGTTCGAGGGTGGACTCGCCGTCGGTGTGCTCGCCGGTGCCGATCCGCACCTTGACCAGGCCGAGGAGGCGTTCCATTGGGTTGGCGGTGAGGTCGACGCTGCGGATGCGTTCGCGGGCCAAGGAGCGCCGTTTGACGACGAGCAGCCCGGTGTGGAGGTCGACCCGCTCGGGACCGACGCGGTAGCGGGTGCGGCGCAGCCGTACCCAGTCGGCGGCGCTGCCGCCGCCGATGAGCAGGAGGGCCCCGGCGAGGACCCAGGCGGCGGCCTGCCACAGGGGACGCGAGCCGGAGGAGAGGCTGAGGAGGACGGGGAGCGCGGCGCCGCCGGCGACGCCGCACAGGACGGCGGCGCCGGCGAGCAGGGTGCGCGGGGCGAGCCGCCGCCAGTCATCGTCGGGCTCGACGGTGCTCATGTCGCGTCTCCGGGGGTGGCCCGGGTGATCGCGGTGAGCCGTTCCGCGAGCTCGGCGGCGAGTTCGTGGTCGAGGCCCTCGATGCGGATCGCGCCCTTGGAGGAGGCGGTGGTCACCGTGACGGTGGCGAGCCGGAAGGCCTGTTCCAGCGGGCCGCGTACGGTGTCGACGGTCTGGATCCGGGACATGGGGGCGATCCGCCACTCCTGCCAGAGGGCGCCGGTCCGCACGTACACGGCGTCCTCGGTGATCTCCCAGCGGTGCACCCGGAACCACCAGGCGGGAAAGAACGCGGTCGCGGCGAGCCCGAGGAGCGTCACCGCGGCGGCGGCGCCCAGCAGCCAGGTCCTGGCCGGCCCGATGAAGGCGCCGAGCACGGCCAGGACGCCCGCCGGCACGGCGGTGGTGACGAGCAGCTGGGCCCGCCACCAGCCGACGGCCCGCCGGTCGAGCGCGTTCCTGGGCGGGCGCAGCCGGACCGCGTTCTCCCCCGTCATCCCCTCAGGCCCTTCAGTTGCGGCCGCGCAGCGAGCGGTAGACGTCGACGAGCCCGGCGGTCGAGGAGTCGAGCTGCTCGCCCCCCTGCCCGCCGGTCAGCACCGGCTCGATCCGCTTGGCGAGGACCTTGCCGAGCTCGACGCCCCACTGGTCGAAGGAGTCGATGTTCCAGACGGCGCCCTGGACGAAGACCTTGTGCTCGTAGAGCGCGATGAGCTGACCGAGGACGGACGGGGTGAGCGCGTCGGCCAGGATCGTGGTGGTGGGGTGGTTGCCCTGGAAGGTCTTGTGCGGGACGAGCTCCTCCGGGACGCCTTCGGCGCGCACCTCCTCGGGCGTCTTGCCGAAGGCGAGCGCCTGGGTCTGGGCGAAGAAGTTGGCCATGAGCAGGTCGTGCTGGGCGACCAGGCCGGGCAGCAGGTCGGCGACGGGCCGGGCGAAGCCGATGAAGTCGGCCGGGATGACCTTGGTGCCCTGGTGGATCAACTGGTAGTAGGCGTGCTGGCCGTTGGTGCCGGGGGTGCCCCAGACCACCGGTCCGGTCTGCCAGTCGACCGGCTGCCCGTCGCGGGTCACGGACTTGCCGTTGGACTCCATGTCGAGCTGCTGGAGGTAGGCGGTGAACTTCGACAGGTAGTGCGAGTACGGCAGCACGGCGTGCGACTGGGCGTCGAAGAAGGCGCCGTACCAGATGCCGAGGAGACCGAGCAGCAGCGGCGCGTTCTCCTCGGGGGCGGCCGTACGGAAGTGCTCGTCGACGAGGTGGAAGCCGTCGAGCATCTCCCGGAAGGCGTCCGGCCCGATGGCGATCATCAGGGACAGGCCGATGGCGGAGTCGTAGGAGTACCGGCCGCCGACCCAGTCCCAGAACTCGAACATGTTCGCCGTGTCGATGCCGAAGTCCTCGACCTTCTCGGCGTTCGTCGACAGGGCCACGAAGTGCCGCGCGACGGCCTCCTGACCGGCCCCCAGCTCGGTGAGGAGCCAGTTGCGGGCGGAGGTGGCGTTGGTGATCGTCTCGATGGTGGTGAAGGTCTTCGAGGCGACGATGAAGAGGGTCTCGGCGGCGTCGAGGTCGCGGACGGCCTCGTGCAGGTCGGCGCCGTCGACGTTGGAGACGAAACGGACCGTCAGGTCGCGCCGGGTGAAGGAGCGCAGGACCTCGTAGGCCATGGCGGGGCCGAGATCCGAGCCGCCGATACCGATGTTGACGATGTTCTTGATCGGCTTGCCGGTGTGACCGGTCCACTCGCCGGCGCGGACCTTGTCGGCGAAGCCGGCCATCTTGTCGAGGACGGCGTGCACCTCCGGGACGACGTCGACGCCGTCCACCTCGACGACCGTGCCGCGCGGGGCGCGCAGCGCGGTGTGCAGGACCGCGCGGTGCTCGGTGTTGTTGATCTTCTCGCCGCGGAACATGGCGTCGCGCAGCTCGGCGACGCCGGTGGCCGCCGCGAGGTCGCGCAGCAGCGCCAGGGTCTCGTCGGTCACCAGGTGCTTGGAGTAGTCCAGGTACAGGTCGCCGACGCGCAGCGTGTATCCGGTGCCGCGCCCGGAGTCGGCGGCGAACAGCTCGCGCAGGTGGGTGTCGCCCAGCTGCTCGCGGTGCTTGCCGAGGGCCGCCCACTCGGGCAGCTGGTTGAGCCTGGTAGGTGCCGCGTTCGTCATCTCGACTTCGCCCATTTCTTCGTGTTGCTCCGTGTCCTGCGTGTGTGCCCCGCTGCACCTCCAACCTAATTGATCCGGTGTGCGGAACACGTTCAGTGCCCGCCCCGGTGGAGCCGTCCTTCGTACCGCGCTTCGAGCAGCGCGTTGCGCTCGTGCCCGCCGGGCAGGTTGGCCGACACGTACACGGGCGCGTCGTGCCCCTCGGCGAGCAGCAGCGCGACGGCCTCGGCGACGACCATCTGCACGAGCAGCGAGGAGGTGAGCGTGGAGATGCCGCACAGCGCGCCCCCGTCGGGCAGCGGCAGTACGGCGTCGCCGGCGGGCGCGCCGTTGTCGAGGACCGCGTCGGCGAGGTCGGCGAGCCGCTTGCCGCTCGTGTGGAGTGCGGGCACGGCGTGCGTGTGCTCCAGGGAGGTGAGCGCGACGAGTGGATGTCCGGACCCGGTGACCTTCAGGGCGAGGTCGACGACCGCGTTGTTGACCCCGGAGTTGGAGATGATCACGAACAGGTCCTGGGGCCGGGGCGTGGCCAGCGCGTACAGGCGCTCGGCGAGCCCCGGCGACCGCTCCAGGAGCGGATCCCGCAGGATCGCCGGATCCTCCCCGCCGCGCAGCACGAGGTCCGCGAGCGCGATCCGGCTGGTGGGCACCAGCCCCCCGGCCCGCCCGGCCACCTCGAGGGCGGCGGCCTGCGAGTGTCCGGTCCCGAACGCGTGGATCACCCCGTCGGCGGCCACGCAATCGGCGAACAGCCGCGCGGAGACGAGGACGGAGTCCTTGTTGCCGGCGACGACTCGGTCGACGGAGGTACGGGCGAGGTCGGCGAACCGGGCCGCGCCGAGGGAGGGTTGCGTCATGAGGAGGGCCTCCGCTGGCTTCACGAATCTGGCTTGTTGAACCAAGTGAATGAGCTCTAGCCGGTTCAATGAATCAGCCCCCGGCGGAGCCCGTCAAGGGCGCGAGCGGGCACGGCGGTCCGCGTCGGGCGGCGCCCCGCCGTGGGCGCACCGGTTCAGCGCGGCAGGCGGGCCAGGGACACCGCGCCCGACAGGCCGTCGGGGACCGCAGACGGGGTGAGGCCGAAGGGCGCCACGCGGTCGCCCAGGCGCCGCAGCAGGGGGCCGTCCGGGGCCAGGAGGCCGCCGGTCACCACCAGGGGCTCACCGCGGCGGGGGGCCAACGCGGCGACCGTCGCCGCCAGTTCGTCCGCCGCGCGGTCCAGGAGGTCCGCGGCGACCGCGTCCCCGCCCGCCGCCGCGGCCACCACCAGGGGGCTGAGTTCCGCCAGTCGGACCGGATGCCCGGCGTAGGCGTACCGGACGACCCGCTCCTTGCCCAGGCCTCCGCAGAGCGCCTCCACCGGGACCGCGAGAGCCGTCGCGGGCCCGCGGCCGTCGAGGGCCCGCAGGACGGCGCGCAGCGCCTCCCGGCCCAGCCAGAAGCCGCTCCCGGCATCTCCGAGCAGCCACCCGTCCCCGTCCACCGCGCGCACCGCCCGCCGCCCGGTCACCCGTGCGCCCGCCGCGCCCGTGCCCGCGATGAGGACGAGGCCGTCCGCCGGGGTGCCGGGGCCGGCCGCGAAGGCCACCTCCGCGTCCCCGTGGACCTCGATCCGCGCCGGGGAGACGCCGGTCTGCGCGAGGGCGGCCTCCAGGGCCCGGCGGGCCTGCTCGCGGCCACCCCCCGGCCCGCCGCCCGCGAAGCCCGCCACGACGGCGGTGACGCCCGCTGCCCGCCCGCCCTCCGGCACCGCTCCCCGCAGGGCCTCCGCCAGATGCCGGGCCAGCGCGTCCTCGGGGACGCTCAGGGCATTGCCGGGGCCGCCCGTCCCCTCACCCAGGGTCCGGCCGGTCGCCGCGTCGGCGAGGCGCGCCCTGGTGCGCGTACCGCCCGCGTCGATGCCGATCACGCCCTCGCCACCATGCTGAATCCTGGATTCGTTCATCAGGCAGCATGCTGGTTGATAGATTCACCCGGTCACAAGCCCCCGGAAGGCCACTCCACATGATCACCGCACTGATCCGCTCCGAACTCCCCCGGATGTCCGGCTCCTTGCGCAAGGTCGGGGACTGGGTCCTCGCGGACCCGGCGCGGGTCGCCGGCGTCTCGGCGGCCGAGCTCGGCCGCCGCACCGGCACCTCGCAGGCCACGGTGACCCGGTTCTGCCGGGCGCTGGGCCTCGACTCGTACCAGGGGCTGCTGCTCGAACTCGCCCGTGAGCAGGGACAGGAGAGCGTCCACCAGGAGGCACCCCGCCCGCTGGGACCGGAGATCGGCCCCGACGACCCGCTCGACCTCGTCGTCGCCGCGGTCGCCCGCGCCGACCTGCAGGCGCTGCGCGCCACCACCGAACAGCTCGACCTCGACGCCCTGGAGCGGGCCGCCCGGGTCCTCGCGCAGGCGCGCCGGATCGACGTCTACGGCGTCGGCGCCTCGGGCGTCCTCGCCCTGGAGACACAGGCCCGGCTCTTCGGCATCGGCTGCGAGGCCCGCGCCTGGACCGAGGTGCACGCGGCGGAGACCTCGGCGGCCCTGCTGACACCCGCGGACGCGGTCGTGGCGCTCTCGCACTCGGGAGCCACCCGCGAGGTGCTCGGCCCGCTGCGGCTGGCCGCGCAGCGGGGTGCCGCGACGGTCGCCGTGACCGGGGACCCGCGCTCGCCGGTGGCCCGCGCGGCCGGGGTCCATCTGACCTCGACGGCCGCCCCGACCGGCTTCCGGCACGGCGGCTTCGGCACCCGGCACTCGGTGCTGCTGCTCCTCGACTGCCTCTACGCGCGCGTGGCACAGCTGACCTACTCGCGTGCCACCGCGGCCCTCGCGCTCACCGCGCACATCGCCGACGGGCACCGCCGGTAGCCGGACGGGAACGCCGAACGGGCCCTGCCCGCGAATCCGGTTCGCGGGCAGGGCCCGTTCGTCACGCTCTCGACGTCGTCACACCACGCTCAGATCTCGCCGCGGAGCTTGGCGAGCGCCTCGGCGAGGATCGCCTCGCCGTCCGCGTCGCTGCGCCGCTCCCGGACGTACGCGAGGTGCGTCTTGTAGGGCTCGGTGCGCGGCGGGTCCGGCGGGTTGTCCCGGTCCTGGCCGGCCGGGAAGCCACAGCGCGGGCAGTCCCAGGTGTCCGGGACCTGTGCGTCACTGGCGAAGCTCGGCTGCGTCTCGTGCCCGTTCGAGCACCAGAAGGAGATGCGGAGGCGCGGTGCCGACTCGCCCCGCTCGGCCTCCCCCATCGGCCCCGCTCCGACCCGGCTTCCCCGGATCGCGTTGCCACTTGCCACGGTCGTAACTCCCTGCGTGATGGTGCTCGAAGATGCCCCAGTCTACGTAAGGCCCAACGCGCGTCCAGTGATTGGAGTTACCCGTCCATCTTCATCAGAAGACCAAGTACGACAATGCACGCGAACCACAGCAGACCGACCACGACGGTGATGCGGTCCAGGTTGCGCTCGGCGACCGAGGAGCCACCGACGGACGACTGCATGCCGCCACCGAACATGTCGGAGAGGCCGCCGCCCTTCCCCTTGTGCATCAGCACGAGCAGCATCAGCAGCGCACTGAAGACGATCAGGGCGATCGAAAACCCCATAACCACGGCTGGACCAACTTCCTCGGACTTATACGGACGGGGGCCGGACAGGGTACCTGGCCGACCCCCGCAAGGGTACGACGGATCGCGTCCGCCGCTCTACATCATCACTGGTCGCGGAAGCGCACGATCTTCACGAACTCGTCGGCGTCCAGCGAGGCACCGCCGACCAGCGCGCCGTCGATGTCGGCCTGGGCCATGATCTCGGCCACGTTGCCGCCCTTGACGGAGCCGCCGTACTGGATGCGGACCTTGTCGGCCAGCTCCTGCGTGTACAGCTCGGCGAGCTTGCCGCGGATCGCCGCGCAGACCTCCTGGGCGTCCTCGGCGCCGCAGACCTTGCCGGTGCCGATGGCCCACACGGGCTCGTAGGCGATCACGACGGTCTCGGCCTGCTCGGCCGGGACGTCCTTGAGGCCGCCCTCGACCTGGGTCAGGGTGTGCGCGACGGCGTTGCCGGCCTCGCGGACCTCCAGCTCCTCGCCGACGCAGAGGATCGGGGTCAGGCCGTGCTTGTAGGCGGCCTTCACCTTGGCGTTGCAGACCTCGTCGGTCTCGGCGTGGTACTGGCGGCGCTCGGAGTGGCCGACGGCCACGTAGGCGCACTTCAGCTTGGCCAGCATCGGGCCGGAGATCTCGCCGGTGTACGCGCCGGAGTCGTGCGCCGAGACGTCCTGGGCGCCGTACTTGATCTTCAGCTTGTCGCCGTCGACCAGGGTCTGCACGGAGCGCAGGTCCGTGAAGGGCACGAGGACCGCGACCTCCACGGCGTCGTGGTCCTTGTCGGTCAGCGCGAAGGCGAGCTTCTGGACGTGGGCGATGGCCTCGAGGTGGTTGAGGTTCATCTTCCAGTTGCCCGCCATCAGCGGGGTACGGGTGCTCATAAGGGGGTCAGTCCTCCAGTGCGACGAGGCCGGGGAGCTGCTTGCCCTCGAGGTATTCGAGGGAGGCGCCGCCGCCGGTCGAGATGTGGCCGAAAGCATTCTCGTCGAAGCCCAGCAGGCGGACGGCGGCGGCCGAGTCGCCACCGCCGACCACGGTGAAGGCCGACGAGTCGAGCAGGCCCTGGGCGACGGCCTGGGTGCCGTTCGCGTAGTCCGGGTGCTCGAAGACGCCCATCGGGCCGTTCCAGAAGACGGTGCCCGCGTCGGCCAGCTTGGCCGCGTAGAGCTCGCGGGTCTTCGGGCCGATGTCCAGGCCCTCCTCGGTGGCCGGGATGGCGTCCGCGGCGACCGTGGTGGGGTGGGCCGGGGCCTTGGTCTTCAGGTCCGGGAACTCGGCGGAGACCAGCACGTCGACGGGGAGCACGAACTCCACGCCGCGCTTCTCGGCACGGGCCAGGTACTCCAGGCAGGCCGGGATCTGGTCCTCCTGCAGCAGCGAGATGCCGACCTCGTGGCCCTTGGCCTTGAGGAAGGTGTAGGCCATGCCGCCGCCGACGAGGATGCGGTCGGCCTTCTCCAGCAGGTGGTCGATCACCCCGAGCTTGTCGGAGACCTTGGCGCCGCCGAGGACGACGACGTAGGGCCGCTTGACGTCCTCGGTGAGCTTCTTGAGGACGCCGACCTCGGTGGCGATGAGGTAGCCGGCGGCGTGCGGCAGCTTGCCCGGGAGGTCGAAGACCGAGGCGTGCTTGCGGTGCACGGCGCCGAAGCCGTCGCCGACGTACAGGTCGGCGAGCTGGGCCAGCTGGTCCGCGAAGGCGCCGCGCTCGGCGTCGTCCTTGGACGTCTCGCCCGGGTTGAAGCGGAGGTTCTCGATGACGGCCACCTGGCCGTCGGCGAGGCCCGCGACGGTCGACGTGGCCGACTCGCCGACGGTGTCGGTCGCGAACGCCACGTCCGCGCCCAGCAGTTCGCCCAGGCGCGCGGCGGCCGGGGCGAGCGAGAACGCCAGGTCCGGGGCGCCCTTGGGGCGGCCCAGGTGCGAGGCGACCACGACGCGGGCGCCGGCGTCGGCGAGCGCCTTGACGGTGGGGACGACGGCGCGGATGCGCCCGTCGTCGGTGATGGTCGTGCCGTCGAGGGGCACGTTGAGGTCGGCGCGGACGAACACCCGCTTGCCGGAGACGCCCTCGGCGAGCAGCTCGTCGATCGTCTTCATCTGTTCCTGACTCCTTGGTACACGCGATGGAGCACACGACACAGGGCCCGCACAGCGCTTCATCGCGCTGCCCGAGCCCTGCTTCATATCGAAAGCCCGCCCTAGAGCTTAGAGCTGACCGCCGACGAAGACGGTGAGGTCGACGAGACGGTTGGAGTAACCCCACTCGTTGTCGTACCAGCCGAGGACCTTGACCGAGTTGCCCTCCTGGACCATCGTCAGCGACGAGTCGAAGGTGCAGGAGGCCGGGTCGCTCACGATGTCCGAGGAGACGATCTCGTCCTCGGTGTAGAACAGGATGCCCTTGAGCTCGCCGTCCGCGGCCTTCTTGAACGCGGCGTTGACCTCGTCCTTGGTGACCTCGCGGGAGAGCTCCACGACCAGGTCGGTGACCGAGCCGGTCGGGACCGGGACGCGCATGGCCATGCCGTCGAGCTTGCCCTTGAGCTGCGGCAGGACCAGCGCGGTGGCCTTGGCGGCACCCGTGGTGGTCGGGATGATGTTCTCCGCGGCGGCGCGGGCGCGGCGCAGGTCCTTGTGCGGGAAGTCCAGGATGCGCTGGTCGTTGGTGTACGCGTGGACCGTGGTCATGAGACCGCGGACGATGCCGAAGTTCTCGTCGAGGACCTTGGCCATCGGGGCGACACAGTTGGTGGTGCAGGACGCGTTGGAGATGACGTGGTGGTTGGCCGCGTCGTACTTGTCCTGGTTCACGCCCATGACGATGGTGATGTCCTCGTCCTTGGCCGGAGCCGAGATGAGGACCTTCTTGGCGCCGCCGGCGAGGTGCTTGGCGGCGTCCTCGCGCTTGGTGAAGATGCCGGTGGACTCGATGACGACGTCGACGCCCAGCTCGCCCCACGGGATGTCGGCCGGGTTGCGCTCGGACAGCACCTTGATGGTGTGGCCGTCGACGGTGATCGTGTCGGCGGTGTGGGTCACCTCGGCCTTGAGGCGGCCCAGGATGGTGTCGTACTTCAGCAGGTGGGCCGTGGTCGCGGTGTCACCCAGGTCGTTTACGGCCACGACCTCGATGTCGGCACCCTGCTCAAGGAGCGCGCGGAAGTAGTTGCGACCGATACGGCCAAAGCCGTTGATGCCTACGCGGATCGTCACGAACCGATCTCCTCGTTAGGTACGCCGGGTTTCGACGCCCGGCGAGCTTCTTTTTGGGATGTCCCCGACCGCCTACGACCCTACCTCTCCAGATGGCTACGCGTGACATCCGGTGCAGGCGCACACGCCCGGAAAGTACTGGAAAAAGGCCTACAGCCCTTGTTTACCAACGGGTATGGACCGCCAGGGGACCTTGATCATCACTACGGAGAGTGACAATTTTCGGCGCTCGCCTGAGCGCCCGATTCAGCGTCGGAGCGAAGTAAGAGCCCTTTCGAGAAGTTTCGCCCGGTCAGTCGCATTCGGCACGTGCTCCAGGCCGAAGCCGAGCAGCACGGTGTCACGGGTGGTGACCGCTGCCCGGGAGTGGAAGAGCGCCGCGGAACTCGTCCAGTCATTCGTGTTCCCGGGGCTGCCGACCGGCGCTCCGGGGACGGACCATTCACCCATTCCGGCCTCGAAGCCCTCGGTGTCGTCCACGGCCCCCGCCGTGAGGCGGAGCTCGTCGAGGAAGGCGCCCGTCTCGCCGGTGCCCGGGTCGGAGACGTAGGAGATCGCCAGCTCGACCTGCCGGCCGGCGTAGGCGCTCAGGTCGACGCTCGCCTGCCGCCATCCGTTGGAGGGGCCGGTGAAGGCGTGCCAGGCACCGGTGGTGCCGGTGGCGGTGCAGCCGTCCGCGCCGACGGTCAGGTAGTGGGCGAGGAAGGGGTGCTCGCGGACGTAGTAGCCCTCGCCGCAGTCGGCGGGCGGCTCCGCGGAGGTGCCACCGTTGGCGTCGGGCAGGGTGGTCCAGTCGTCCTGGCCGACCGTGTGGGCCTCGACGACCAGGTTGTCGTAGCCCGGCTCGGTGTCGTGGCTGACCTGGAAGGTCAGGCTCGGCTTCGAGGCGGCGGCGACGCCGGTGAGGTCCACGGTCCGGCTCAGCCGGCCCCAGGTGCCGTCCGCGTGGCGCAGCGCGGCGAAGCGGCTGCCCGCGTACGGCTCGAAGGGGGTGCGGATGCCGGGGTAGTCGCCCGCGGCGGCGCTGCTCGCGAACTGCGGGAAGCGGTCGGGCGTCAGCGTGTCGGAGGTGACGGTGTACGCGCCGGCGTTGTCGAGCGGATTGCCCGCCGCGCCGGCGAGCGGCGTGACGGTGGCGCCGAGGCCGCCGGACCCGGTGAAGGACGGCGGGCCGTCCAGGCCGGCCCGGCGATAGGCGCCGAGGTAGTACTGCGCGAAGTCGTTGGACTCGGCGCGGCCCAGCCGGACGAGGCCGCCGGACTTCTCGCCCATGTCGATCAGCTTGCCGCCCTCGTTCAGATGGGCGCGGACGGCCAGGAGGGTGCCGCCGGAGGGCTGCTCCGCGCCGGAGTACCAGAGGACCGTCCGGAAGTGGCTCAGCACGCCCAGGGCGTGCGGGGTCCCCTGGGTGGCGACGTCCCAGACGGCGGCGCGGCGCCCGTTCGCGGCGAGCGCCTTCACGTAGGCGTCGGTGTGCCGGGCGGCGGCGGTGCCGCCCTCGTCGGCGAGGACGAGGACGTCGGCGCGGGGCCGCTCGGCCACGGTGTACCTGAACGGGGCGGACGCGGTCGCCCGGCCCTCGCGGGTGCGGGCGGTGTACCAGACCTCGACCTCGTCGCCGGTCCGGGCGCCCTCGATCCTCGCGCGGTACTCGTCGAAGTAGAGGTTGTCCCCGCCGCCGAAGGTCTCGCCGCCCTTCCACGGCGCCAGCCCCTCGCGCTGGGTGCGCCCACCGTTGATCCGGTAGTTGAGGGTCTTGCCGCGCAGCGACTTGCGGGCGGTGACGGACACCTCCTGCCCGGCGCCGCGGGCGTACGAGGTGGCGAAGGCGTCCGGGGTGAAGTCGGGCGCCTCGATGCCGACCGGGGAGACCGGGCGGTCGGGGTGGGCGGCGCTCTCGGCGACCGCGAGCGCGAAGGGGATGTTCTTCGCGAACTCGGCCTGGATCAGCTTCTCGTCGTCGGGGAACGTGAAGACGGAGGCGCAGTCGGCCGGGTCCCAGGCGTCGTTCGGGTCGACCCGGGAGGCGGTGGCGCAGGTCGACATCTCCGGGGTGAACATCTGCATCTTGTTGACGTTGGCGGCGTGGCCGTCGGCCTCGCCGTTGGTGATGTAGAGCTCGGAGGAGACCTGCGACCGGTAGCCGGGGACCGCGGGCTTCTGCGGGGTGCCGGCGAGCGCCCTGAGGGCCACGTCGTCGGGGGTGTCGGTGGCGACCTGCCAGCCCACGCCGTAGAGCAGCAGCTGGGCGGCGGAGTGGTAGTTGACGCCGTAGCTGAAGCCGATGCGCTTCTGGAAGGCGTCCAGGGCCCGGGTCTCGGGCTCGGACATGGGGCCGCCGCCGCGGAAGGTCTCGTCGGCCGGGTCGGGGGACGAGCCCTCGTCGTCGTAGCCCCACTTGTAGGCGAAGTTGCGGTTGAGGTCGACGCCGTCGCCGGACTCGATCCGCCCGTCGCCGTTGTTGTCCCGCAGGTTCTTGCGCCACTGGCGGTTGGCGGGATCGGCGTGGGTGAAGTCGTATCCGTCGGGGTTGGCGGAGAGCACGAACCACAGCTCGGTGGTGTCGACGATGCGCGTGATCCGCGGGTCCTTGCCGTAGCGGTCCAGGTAGTGGTGCATCAGCCGGCGGGTCATCTCGGGGGTGATCCACTCGCGGGCGTGCTGGTTGGACAGGTACAGCGTGGCCGGCTTGGCGCCGTCCCCGGACTTCCGGGCGCCCTTGCTCAGCTTGAGGGCGAGGATGTCCTGCCCCTTGACCGTCCTGCCGATGGAGACGACCTTGGTGAGCTCCGGGTGGGCCCGCGCGGTGTCCAGGATCTCCTGCTTGAGGCCGCCCTTGCCGCCGTACGGGCGGAAGACGCCGTCGCCGGCGGTCGCGACCCGCTCCTCGGCCCGGGCGTCCAGGGTGTGCTCGGTGAGCGCGACGCCCAGCCGGCGCAGCTGCCCGGCCTGGTCACCCGTGAGATAGAGCTCGACGGTCGCGGAGCCCTTCGCGGGCACCTGCTCGGTCAGCTCGTGGGCATCGGTGCCGGCGTCGAGCAGGAGCGGCACCTGCTCCTTGGTGACCGTCGCGCGCCATACGGAGAGGTGCTCGCGGTCCCCGTCGGTGCCCCCGGTCCGCGCCCCGGCGCCGGGTGCCGTCGCCAGACCGGCGATCAGCAGTGATGCCACGGCGAGGATCGATCTCGCGGTGCGCCTCATCAGCCCCCCTTGCTGTCGTCTGCCACGAATGTGAACGGACGCCAGATTCGTGGGGGGTCATACCCCTGTCAAGGGTGCCTGCGGCGCGTCGGCCGAAGCCCGCCAAACGGAACTGCCGGTACCTCAGAAAGGCACCGGCAGCGGGGAGTTGGGGTTCAGCCGACGAGACTGTCGTCCAGCTCCTCCGTCAGGTTGGACTCGGTGCCGGGGATGCCCAGGTCCTGGGCCCGCTTGTCGGCCATGGCGAGCAGCCGGCGGATCCGGCCGGCCACCGCGTCCTTGGTGAGCGGCGGGTCGGCGAGCGCGCCCAGCTCCTCCAGGGAGGCCTGCTTGTGCTCCATGCGCAGCCGGCCGGCGGCGGCCAGGTGCTCGGGCACCTCCTCGCCCAGGATCTCCAGGGCCCGCTGCACCCGGGCGCCCGCGGCGACCGCGGCCCGGGCCGAGCGGCGCAGGTTGGCGTCGTCGAAGTTGGCCAGCCGGTTGGCGGTGGCGCGGACCTCGCGCCGCATCCGCCGCTCCTCCCAGGCCAGCACCGACTCGTGCGCGCCGAGCCGGGTGAGCAGGGCACCGATGGCGTCGCCGTCGCGGACCACGACCCGGTCCACACCGCGGACCTCGCGGGCCTTGGCGGCGATGGAGAGCCGACGGGCGGCGCCGACCAGGGCGAGGGCGGCCTCGGGGCCGGGGCAGGTGACCTCCAGGGACGAGGAGCGGCCCGGCTCGGTCAGCGAGCCGTGCGCCAGGAAGGCCCCGCGCCAGGCCGCCTCGGCGTCGCAGGTGGCCCCGGAGACCACCTGCGGGGGCAGACCCCGGATGGGGCGGCCCCGGCCGTCCACGAGGCCGGTCTGCCGGGCCAGCTGGTCGCCGCCGGCGACCACGCGCACGACGAAGCGCGAGCCGCGGCGCAGCCCGCCGGGGGCCATCACGATCAGCTCGGAGCTGTGCCCGAAGATCTCCAGGATGTCCCGCTTGAGCCGCCGGGCCGCCATCGCTGTGTCCAGCTCCGCCTCGATCACGATCCGGCCGCTCACCAGGTGCAGCCCGCCGGCGAACCGCAGGATCGACGAGACCTCTGCCTTCCTGCAGCAGGTCCGGGTGACGGGGAGCCGGGAGATCTCGTCCTTCACCGCTGCCGTCATCGCCATGGGCCGATCCTTCCATGCATCCGAAAAATACGGTCGTACGCGGCGGCCAACAGCTCCGGGTCGTGCTTCGGAGCACCGTCGGGCCTGGCGACCGGCGCCAGCTCGACCGCGGCGCCGAGCCGCTTGGCGGCATCGGCGAGAGGCTCCCTGGCAGACACGTCGCGCACGGCGGCCTCGTCGGCCAGCACCACGTCCAGGGCGAGTTTAGGGGCGTGTCGTGCCAAAACCTCCAAATGACGCTGCGGGGAGAAGCCCTCTGTTTCTCCGGGCTGCGGCGCGAGGTTCAGCGAGAGCACCCGCCGCGCCTTCGTCTCCACGAGGGCGTCGAGCAGCTCGGGCACGAGGAGGTGCGGGATCACCGAGGAGAACCAGGACCCGGGACCGAGCACCACCCAGTCGGCGTCCAGGACCGCGGCCACCGCCTCGGGCACGGCCGGCGGGTCGTTCGGCACCAGGTGCACGGACTGCACCTCGCCGGGGGTGAGGGCCACGGTGGCCTGGCCGCGCACGGTGTCGACGTCGTGCGGGCGCGCCGGATCGTGGCCCCTGACCAGGGCCTGGAGCTCCAGCGGCACGGCGGACATGGGCAGCACCCGGCCCTGCGCGCCGAGCAGCTTGCCGACCAGGTCCAGGGCCTGCACGGGGTCGCCGCCCAGCTGCTCCCAGAGGGCGACGATCAGCAGGTTGCCCACGGCGTGGCCGTGCATCTCGCCCTTGGACTGGAAGCGGTGCTGGATGACCCGGGCCCAGGTCTGGCCCCAGTCGTCGTCGCCGCACAGCGCGGCGAGCGCCTTGCGGAGGTCCCCCGGGGGCAGCACGCCCAGCTCCTCGCGGAGCCGGCCGCTGGAGCCCCCGTCGTCGGCGACGGTGACCACGGCGGTCAGGTCGCCGGTGATGCGGCGCAGGGCGGCGAGGGAGGCCGACAGGCCCATGCCGCCGCCGAGCGCGACGACCTTGGGCTGGGCGCCGCGCCTGCGGAGCGTACGCCGCACCGAGAGGGTGGACGTACGCCGGCGGTACGGTTTCACTCGCGCCCCATGTCCCGGTGGACGACGACGGTCTCGACGCCCTCCGAGGCCAGGCGGGCGGCCAGCTTCTCGGCGGTGGCGACGGAGCGGTGCTTGCCGCCGGTGCAGCCGACCGCGATCGTCACGTAGCGCTTGCCCTCGCGGCGGTAGCCCGCGGCGATCAGCTGGAGCAGCTCGGTGTAGCGGTCCAGGAACTCCTTGGCACCGGGCTGGTTGTAGACGTAGTTCGCGACCTCTTCGTTCAGGCCGGTGAAGGGGCGCAGCTCGGGGACCCAGTGCGGGTTCGGCAGGAAGCGCATGTCGACGACGAGGTCGGCGTCGACCGGCAGTCCGTACTTGAAGCCGAAGGACATCACGGTGGCCCGCAGCTCGGGCTCCTCGTCGCCCGCGAACTGGGCGTCCATCTTGGCGCGCAGCTCGTGCACGTTGAGGCTGGAGGTGTCGATCACCAGGTCGGCGTCGCCGCGCAGCTCGCGCAGCAGGTCGCGCTCGGCGGCGATGCCGTCGACGATGCGCCCGTCGCCCTGGAGCGGGTGCGGCCGGCGGACCGACTCGAAGCGCCGGACCAGCGCCTCGTCGGAGGACTCCAGGAACACGATCCGGCGGGTGACCTGCTTGGAGTCGAGGTCGGCCAGGGAGTCGCGCAGGTTGTCGAAGAACTGCCGGCCGCGGACGTCGACGACGACCGCGATCCGGGCCACGTTGCCCTGGGAGCGGGCTCCCAGCTCGACCATGGTGGGGATCAGCTCGGGCGGGAGGTTGTCCACGACGAACCAGCCGAGGTCCTCCAGACACTTCGCCGCGGTGGACCGCCCGGCCCCGGACATGCCGGAGATGATCACCAGCTCGGGGATGGCCGCGTCGGCGCTGTTCTCGCCGTCGGGCTCCGTCGTGCCCGTACTCATGTCTGGTGCTCCGTCTTCGTACTCGTTCTCGTGCGCGTCGTGCGTGGTCATGCTGTGCTGCCCCCGTCGTCTTCCATGATCTCTCCTGTTGCCGTGTTCACGGCGGGCGCGGCCGGGGCCGCCTGCGCGAGGGCCACCGCCACGGCCTCGGCCGTCTTGCGGCCCATGCCGGGGACCTCGCAGATCTGCTCGATTGTCGCCTGCCGGAGGCGTTTGACCGAGCCGAAATGCTTGATGAGCGCCTGTTTGCGCGTCTCCCCGAGGCCGGGGACGGCGTCCAGGGGGCTGCTGCGGATGCGCTTGGTCCGCTTGGAACGCTGGTAACGGATGGCGAAGTCGTGAGCCGTGTCACGTACCCGCTGAAGGAGGTACAGGCCCTCGCTGGAGCGGGGCAGCACCACCGGGTCGTCGTCGCCCGGCAGCCAGACCTCCTCCAGGCGCTTGGCGAGGCCGCAGACCGCGATGTCGTCGATACCGAGCTCGTCCAGGGCGCGCCGGGCGGCGGCGACCTGCGGCTGCCCGCCGTCGACGACGACGAGCTGGGGCGGGTAGGCGAAGCGCTTGGGCCGCCCGTCGTCGTCGCGCCCCTCGGTCTCGGCGGGCACCTCCCCGTCCACCCACTCGCCGGTCTTCTCCTTCTCGGCGAGGTAGCGCTTGAAGCGGCGGCTGATCACCTCGTGCATGGACCGGACGTCGTCCTGGCCCTCGAAGCCCTTGATCTGGAAGCGGCGGTACTCGCTCTTGCGGGGCAGCCCGTCCTCGAAGACGACCATGGAGGCCACGACGTCCTCGCCCTGGAGGTGCGAGATGTCGAAGCACTCGATGCGCAGCGGCGCCGAGTCCAGGTCCAGGGCCTCGGCGATCTCCTCCAGGGCCCGGGACCGGGTGGTCAGGTCGCTGGCCCGCTTGGTCTTGTGCAGGACGAGGGACTGCTGGGCGTTGCGGGCGACGGTCTCCATCAGGGCCTTCTTGTCGCCGCGCTGCGGGATGCGCAGCGACACGTTCGAACCGCGGCGCCCGGAGAGCCAGGCGGTGACCGCCTCGGTGTCCTCCGGCAGGGCGGGCACCAGCACCTCCTTGGGAACGGCGTCGCCGCTCTCCTCTCCGTACAGCTGCTGGAGGGCGTGCTCGACGAGCCCGGCCGTCTCGACGGCCTCGACCTTGTCGGTGACCCAGCCGCGCTGGCCGCGGACCCGGCCGCCGCGCACGTGGAAGATCTGGACGGCGGCCTCCAGCTCGTCCTCGGCGAGCGCGATCAGGTCGGCGTCGGTGGCGTCGGCGAGCACCACCGCGTTCTTCTCCATGGCCTTGCGCAGGGCCTCTATGTCGTCCCGCAGGCGGGCGGCCTTCTCGTACTCCAGGTCCTCGGCCGCGATCATCATCTGCTTCTCCAGGCGGCGCAGATACGTGCCGGTGCGGCCGGCCATGAAGTCGCAGAAGTCCTCGGCCAGTTCGCGGTGCTCCTCCGCGTCGACCCGCCCGACGCAGGGCGCCGAGCACTTCCCGATGTAACCGAGCAGGCACGGCCGCCCGGCGGAGGCCGCGTTGCGGAAGACCCCCGCGGAGCAGGTACGCACCGGGAACACCCGCAGCATCAGGTCGACGGTCTCGCGGATGGCCCACGCGTGCGCGTACGGCCCGAAGTAGCGCACGCCCTTCTTCTTGTGCCCGCGCATGACCTGGACGCGCGGGAACTCCTCGTCGAGCGTGACGGCGAGATACGGATAGCTCTTGTCGTCCCGGTACTTCACGTTGAACCGGGGGTCGAACTCCTTGATCCAGGAGTACTCCAGCTGCAGCGCCTCGACCTCCGTGGCCACGACGGTCCATTCCACGGAGGCGGCCGTGGTGACCATCGTCGCCGTGCGCGGGTGCAGGCTCGCGAGCGGCTGGAAGTAGTTCGCCAGGCGCTGGCGCAGGGACTTCGCCTTCCCGACGTAGATCACCCGGCGGTGCTCGTCGCGGAATTTGTAGACCCCCGGCGAGTCGGGGATCTGTCCCGGCTTGGGGCGGTAGCTGGAGGGGTCGGCCATGGCACCCACCCTACTGGCGGGGACCGACACTCAGGCCGCGCGCGCTCGTTGGCCGGACATGACGAACGAGGCTTCAGGACGGCTCTCCGGCCGGGTGTGCGTGGTGACCGGCGCGGCGAGCGGGATCGGCCGGGCGACGGCGCTGCGCTTCGCGGCCGAGGGCGCCCGCGTGGTGGCGACGGACGTGGACGCGGAGCGGCTCGGCACGCTCGGCGACGGTGTGGTGACGGTCGTGGGGGACGTCTCCGAGGACGCGGACGCCCGCCGCATGATCGCCACCGCGGTGGAGCGGTTCGGCCGCCTGGACGTCCTGGTGGCGAACGCCGGCGTGATCCCCCTCCTGGACGTCACGGAGGCGAGCGCCGCCGACTTCGACCACGTCATGGCGATCGACGGCCGGGGCATGTTCCTGACCTGCAAGTACGCGATCGAGGCGATGCGCGGCACGGGCGGCGGGGCGATCGTCTGCACCTCGTCCGTCTCGGGCGTCGCGGGCCAGGCCCGGCAGGCGGTCTACGGCCCGGCGAAGTTCGTGGCGACGGGCCTGACCAAGCACCTGGCGGTGGAGTGGGCGGCGCACGGCATCCGGGTCAACGCGGTCGCCCCGGGCACGATCGAGACGGAACGCGTGGCCGCCGTCCGCGACGAGCCGGGCGGCCGGGAGTACCTGGCCACGGTCGCCGGGGCCCATCCGATGGCCCGCTTCGGCCGCCCCGAGGAGGTCGCCGCGGCCGTCCTCTTCCTCGCGTCGGACGAGGCGTCCTTCGTCACGGGCGCGGTCCTCCCGGTCGACGGCGGCTACCTGGCCCAGTAGCCGCCCCGGCCCCGAGCGCCCCCGCACACCGTCGTTCCGCCGGACCGGAAACCACGCGCCCGGGCCCGGAGGGTCGACGGCGCCCCCGCCGGCGCCCCCGCCGCGGGCGGGGCGGAGCCCGCCGCGGCGAGGAGGCGGCCGCGACGGGCTGGCGGGCGGGTTACCGGGTGCGGCGCAGGACCGCCGCGCCGCCGACGAGCCCCAGGGCCAGGAGCGCGCCCGCCCCGACCGCGGCCGCGGCGACGGCCGGCTCGTCGTGCGCGGCGGCGGGGGCGGCCACGGGGGCGGGAGCCCCCGGGTCGTAGCCCCCGGCCGCGCCCTTGCGCGCGTAGGCGGACCCGGGCAGCTTGTCGGCGTACGCCCTCGTCACCCGGACCCGGTAGGCGTCCAGCGACGTCCCGTTCCTGCCCACGGCCCGCACCGCGTCCTCGTCCAGGGGCAGCACCTTCGCCCCCTTCTGCACGTACCACGCGTCGATCTGCGGCTCCCGGAAGACCGTCCCGCCCGGCAGCAGCCGCAGCCCCTGCCGGGTGTAGCGGACCTCGTCGTCGCCGGTGGCGATGTTCACCACCTGCCAGCCGCCACCCGGCCCGCGGACGGACCACAGCGAGGCCGTCCGCCCGTCCGCGGCGACCGCCTTGCTGGCGTGGAACTCGACGCGGGCCACCGGCGCGCCCGGTCTCCCGGCCACGAAGTCGGGCGAGAGGAGCCGTACGGGCACCGACACCCCCTCGATCCGGGGCGGCGCCGCCGTACGGGCGAGGGCTGCCGCGTCGTCCCGCGCGAAGAAGCGGGCGACGGTGTCGAGGGTGCGCGGCGCGGCCGCCGCCTGCTCGGGCGTCGGCGCGACGGGCAGGGCACCGGCGGCCCCGGGCCCGTCGGCGGCACCGGCGGCGTCGGCCGGCACCGCCCCCAGGACGACGAGGGCCGCGGCCCCCAGCAGGCCGGCCCCCAGGGCACGGATGCGTACGGTCATCGTCGTCACGCCCCGATCCGGTAGAGCGAGTGGGTCCAGGAGAAGGAGCTGTTGTTGACGTACCAGGCGTGCGAGGCCCAGTTGTAGCGGTCGCTGGAGGGCCACGGGTCGCCCCAGTAGACCCAGCTGTCGGCGTCGTCGTAGCCGTAGAGGACGTGCATGTGGCCACCGCCCCCGGCCCACTGGATCCGGGTCTCGACGGGACGGTCGGCGTTGATCTCGGTCTGCACGGTCGAGTACCGCAGCCACCCGGTCACGTACGAACCGGGGTTGATGCCCGCCCAGCCGAGTCCGTCCTGGACGTTGCCCAGGGTGGCCTGCCAGTTGGGGCAGTCGTAGCCCTGCTGGCGGCCGAAGGCGGCGTTGCAGAACTGGTTCTGGCTGTAGGAGCGGCCGAACCAGGTGGCGATGGTGTTGCCGCTCGCCGCCCAGCACCAGTTGGTCTTCTGCTGGGCCTGCATGGTGATGCCGAGGCGCTTGTAGGCGAGGGCGGACACGCCTTCCGCCGCGCCGTCCCGCCCGGTCGTCGGCGCGGCGGACGCCGACGGGGCGGGGACGAGCACGAGGGTGGCGGCCGCGACGAGTGCGGCGAGGACCTTTCTGCTGCGCATCGCGTTCCTCCCGAGGTGGGGATGTGGGGAGTTGGAGGAGAGGAGCGCGTCCGGACGCTGGTCTGGAGCATCGGGCGTTGTCCGGAGCGGGTCAACACGCTTCAATGCGGGGTGACGGCGAGCTGTGAACGGTGTGGCCCGGGTGTGAACGGCCGTCCCCGGTCCACCTGCCCGACCGCCGGGGCGCCCGGGCGCGCCGCCTCCCCCCACCGTGAACGTTCACTGAGGAGTCCTCGTGGGCCACACCGAGGCCGATCTGGTGCAGCTGCTGCACACCGGTCCGTTCCATCTGGCGCTGCGCACCGCGCTCGCCGTGCGCGGGCTGCCGCTGCAGCGGGTCCAGCACCATCTGGCGCACCGGGGGGTGAAGGTCGGCGTGACGTCGCTGAGCTACTGGCAGCAGGGCGCGCGCCGGCCGCAGCGGCCGGAGTCGATGAAGGCGGTGCGGGCCCTGGAGGAGGTGCTCCAGCTGCCGGGGAACTCGCTGATCCGGCTGCTCGCCGAGGACACCGCCGCCCGCGCCGAGGTCGAGCGCCCGGCGACCCGCTCGTACCGCTCGCTGGTCGAGGCCTCGGGGGTCGTGGAGGAGCTGCTCGCGGAGCTGGAGTCCCCGACGGACGGCGGGCTGCACACGGTGGGGCACCAGGAGCGGGTGCGGATCGGCGCGGGGCGGGAGCTGCTCGGCCGGGACTCGCAGCAGGTGGTGCGGGCGCACCGGGACGGGATCGACCGCTATCTGGCGATCCACCGGGGTGACCCGGGCTGCGATCCGCACCGGGTGGAGGTGCGGGCGGCGGAGAACTGCCGGGTGGGCCGGGTGCGGCGGCACGCGGGGACCGGGGTGCTGGTCGCCGAGCTGCTCTTCGACGCGCGGCTGCGGGCCGGGGACACGTACGTCTTCTCGTACGGCTTCGAGGACGGTACGGGCGGGCCGAGCCGGGAGTACGTGCGCGGGTTCAGCTTCGCGGGCGGGCAGTACGTCCTGCAGGTCCGCTTCGACGAGGCCGCGCTGCCGGTACGGTGCCGGCGCTTCGCGCAGGCGTCGACGGGGGCACCGCGGGGCGGTCGGGCCGAGCTGACGCTGAGCGGCCGGCACCACGCGGTGCACCTCGTGGAGCAGGGGGTGCGCCCGGGGATCCTGGGCATCGACTGGGACTGGACCTGACCGCCCGAATCCTGGGCATCGACCGGACCTGACCGCCCGCCCCCCACGGCTGCCGGGGGCCGTCCGGCCCTGGTCCGCCGGACCGGCCCTCAGGCCGTCGGTCCCGCGACCAGCTTGCCGTTCTCGACCCGGACCGGGACCTCGGGCAGCGGCACGGTCGCCGGGCCCTGGACCGCCTTGCCGGTGGTCACGTCGAAGCGGCTGCCGTGGCAGGGGCAGTTGCCCTCGTTCTTCTCGATCTTGTCGAGGACGCAGCCGGCGTGGGTGCACTGGGCGCTGAAGGCCTTGTACTGGCCCTGGGCCGGGCAGTGCACGAGGAGTCGCTGCTCGCGATAGAGCTTGGCGCCGCCGACGGGGATCTCGTCGGGCGCGCCGAGGGTCACCGGGGCCGTCGGCGTGGGGTTCTCGGCGTGGCCCAGCTTGGACTCGGTGGAGCAGGCGGCGACACCCAGCCCGGCGGCCCCGGCGAGGGCGGCGCCTTTCAGTACGGTGCGGCGGGGGGTCTGGCCGGACATGGGCGCTCCATCGGTCGGGTCGGGGACAAGACGTCGTGAGAGGGGACCGAACCGACGATACCGGCGGGTCGGCGGGCGTCTGCGGCGGGGCCTGTCCTCACGGGCGGGGCATGGGTTACGTTCCGGTGCGTGATCGTCGTCGCCGGTGAGTCCCTGATCGACCTGGTCCCCGACGGGGCGCCGGGCCCCCTCTCCCCGCTGCTGCCCCGCCCGGGCGGCGGCCCGTACAACACGGCCGTGGCCCTGGGGCGGATCGGCGCGGACGTGGCCTTCTGCTCCCGGGTCTCGACGGACGCCTTCGGGGAGGCGCTGCTGACGGGGCTGCGGACGGCGGGGGTCGCGACCGGTCTCGTCCAGCGCGGGCCGGAGCCGACGACACTGGCGGTCGCCTCGGTGGGCGCGGACGGCTCCGCGCACTACGCCTTCTACGTGGAGGGCACCGCGGACCGGCTCTTCACACTGCCCGAACGGCTGCCGGAGGGGGTGCGGGCGGTGGCCTTCGGGACCTGCTCACTGGCCCTGGAGCCGGGCGCGAGCGCGTACGAGGCGCTGCTGCGGCGCTCGTCGCGGGAGGGCGCCTTCACGCTGCTGGACCCGAACGTCCGGCCGGGGCTGGTCCCGGACGCGGCGGCGTACCGGAAGCGGTTCGCCGGCTGGCTGCCGTACGTCTCGCTCCTCAAGCTCTCCGAGGAGGACGCGGCCTGGCTGGGCGGCGGCCCGGAGGAATGGCTGGCCGCCGGGCCGGACGCGGTGGTGCTGACCCGGGGCGCCGGGGGCCTGACCGTCTTCACCGCCGACCACGAGGTGTCCGTGCCGGGCGTGCGGGTGCGGGTGGTGGACACGATCGGGGCGGGTGACACGGTGAACGCGGCGCTGCTGCACGGCCTCGCGGACCGGGCGCCTTCCGCGCTGTCCCGGGAGGACTGGCGGGAGCTGCTGTCCTTCGCCGCGCGGGCGGCGGCGGTCACCTGCACGCGGGCGGGCGCGGAGCCGCCGTACGGGCACGAGCTGGGCGACGCCTGAGGGGGCGGCCCCGTCCTCGCGGCGGGGCCGCCCCCTCGTGTCGTGGGCCGGTGTCGACGTCCGTCAGGCCTTGCGGGCCCGGGTGGCCGTCTTCTTGGCGGCGGTCTTCTTCGCGGGCGCGGCCTTCTTGGCGGCCGCGGCCTTGGTCGCCGTCGCCTTCGTGGCCGTCGCCTTCTTGGCGGGGGCCTTCTTGGCGGGCGCGGCCTTCTTGGCGCTGCGCGCGGCAGGGACCGTCGGGGCGTCGCTGATGCGGTCGGCGCCCAGGATCTCGCGCAGGAACTTGCCGGTGTGGCTGGCCGGGACCGAGGCGACCTCCTCCGGCGTGCCCTCGGCGACGACCAGGCCGCCGCCGCTGCCGCCCTCGGGACCCATGTCGATGATCCAGTCGGCGGTCTTGATGACGTCCAGGTTGTGCTCGATGACGATCACCGAGTTGCCCTTGTCGACGAGGCCGGACAGGACCTTGATCAGCTTCGAGATGTCCTCGAAGTGGAGGCCGGTGGTCGGCTCGTCCAGGACGTAGACCGTGCGGCCCGTGGAGCGCTTCTGGAGCTCGGAGGCGAGCTTGACGCGCTGCGCCTCGCCGCCGGAGAGGGTCGGCGCGGACTGGCCGAGCCGGACGTAGCCGAGGCCGACCTCGTGGAGCGTGCGCAGGTGGCGGGCGATGGTCGGGACGGCCTCGAAGAAGTCCAGTGCCTCCTCGATCGGCATGTTCAGGACCTCGGCGATGGACTTGCCCTTGTAGTGGACCTCCAGGGTCTCCCGGTTGTACCGGTCGCCGTGGCAGACCTCGCACGGGACGTAGACGTCCGGGAGGAAGTTCATCTCGATCTTGATCGTGCCGTCGCCGGAGCAGTTCTCGCAGCGGCCGCCCTTGACGTTGAAGGAGAAGCGGCCGGGCAGGTAGCCGCGGACCTTCGCCTCCATCGTCTCCGCGAACAGCTTGCGGACGTGGTCGAAGACGCCGGTGTACGTGGCCGGGTTCGAGCGCGGGGTGCGGCCGATCGGAGACTGGTCGACGTGCACGACCTTGTCGACGAGGTCGTCGCCGTCCACGCGCGTGTGCCGCCCGGGCACCGACTTGGCGCCGTTCAGCTCGCGTGCCAGGTGCGTGTAGAGGATGTCGTTGACCAGCGTCGACTTGCCGGATCCGGAGACGCCGGTGACGGCGGTGAGGACGCCCAGCGGGAAGGAGACGTCGATGTCCCGCAGGTTGTTCTCGCGGGCACCGTGCACGGTCAGGCTGCGCGTCGGGTCCACCGGGCGCCGGATGGCCGGCGTGTCGATGGCCCTGCGCCCGGACAGGTACTGCCCGGTCATCGACTCCTTGTTGGCGAGGAGCTCCTTCAGGGGGCCGGAGTGGACCACCTTGCCGCCGTGCTCACCGGCGCCGGGGCCGATGTCGACGACCCAGTCGGCGACCTTGATGGTGTCCTCGTCGTGCTCGACCACGATGAGGGTGTTGCCCATGTCGCGCAGCCGCACCAAGGTCTCGATGAGCCGGTGGTTGTCGCGCTGGTGGAGGCCGATGGAGGGCTCGTCGAGCACGTAGAGCACGCCGACCAGTCCGGAGCCGATCTGGGTGGCGAGCCGGATGCGCTGGGCCTCGCCGCCGGAGAGGGTGCCGGCGGCCCGGTTGAGCGAGAGGTAGTCGAGGCCGACGTCGACGAGGAAGCGGAGCCGCTCGTTGACCTCCTTGAGAACCCGCTCGGCGATCTTCTTGTCGCGGGCGTTCAGGGTGAGCCGTCGGAGGAAGTCGGCGCAGTCGCTGATCGACATGGCGGAGACCTCGGCGATGGACTTCTCCATCACCGTGACCGCGAGCACGATCGGCTTCAGGCGCGTGCCCTCACAGGTGGGGCAGGGCACCTCGCGCATGTAGCCCTCGAAGCGCTCACGGCTGGAGTCGCTCTCGGCCTCGCTGTGCCGCCGCTTCACGAAGGAGACGGCGCCCTCGAAGGCGGGGGTGGTGTAGGCGCGCTCGCGCCCGTACCGGTTGCGGTAGCGGACCTCGACCTGGGTCTTGTGGCCGTACATGAGGGCCTTCTTGGCCCGCTGCGGCAGCCCGGCGTACGGGATGTCCGTGCGGAAGCCCAGGGCCTGGGACAGGCCGCCGATGAGCCGGCCGAAGTACTCCTTGGTGTGGCCGTGCGACCAGGGGTGGATGGCACCCTCGTCGAGGGACCGCTCCTCGTCGGGGACGACCAGCTCCGGGTCGACCTCCATGCGGGTGCCGATGCCGGTGCAGTCCGGGCAGGCGCCGAAGGGCGAGTTGAAGGAGAAGGAGCGCGGCTCCAGCTCCTCGAAGGACAGGTCGTCGTACGGGCAGTAGAGGTGCTCCGAGTACATCCGCTCGCGCTCGGGGTCGTCCTCGGCGAGGTCGACGAAGTCGAGCACGACCATGCCGCCGGAGAGGCCGAGCGCGGTCTCGACGGAGTCGGTGAGGCGTCGCTTGGCGCTGTCCTTCACGGTGAGGCGGTCGATGACCACCTCGATCGTGTGCTTCTCCTGCTTCTTCAGCGTCGGCGGCTCGCTGAGCTGGATCGTCTTCCCGTCGACCCGGGCCCGGCTGTAGCCCTTGGTCTGCAGGTCGGCGAAGAGGTCGACGAACTCGCCCTTGCGCTCGCGCACCAGCGGGGAGAGGACCTGGAAGCGGCTGCCCTCGGGCAGCTCCAGGACCTTGTCGACGATGGCCTGCGGCGACTGGCGGGAGATCGGCCGGCGGCACTCGGGACAGTGCGGCTTGCCGATGCGCGCGAAGAGCAGTCGGAGGTAGTCGTAGACCTCGGTGATGGTGCCGACCGTCGAGCGCGGGTTGCGCGAGGTCGACTTCTGGTCGATGGAGACCGCGGGCGACAGACCTTCGATGAAGTCGACGTCCGGCTTGTCCATCTGGCCGAGGAACTGCCGGGCGTAGGAGGAGAGCGACTCGACGTACCGGCGCTGCCCCTCGGCGAAGATCGTGTCGAACGCGAGGGACGACTTGCCCGACCCGGAGAGCCCGGTGAAGACGATGAGCGAGTCACGGGGCAGGTCGAGCGAGACGTTCTTGAGGTTGTGCTCGCGAGCGCCACGGACGATGAGACGGTCGGCCACGCCGGTCCGCACCTTTCTTGAGAGAGCGGATGTGCCTGAAGACCCAACAACCAAGGATGCCGGATGCTTCCACCGAGCCTATAGCACGCACATTCGATTTCCGTCCGCCGCTCGCCCGCTTCACCCGAACGAGTGGCGCCGCTGCCGCTTCCGCCCTGGTCCGGGCCCCCGGGACCCTGGCCGGACCGGCCCCGCACCCCCTAGGGTCGGCGCCATGATCGATCATCTGCGCGACATCGCCTCCGTGCGCGAAGCGACCGACCGTCTGCTCGCCGCGGCCGCCTCCCTGGACAACGCGGCGCTGGCCGAGCCGTCACGGCTTCCCGGCTGGACCCGCGGCCACGTCCTGGCCCACCTGTCCCGGAACGCCGACGCCCTCGTGAACGTGCTCCAGGGCCTGCCGATGTACAAGGACGCCGAGACCCGCGACGCCGACATCGAGCGCGACGCCGGCCGCCCCCTGGACGTCCAGCTCGCCGACCTGCGCGCGACCGCCGAGCGCTTCGAGGAGGTGTGCCGCGAGCCCGCCGACTGGGAGCGCACCGTGGAGCTGCGCAACGGCGTCACCGACCGGGCGGCCCGGGTGCCGTTCCGCCGCTGGGTCGAGGTGGACCTGCACCACGTCGACCTGGACGCCGGCTACGACCTGGAGGACCTGCCGGAGGAGTTCCTCCTGCGGGAGATCGAGTTCCTCGCCGACCGCTGGTCCGGCCGCCCCGAGGTCCCCCCGGTGACCCTGCGCCTCGGTTTCGACGAGGGTGACCCCAGCTGGCACACCGGCGGCGGCGAGGGCACGCCGGTCGTCCTCGGCGGAACGGCCGCCGAGCTGCTCGGCTGGCTGTCCGGCCGCGGCGACAAGGGCGCCCACCTCGCCGTCCTGTCCGGCGACGGGCTCCCCGAGCTCCCGCCGCTCTAGCCGCAGTTGCCGCAGTCGCCGCCCCGGGTCACCGACCGGCCGTCGGTGCCCGGGGCGAGGGCCTAGGCTGAAGCCATGACGTACAGCGGAGTGGTGAAGGTCGGCGGGCCCGCCGACGTGCACGAGCTGACCGACCTGATGATCTCGAAGGTCGCGGTCGGCCCGATGGACAACAACGCGTATCTGCTGCGCTGCCGGGCCACCGGCGAGCAGCTGCTGATCGACGCGGCCAACGAGGCCCGCACCCTCCTCACCCTGATCGGTGACGACGGCATCGCCTCCGTCGTCACCACCCACCAGCACGGCGACCACTGGCAGGCCCTCGCCGAGGTCGCCGAGGCCACGGGCGCCACGACGTACGCGGGCCGGTACGACGCCGAGGGCATCCCCGTCAGGACCGACGTCCCCGTCGAGGACGGCGACACGATCAAGGTCGGCCGGGTCGAGCTCACCGCCCGCCGGCTCGTCGGGCACACGCCGGGCTCCATCGCGCTGGTCTACGACGACCCGCACGGGCACCCGCACGTGTTCACCGGCGACTGCCTCTTCCCCGGCGGCGTCGGCAACACGCGGAAGGATCCGGAAGCCTTCGCGAGCCTCATCCACGACGTGGAGACCAAGCTCTTCGACGTGCTCCCGGACGAGACCTGGATCTATCCGGGCCACGGCAAGGACACCACGCTCGGTGACGAGCGCCCGCACCTCGCGGAGTGGCGCGAGCGCGGCTGGTGATCCCCGCGCGCGGGCGGTGACCCCGGGGCACCCCCGCACGCCCCCGTAACCCGGGCGGCGGACGGGTAGTTGGCGCGACATGCGCCACAGTCACGCTCCGTCGCCGCCCGCGGCCCGCCCGTCGCCCTCCATGGGGCGGCTCGCCGCGGCCTCGCTGGTCGGCACGGCCATCGAGTTCTTCGACTTCTTCGTCTACGGGACCGCCGCCGCGCTCGTGCTCGGCCCGCTCTTCTTCCCGACCTTCTCCCCCGTCGCCGGGACCCTCGCCGCCTTCGGCACCTTCGCGGTCGGCTTCGTGTCCCGCCCCCTCGGCTCGGCCCTCTTCGGCCACGTCGGAGACCGCCGCGGGCGGCGCCCGGTCCTGTTCGCCTCGCTGCTGCTCACCGGCGGCGCGACCGTCGCGGTCGGCTGCGTCCCCACGTACGGGACGATCGGCATCGCGGCGCCCGTGCTGCTGCTCGTCCTGCGCTTCCTCCAGGGGCTCGGCCTGGGCGGGGAGTGGGGCGGCGCGGTGCTCCTGACCGCCGAGCACGCCCCGGAGGGGCGGCGGGCGCTGTGGGCGAGCTTCCCGCAGATCGGCCCCTCGGTCGGCTTCCTGCTGGCCAACGGGGTCATGCTGGCCCTGACCGCCGGGCTGAGCGACGCGGAGTTCCGCTCCTGGGGCTGGCGGGTGCCGTTCTGGGCGGCCGGGCTGCTCGCCCTCGCCGGGCTCGGTCTGCGCTCCTCGCTCGCGGAGACCCCGCAGTTCGAGGCGCTGGCGGCCGAGGGCCGGCGGGCGAACGCGCCGCTGCGGGAAGTCGTCCGCGGGCACGGGCGGCTCGTCCTGCTCACCGCGGGCGCGCTGGCCGTCGGCTACGCCGTCTTCTACGCGGTCTCCACGTGGGCCCTGGCCTACGGCACCGAGCGGCTCGGCGTGCCGAGCACGGTGATGCTCATCTGCGTGATGGCGGCGGTCGCGATCCAGGGCGCGCTGACCCCGTTCTTCGCGCTGCTCGGCGACCGCTTCGGCCGCCGCACGCTGTGCCTGGCCGGCTGCGCGGCCTCGGCGCTGTGGATGTTCCCGATGGTCGCGCTGCTGCACACCGGGCGCCCGCCGCTGATGTTCCTCGGCTTCCTGGGCTCGCTGCTGGCCTTCATCACGATGTTCGCCGTGGTGGCCGCGTATCTGCCGGAGCTGTACGAGCCGCGGGTGCGGTGCACGGGCGCGGCCGTCGGCTACAACCTGGCCGGGGTGCTCGGCGGGGCGCTCACCCCGATCGTGGCGACCGCCGTCTCGGACGGCGGCTCGGGCCCTCCGTGGGGCGTGGCCGCCTATCTGACGGTGGTCGCGCTCGTGAGCCTGTGCTGCTTCGCGCTGCTGCCGGAGACCCTCCCGGGAAGGGCGGCGCGGCCCGCCCCGAAGGCGGAGCCGGAGCCGGAGCCGGCATAGCGAAGGGCCGGTGCGGGCGGCTGTGTGCCGCCCGCACCGGCCCTCGCGGCGGGGTCAGGCCCTGACGCTGTCCTTCTCGGCCTCGCCGGTCTCGCCGCGATCCACGGCCCCGGCGATCCGGGCCGCCTCGGCGGCCTCGCGCTGCGCCTGCTTCTTCGACGCGATGAGGCTGGTGATCGTGGTGATGATCAGGACGCCGCAGATCACGGCGAGCGAGAACGGGATGGAGATCTCGGGGACGTGCACCCCGGACTCGTGCAGGGCGTGCAGCACCAGCTTCACACCGATGAAGCCGAGGATCACCGACAGGCCGTAGCTCAGGTGGACCAGCTTCTTCAGCAGACCGCCGATGAGGAAGTACAGCTGCCGCAGGCCCATCAGGGCGAAGGCGTTGGCGGTGAAGACGATGTACGGGTCCTGGGTGAGGCCGAAGATCGCCGGGATGGAGTCGAGGGCGAACAGCACGTCGGTGGTGCCGATCGCGAGCATGACGACCATCAGGGGGGTCAGCACCCGCTTGCCGTTGCTGCGGATGAAGAGCTTGGTGCCGTGGTAGCGGTCGGCGACGCCGAACTTCTTCTCGATGGACTTGAGGAGACGGTTCTCCTCGAACTCGTCCTCCTCCTCGTCGGAGCGCGCCTCCTGGATGAGCTTCCAGGCGGTGTAGATGAGGAACGCGCCGAAGAGGTAGAAGACCCACGAGAAGCTGGCGATGATCGCGGCGCCGGCGGCGATGAAGATCGCCCGGAGCACCAGGGCGATCAGCACGCCCACGAGCAGCACCCGCTGCTGGAGGTGGGAGGGCACCGAGAACTTCGCCATGATCAGGACGAAGACGAAGAGATTGTCGACACTGAGCGACTTCTCGGTGATGAATCCGGCGAAGAACTCGCCGGACGCCTGGCTGTTGCCGAAGATCAGCAGGCCCAGGCCGAAGAGTGCGGCGAGGACGATCCAGACGACCGTCCAGATGCCGGCCTCCTTGACCGACACGTCATGGGGTTTGCGTCCGATGAAGAAGTCGACCGCGATCAGGGCGCCCAGACCGAGAATGGTCAGCACCCACAGGGTCACAGAAACGTCCACTGCGCCTCCGGCGTCGTACGGCTGATGATCAGCCTCGTCGTTGCCGGAGGTCTCTTCCACCCGGGGACGGCCCGGGCCGGCGCCCCGGGATCAGATGTCCGACCTGTCCGTATTGACGGGTACGCCGCGCATAGGGAGTACTCCCCTCCGCACCAAGAACACTACCCGAAGAACCAAGGGAAGGTAAAGAGAAGGGTAAAGTAGATCCAAAACCGCAGGTCAGAGGCGATCCTGCCGCCATTGCCCGCGGGCGTCGGCCAACTGACCGAGGACCTGCCCCAGCACCCCGCTCCCCGCTGGGAAGACCGGCGGCTCGTACGTCCAGGCATGGCCGACCCACGGGTCCGCGAGGTGGTCCTCGGGAACCGGGGTGAGCCGCATGAGGGAACGCCACAGCGGGTCGAGCACCGGCCCGTACGCCGCCGCGTCCTCCCGGTCCGCGACCATCAGCAGGTGCGTGCCGACCGCCGGGCCCTCGTCCGCGAGGTAGCGCAGCTGGTTGACCGCGCGGTCGTCGAAGCCGTGCGGGAAGTCGTGCACGATCAGCAGTTCCTCGGCGGTGTCCAGACCGGGCGGCAGGTCCTCCGACGCACCTGCCCGCAGCGCCATCTGCAACAGGTCGACCCGCTCGGTGAGCTGGGCCAGGACGGCCGTGACGCCGGCCGCTCCGGCGGCCGGCGGGCCCGCGAGCACATCCGACTCGACGAGCGGCGCGAACGCGGCGGCGCCCGCGCCGGCCGCGTCGATCACCCGCACCCGGAAGCGGTCCGCGGGGTGCACGGCGAGCAGCCGCACCGCGTGCGCGACGGCGCTGTCCAGGGCCAGCCGGCGCAACTCGGCGTCGTCCAGCAGTCCGGCTGCCTCGGAGTGGCCGCGCCCCGAGTCCACCCAGAGCCCCCGGCTCAGCGGGAGCCGGGCCAGGAACGGGATGCGCAGCCCGGTCCGCTCGGGCAGGTGGAGATCACCGAGCCGGACGGCCATCGGCGCATCCATGGGCACCCGGTAGGCCTGCCAGACGGGGCTGTCCCAGCGGGCGTAGGCGGCGGGCAGCGCGGGCTCGACCACCTCCGACTCGGCGGCGAGCTGCGCGAGGTCCCTGTCCAGGGCCTCCTGGGCGCAGGCGGTGAGCTCGTCGTGCCTGGCCCTGGCCTCGGCCCGGGCGGCGTCGCCGGTCCCGCCGATCCGGCTGCGCGGGTCGGAGAGGACCCTGTCGAGCTCCTGGTCGAGCCTGGACTCGGCGAACTGGCAGGCGCTGCGGTAGGCGGCGGCGGTGCGGGCCAGGTCCTCGAACATGCCCCACACCTGGTTGTAGAGCCGCTCGTCCATCGACCAGCCGGTGGCGTCCCCGGCGACGGGCGTCGGATACGCGCCGGGGGCGGGGTCCTGCGTCGGCGGCGCGGTGTCGGGGGCGGCGGCCGGTCGGCGGCCCGGGTGGGTGTAGTCGATGGGCCCGCCGGCGGAAGCCTGCTGCGAGGTCGACGCGGGCGGCGGGGTCGACGCGGGCGGGGTAGCGGACGGCGGCGGGGTAGCGGGCGGCGGCGGGGTCGGCGGCTGCGCCTGGGCCGGCTGGCGGACGCGGTCGGTGTCGGTGACCCGCGGCGGTGGGGCGGCGACCGAGCGGGCCAGCCCCTGGGCGACCGCGTCGAGGACGGAGCGAGCGAGCTCGGCGGCGCGGTCGAGGCCCTGGTCGGCGAGGAGGGCGGCCAGCCCGCCCTCGTACCCCTGGCCGACGGCCCGGACCTTCCAGGCACCCTGGCGCCGGTAGAGCTCCAGGGCGACGAGCGCCGACTCCCGGTCGAGCCCGGTGATCGTGTAGCCCGCGATGCCGGTGCCGTCGGGGCCGGTGACGGTGACGACGGGCGCGGTGGAGGACCCGAAGCGGGGCGGGCCGTCCACGCCGACGGGCAGGGCGAGGAGGACGGAGACCCGGTGGACGGTGTCCCGTACCGCCTCCAGGTCGACGGCGATCCGGTGCTCGGTGGCGGCCTGCCGGGGCACCTCGACCCCGGGCAGCGCGGCGGCCCCGGGATGCGCGACGGCCTCTGCCCCCGCGATCCGGCCCTGCTCGTCGCCCAGGGTGGCCGCGGCGACGACCGGATGACCGGCCGAGACCCGGATCTCCAGGCGGGTGTGGGGCAGGGGGTGGTTCTGCCCCCGGGCCAGCTCGGCGGTCATCTGCTCCGTCTCTCCGTGCGCGTGCCTGTGCTGAAGGGGCCCGCTCCGGGCCCCTGTTCCGGGTCCGTTTAGAGGACCGGGAGGATCGACGGCATCAGGTCCTGGAAGGTGCGCCCGTTGGCCGGGTTGCCCAGGGCCGTCATCTGCCAGCCCGCGCCGGCCCGGTGCACCTTGGCCATGATCTGGGCCGTGTACTGGCCGCCGCCGTTCAGGGTGTAGCGGGCGAGCTCCTGGCCGTTGGTCTCGTCCACGAGACGGCAGAACGCGTTCTGCACCTCCTGGAAGGTCTGGCCGGTGAAGGAGTTCACCGTGAACACGATCTGGGTGATGTGGACCGGGATGCGCTGGAGGTCCACCAGGATCGACTCGTCGTCGCCGCCCTGACCCGCGCCGCCGACCAGGTTGTCACCGGTGTGGCGGACGGAGCCGTCGTCGCTGACGAGGTGACGGAAGAAGACCACGTCGACCGGCTGCTTGTCGGCGAAGAGGACGGCGGAGGCGTCCAGGTCGATCTCACGGGTGCGCGAGCCGAACAGGCCGCGGCGGGGCGCCGCCTGCCAGCCGAGACCCATCCGCACGGAGGTGAGGCTCCCTCCGTCCTTCTTCTCCAGGCTGATGGCCTGCCCCTTGGTCATGTTGACCGTCACGCGCTGCCCCTCTCATCGGTGTGAGCAGCACCCTACGCAGGGGCACTGACAACGTGCCCGGACAGGCCCGGTTTTGTGTCGGTCTTGCAACACAGCGGGCCGGTCCGCGCGGGGCGTGGGGCGGGCGGGTCAGGCGAGCCCCGCCTCCTTCATCTGGCGCAGCTCCTTCTTCAGCTCGGACACCTCGTCGCGGAGCCGGGCGGCGACCTCGAACTGCAGCTCGGCGGCGGCGGCCTTCATGCGGTCGGTCATCTCCTCGATGATCCCGGCCAGTTCGGTCGCCGGGCGCTCGCCGAGCTCGACGGTCGCGCCGGCCTTCGCGCCCTTGCCCTTCGGGGTGTGGGCGGCGAGCGAGGGGACCGGGGACTTGGCGCCCTTGCCGTCCTTGCCCTTGCGGTAGCCGGTGCCGAGCAGCTCCTCGGTGTCGACCTCCTCGCGCGCGATGGTCGCGACGATGTCGTTGATCTTCTTGCGCAGCGGCTGCGGGTCGATCCCGTTGGCCGTGTTGTAGGCGACCTGCTTCTCGCGGCGCCGGTTGGTCTCGTCGATGGCCTGCGCCATCGCCGGGGTGACCGTGTCGGCGTACATGTGGACCTGGCCGGACACGTTACGGGCGGCGCGGCCGATGGTCTGGATGAGCGAGGTGCCGGAGCGCAGAAAGCCCTGCTTGTCGGCGTCGAGGATGGCGACCAGGGAGACCTCGGGCAGGTCGAGGCCCTCACGGAGCAGGTTGATGCCGACCAGCACGTCGTACTCGCCGGCCCGCAGCTCGCGCAGCAGCTCGATACGGCGCAGGGTGTCGACGTCGCTGTGCAGATAGCGGACCTGGATGCCCAGTTCGAGGAAGTAGTCGGTGAGGTCCTCGGCCATCTTCTTGGTGAGCGTGGTGACCAGGACCCGCTCGTCCCGCTCGGTGCGCAGCCGGATCTCGTGCACCAGGTCGTCGATCTGGCCCTCGGTGGGCTTCACGACGACCTCGGGGTCGACGAGGCCGGTCGGGCGGATGATCTGCTCGACGAAACCGTCCCCGCGGGACAGCTCGTAGGTGCCGGGGGTGGCGGAGAGGTAGACGGTCTGGCCGATCCGCTCCTGGAACTCCTCCCACTTCAGCGGGCGGTTGTCGAGCGCGGAGGGCAGCCGGAAACCGTGGTCGACGAGGGTGCGCTTGCGGGAGGCGTCGCCCTCGTACATGGCGCCGATCTGCGGGACGGTGACGTGCGACTCGTCGATGACGAGCAGGAAGTCCTCGGGGAAGTAGTCGAGGAGGGTGTTGGGCGGGGAGCCGGGCTCGCGCCCGTCGAAGTGCATCGAGTAGTTCTCGATGCCGGAGCAGGAGCCGATCTGACGCATCATCTCGATGTCGTACGTGGTCCGCATGCGCAGCCGCTGGGCCTCCAGCAGCTTGCCCTGCTTCTCCAGCTCCTTGAGCCGCTGCTCCAGCTCGGTCTCGATGTCGTTGACGGCCCGCTCCATGCGCTCGGGACCGGCGACGTAGTGGCTGGCGGGGAAGACGTAGAGCTGCTGGTCGTCGCTGATGACCTCGCCGGTCAGCGGGTGGAGCGTGGAGAGCGCCTCGATCTCGTCGCCGAACATCTCGATGCGGACGGCGAGCTCCTCGTAGACCGGGAAGATCTCGATGGTGTCGCCGCGGACCCGGAAGGTGCCGCGGGCGAACGCCACGTCGTTGCGCGTGTACTGGATGTCGACGAAGCGGCGCAGCAGCTGGTCGCGGTCGATCTCGTCGCCCACACGGAGGGAGACCATGCGGTCCACGTACTCCTGCGGGGTGCCGAGGCCGTAGATGCAGGAGACGGAGGCGACCACGACCACGTCGCGACGGGTCAGCAGCGAGTTGGTCGCGGAGTGGCGCAGCCGCTCGACCTCCTCGTTGATCGAGGAGTCCTTCTCGATGTAGGTGTCCGACTGCGGGACGTACGCCTCGGGCTGGTAGTAGTCGTAGTACGAGACGAAGTACTCGACCGCGTTGTTCGGCAGGAGCTCGCGGAACTCGTTCGCCAGCTGCGCGGCCAGTGTCTTGTTCGGCGCCATGACCAGGGTGGGGCGCTGGAGCTGCTCGATCATCCAGGCGGTGGTCGCCGACTTGCCGGTGCCGGTGGCGCCGAGCAGCACGACGTCCTTCTCGCCGGCGCGGATGCGCCGGTCGAGCTCGGCGATGGCCGCCGGCTGGTCGCCGCTGGGCTGGAAGGGGCTGACGACCTCGAAGGGCGCCACCGTACGTTCGATCTTGGAAACGGGCCGCATGCAACCACCGTACGACCCGGCGCTGACAGCCGGAGGGTGATCGGCCCGGGCACCGGTCGTACGGGCCCGCTCACCAGTCCTGGGAGCGGTACGCGTCGCGCTGGACGGCCCTGCGGCCGGTCCGGGCGGCGGGCCGGGCGGAGGACCAGTTCGCGGGCTCCCCGTAGGCCGGGGCGCGGCGCGGGGCGGGCACGCCGGGGGCGCCGTGGCGGTAGCCGCCGCGGGCGCTGGGCTTCTGCCAGTCGGGCTCGCCCATCACGAGCAGCGGGTCGAACATGACCACGACGGCGGCGAGCAGCAGGAAGACGCCCGGCCCGACCAGCATGGGCAGCAGGAGCGAGGTGGCGCTGTCGCCGGTGCCCGGCGGGGCCTTCGTGCCGTGCAGCTCGACGTCGACGGCCGCCATGGCGGTGTAGTGCATGCCGCTGACCGCGAGCCCCATCACCAGGCTGGCGCCGAGACTGGCCAGGAAGCCGTGGACGGAGACGGCGGCCCACAGCGAGGCGGTGGCCGCCACGACGGCGATGACGACGGACAGGGCGACGGTCAGCGTGTCGTACTGGATCTGTCCGTGCAGGCGCATCCCGGCCATGCCCAGGTAGTGCATGGTCGCGACGCCGAGGCCGGTGATGGTGCCGCCGGTCACCAGGGTGAGCGCGGTCGCGCCGCGGTAGCCGACGATGAAGATGCCGATGCCGACCATGACGACGGCGACGCCCAGGCTGGCGAAGGTGATGGGCCGGTCGTAGCTGATCGGCGCCTGCTGGACGGAGAAGCCCATCATGGCGATGAAGTGCATGGTCCAGATGCCGGTGCCGATGGAGGTGGCGCCGAGGGCGAGCCAGCCCGCCTTGAAGGTGTCGTCGTGGCGCAGTGACCTGGTGGTGCAGCGCAGGCCCAGCGCACCACCCAGGCAGGCCATGAGAAAGGCCGCCACCGGCGTGACGAGTCCGTAGCTGAATCCGTCGACCGTGCCCTGCATGAGCGCTGTCCTCCACCCCTGGTGCAACGTCGTCCGAAAACAGTCGGTACCGCTGAGTAGTGCTACCGGATTATGGCGCCCGCCGCGGCCCTCGGGCCACGGGGTCCAGGAATTGATCTGCCGCGTTGTCGGTGCCGGGTCGTACCGTGATCGGCATGGAGCGCAAGAAGCCGGTGACGGAGCGGTCGGTGGGTCGGGTGGAGTGGGCCGTGGTGCCCAGCAGCATTGGCCCGCTGCTGCTCGCCGCGACGGACCGGGGCCTGGTGAGCGTGGTCTTCCACGCCGACGGACGGGCGCGGGAACGGGCTCTGGAGCGGCTGGCAGGGGCGCTCGGCGGGGAGCTCGTGGAGAGCGCGTCGGGCCGCCTCGCCGAGCCGATCCGACAGCTCGCGGCGTATTTCGACGGGGGGCTGCGGAGCTTCGACGTCAAGCTGGACTGGACGCTGGTGACCGGATTCAACCGCCAGGTGCTGCGCGAGCTGGCGGACGGCGTCCCGTACGGGACGGTGGTCGGGTACGGGGACCTGGCCCGCCGCGTCGGGCAGCCCGCGGCCGCGCAGGCGGTGGGTGCGGCGATGGGGTCGAATCCGCTGCCCGTGGTGGTGCCCTGCCACCGGGTGGTGGAGAGCGACGGTGGGATCGGCGGCTTCGGCGGGGGCCTGGAGACCAAGCGGCGGCTCCTGGCGCTGGAGGGGGTGCTGCCGGAACCGCTGTTCTGAGCGGACGGGAGCCGACCCGGCCGGGCGGCGGGCGACGTGCGGTCCGGGCGTTCCCACGTGGTGGGACGGCTGGCACTATGCGTCAGTGACCAACACGCCCGACGCTCCTGACGCGCTCCTGTCGACCGCGATACCCACCCCCGTCTCCCCCGCCGCGCTGCCCGCCCTGCGCCGCCGCATCCAGGCGGTGCTGATCGCCACCCAGATCCTCGGCGGGCTGGGCATCGCCATCGGAGTCGCCCTCGCCGCGGTCCTCGCCAAGGACGTGAGCGGCACGGAGGCGCTGTCGGGACTCGCCTCCACGGCCTCCGTGGCGGGGCCCGCGCTGCTCGCGATGCCGCTCGCCTCGCTGATGACCCGCCGCGGCCGGCGCGCCGGGCTCGTGCTCGCCTACCTCGTCGGGGCGCTCGGTGCGGGCGTCGTCGTCCTCGGCGCGGTCCTGGACAGCTTCCCGCTGCTCCTGGCCGGCCTGGTCGGCTTCGGGGCCGGCTCCTCGGCCAACCTCGCCGCCCGGTTCGCCGCCGCGGACCTCGCCGAGCCGGACCGGCGGGCCCGGGCCATCTCCACCGTGGTGTGGGCCACCACCATCGGCGCCGTCCTCGGCCCCAACGTGGCCGCCCCCGCCGGCCGGAGCGTGGCGGGCCTCGGCGTCCCGGCGGCGGCCGGACCCTTCGTCTGGGCGTCGGGCGTGTTCGTGATCTCCGCCGTGATGGTGGCACTGCTCCTGCGGCCCGACCCGCTGCTCACCGCCCGGGCGCTGGCCGGGCCCGAGGAGGCCGCCGCGGCCGACGGGCGCTCCCTGAAGGCCGGGCTGCGAGCGGTACGGACGTCCTCCCGCGCCCGGCTCGCCCTGGTGACCGTGGCCGGCTCGCACACCGCGATGGTCTCCATCATGTCGATGACCCCGGTCGCGCTCAGCCACCACGGCGCGGACATCCGGCTGATCGGCCTGGTGATCAGCGGACACATCGCGGGCATGTACGCCTTCTCGCCCGTCATGGGCTGGCTGTCCGACCGGCTCGGACGGCTCGCGGTGATCGGCCTGGCGGTGGCCCTGATCTCGGTGGCCGCGCTGCTCGCAGGCACCGCGGGAGCGAGCCACGGACAGGTCGCGCTCGGCCTTTTCGTCCTCGGCCTGGGCTGGTCGGCCGGGCTCGTCTCCGGCTCGGCGCTCCTGACCGACTCCGTCCCGACGGCGGCCAGGGCCGCCGTCCAGGGCCTCTCGGACTTCATCATGAACACCTCGGCCGGCGTCGGTGGCCTCGCGGCCGGCCTGATCGTCTCCCAGGCGGGGTACGGCTGGCTGAACGTGGTCGGGGCGTGCCTGCTGCTGCCCATGACGCTGCTCGCGGTGCGGGGCGCGGTGCGGCGGGGCTGAGGGCGTCGCGGACCGACATCGGATCCCGGGTCCCCTCACCTCGGTACCGCCGGTGACGTCGCCCCCGTGACCAGCCGCCGAGGCGCTCCCGTGCCGTCGGCCGGCACGGTCCACACCGCGCCCTCGTACCCGTAGGCCACGGTGTCCGGGCCGGTCCAGGCCGCCTGGTCGTCGACCGAGCGGGCCTCGGCGAGCGGGTGCTCGCGCAGGGTGGCGAGGTCGAGGACGTGCAGGCGCCAGGGTGCGCGGGGGTCGGTGGAGACCTTCTTCTTGTAGGCGACGCGGGTGCCGTCCGGCGAGAGCGACGGGCACTCGACGTTCTCCTTCAGCGCCCGGGCCGACCACTTCCTCAGGTCGCCCTCGACCAGATAGGTGTGCCCCTGGGTGGCGACGGTGGCGTAGAAGCGGTTGTCGTCGCGGGCGAAGGTGACGCCCCAGTAGTTGACGTCGGGCGCGTGGTGGCGGCGCCCGTCCAGCGTGAGCGGGATCTGCTCGATGCTCTTGATCAGATAGCCGGTGCGCAGGTCGAGGATCGAGGTACGGGTGGAGAACGCCGAGGTGGCGTAGGAGTCACCGCTCGCGAAGGTGGTCCAGGCCAGCACCCGTCCGGAGGCGGAGACCCGGGCGCGGTTGGGGATGCCGGGGAGGCTCATCCGGCGCAGCTCGCGCAGTCGCCGGTCGAGGACGAGGACGTAGGAGCGGGCCGGTATGCCCGGCCGCAGCTGGAGGCAGAGCGCGGTGTCCCCGTCGGCGTGGAAGCGGTCGCAGCGGGGCCCGAGCGCCACCCGGGCGCCGGGCGCGCCCGGTTCCTGACGGGCCACGCGCCCGGTGGCGGTGTCGCGGAACCAGAGCGCGCCCGGGGAGCCGGCGTCGAGGGTGAAGCCCGCGTCGGCCGTCGCGGCGGTGGTGTCGGGGCGTCCGGCGGCGGCGCGCAGGGTGTACGCGGTGGCCCCGCCGGCGAGGAGCAGGACACCGAGGACGAGCGCCCACAGGCGGCGCCGGTTCGAGGCGGTCACGGCTGTCACGACGGTCATGCGGAAGTCTCCTTTCCGGAGGGCGACGTGAAGCCCGAGGGGGGCTCGGATGCCGGGACCGGCTCGGATCCCGACGACGGACCGGACCCCGACGGCAGCTCGGATGCCGGGACCGGACCGGTCGGCAGCAGGCGGCTCGCGCCGCACAGGGCCGCCGCGAGTCCGGCGAGCGCGAGGAGGAGCGCCGTCGTCGCCCCCCACAGGGTCCAGGCGGCCCCGAAGCCGGCCGCGGCGCCCACCTTGGCGAGGGCCTGCGCGGTCTGGACGAGCGCGAGTCCGCTCGCGCGTCGTCCGGGCGGCAGGAGCGGCCCGGTGAGCGCCATCAGGACGCCGTCGGTGGCCGCGTAGAAGACCCCGAGCAGGACCGGGACGCCCACCAGGAGCACCGGTCCCGGCCCGGGAGACAGGAGCAGTCCGAGTGCCAGGAGCAGGGCCCCGTGCCCGTACAGGAAGGGACGGCGGCGGCCGAAGCGGTCGGCGAGCCGCCCGACCGGTACGGCGAGCAGCAGGTAGGCGGCCGAGGCACCGAGCGGCAGGACCGGGAACCAGGTGGCGTCCAGTTCGGTGCGCTGCTGCAGCAGCAGGTAGAGGAAGGCGTCGCCGACGGTGGCCGCACCGAGGAGCGCGGCGCCGAGCACGACCCGTCGCACCCGGGGCAGCCGGAGCGGGGCGGCGAGGTCGCGCACGCGGTGGCCGGCGCCCACCGGCTCGCGCCGCCCGCCGGGTACGAGGACGACGAGGAGCAGCAGCCCGAGGAGTCCGGCGCAGAAGCTGACGACGAAGACGGCGTCGTACGCGTCGGCGGTGGCCCAGAGGAGCGCGAAGGCGGCCAAGGGGCCGAGGAGGGCGCCGGTGGTGTCCATGGCGCGGTGGACGCCGAAGGCGCGGCCGAGTCCGTCGGGCGGGCTGGCCAGGGTGATCAGGGCGTCGCGCGGGGCGGTCCGGATGCCCTTGCCGAGCCGGTCGGCGGCGAGGGCGGTGGCGATCCCGCCGGTCGCGCCGCCGGCCAGGAGCAGACCGAGCCGGGAGCAGGCGGAGAGCGCGTACCCGATCCCGGCGACCGTCTTGTGGCGGCCGTGCCGGTCGGCCGCGTGGCCGCCGACGAGCCGGACGAGCGCGGTGGCGCCGGTGAAGAGGCCGTCCAGGAAGCCGAACTGGAGCGGGGTGAGGCCGAGGCCGAGGACCAGGTACAGCGGCAGGACGGCGGTCACCATCTCGGACGAGACGTCGGTGACGAGGCTGACCGTGCCGAGGGCGAGGACGGTGGCGGAGACGCGCCGCCGCGCCCCGGAAGGGGCGGGCGACGCGTCCCGGCGACCGGTGGTCGCGAGGTACATCAGTGGCAGGTGTAGGTCGGGCCGGTGTCCTTGACCTGGCCGTCGGTGCCGACGTACTGCCAGGTGTACGTGGTGTCGGTGAAGTCCAGCTTCAGCACCCCGTACGGGCCGCTGATCCGCTTCTGGCTGTTGGGCTGCACCGTCTCGATGGGGTACGGCTCGGCGCCGCCCATGCCGCCGACGATCTCGACGATGCCGTCGGCGGTGGCCCGGCCGGCGGGGTCCTGCGGGGCGAAGCGCTCGTAGTGGTGGTCGTGCCCGTTGAGGACGAGGTCGGCCTTGGCGGCGTAGAGGATCTGCCAGACGGGCTTGGAGACGGGGTCGTTGCCGTGGCCGCCGGAGGAGTAGAGCGGGTGGTGGAAGTAGGCGGCGACGCAGCCCTTGGTGGTGCGGGCGAGGTCGTCCTTGAGCCACTGGATCTGGGCGGGGTCGTCGAAGGAGTTGGAGTCGAGGGCGAGGAAGTGCCAGTTGCCCTCGTCGTAGCTGTAGTAGGGCTTGCCCTGGGGGTAGGCGATCGCGCCGAAGTACGACTTGTAGCCGGCGAGCGGGCCGGCCGGGTCGTACGTCTCGTGGTTGCCGGGGACGGGCCGGGTCTTGGCCTTGAAGGCGCCCCAGGTCTTGTCGTAGTAGTTCCGGTAGTCGGACAGCCGGGCGTCGTCGTACTGGTTGTCGCCCATCGTCAGGTAGAACTTCGGGTTGATCCGCTGGGCCTGCGCGGCCGTCTTGGGGTGGGCGCAGGAGCTGCTGGAGGCGGTGCACTGGGCGGCGATGTCACCGGCGGCGACGACGGTGAAGGCGCCGGTGGTGGGCGGCGTGGTCGTGGGCGGGGGCGTCGTGGGCGGGGTGGTGCTGTCGGGCGTGCCGTAGACCTCCACCTCGTACAGGGAGTAGCCGTACGAGGTGCCGCGGGCGGTGCCGTAGACGCGGACGTAGCGCCCCTTGCCGGCGAGTCCGGTCCAGTCGTCCGTCCCGCCGTTGCCGGCGGTCTCGGTGGCGAGTGCGGTCCAGGTGGCGCCGTCGGCGGAGATCTCGACGCGGTAGGCCTTGCCGTAGGCGGCCTCCCAGTTGAGGCGGACGCGGGAGACGGAGGAGGGCGCGCCGAGGTCGACGCGGAGCCACTGGGGGTCGGAGCCCTCGGCGCTGGCCCAGCGGGTGGAGGAGTCGCCGTCGAAGGCCTTGGCGGGGGTGAGGGTGGCGTCCTCGTCGGAGGACGAGGTGGCGGGCTTGCCGCGGGAGAGGAGCGGGTCGGCTGCGGCGGCGCGGCCGGTGGCGGCGAGGACGAGGCCGCCGGTGACGAGCAGGACGGCCGCGAGGAGCAGGGACAGGGTGGTGGTGCGGCGCGGTGGGGCGGAGGTGTTCAGGTGCATACCTGGGACTCCCTTGCCTGGAAAGGGTGAGAGCTGGGCACCGGTGCGGGGCAGCGCGGTCCGACCCCGTGGCGGCGGGCGCCACGGGGCGGGCGCGGTGCGTGGCGGCCGGGTCAGAGCTCTCGCTGAGCGCGTCACGCCCGCTCCCCCGGGGGAGCGCGGAGCGGGCGCCGCGCCAAGCCGCCGCCCGGGATGCTAGCTGATAGGAAAGTTTCCTACCAGACCTTGGGCACGCCGCTCCCCGTCGCACCTTCCGCCCACCCTCCGGAGCACGGTGCGGCACGCGGTTCGGCGCACCACCGGCTCCCCCACGCGGACATGGGGGAACCGGCCCGCGGACCCACCTCGTCCCTGGGGCGGGTTCCGCGGCCTCAGAGGCTGATGTGGTACGCCTTGCGCAGGGTCTCGTGGACGGTCCAGGTGGTGCGGTCGCCCTCGCGCAGCACGCAGGCGTCGCCGGGACCGATCTCCAGGGCCGCGCCGCCCTCGACCTCGACCGTCGCGCGGCCGCTGACGACGACGAAGAGCTCGTTCGCCTCGGTGTCGGTGACCACGCCGGGGGTGATCTGCCAGATGCCGCGGACCTGCTTGCCGTCCTCCGACTCCCACAGGACCTTGCCGGTCACCTCGGGGGTGCCGGAGACGATCTGTCCGGGGTCGAGCGGCTCGGGTTCGAGCTCGGCGTCGGGGATGTGGACGGCGAAGGAGGGCTGCGCGTGAGTGGTCATGGGCGGTGACTGTAGCGGGGCTCCGCAGGCCGCGTACGGGGTGGGACCCGATGGAAGGAAAAGCTCCGTTCGCTGCTCCGACCAGGCAGTTCACTCGCCCGCGCGGCGCGACGGAATCCGCAGGCGGGGTTTGCCGCCGGACCGCGCCGGACGAGGCCGCCCGGGGGCGCGGAACCACCCGGCGTGGCACCGATTCCGCAGCGGCCCACCCGTCCGCACCAGAAGGCGGATTCGGCCGCGCGGGCGAGAATTCGCCCCCGGGCGGCGAAAACCGCCCCCCGCGCGGGTGTCGCCCGCGGACGTCGCCGCTGGTCCGGCGCGGCGCCTTTGGTGCGCCCAATGGTGGTCCGGGGCATTGCTCCGCGTCCGCTGGCAGGCGTGCCGCGGGCGCGCCACACTCCCCGCAAGTCCCACACGCGGGACCGGCCTTCCCGTTCCGCCCCCACTCCGGACAGGAGAGTGCGATGCCCCCCACCCATGTCCGCGCCGCCGTCCTCGGCGCCGCGGCCCTGCTGACCGCCGCCATGACCGTGCCGACCGCCTCGGCCGCCCCCGCCGCCCCGGCGCCCGCGGGGACCTCGGCGACCACCGAGCCGGCGCCCGGCGCCTCGTACAAGGCCGCCCACGACACGCTCGGGCACCAGCGCCTGACGCCCGCCCAGCGCAGGGTCGCGGCCGCCAAGCACACCGACGCCATGAGAACGTACGAGCGAGCACTCACGTCCGGCGCCACGGGCACCCTCGCCGGCTACAAGCTCTCCGGCGCGATCCACCAGTCCCAGCAGACCTCCTACTGGTGCGGCCCGGCCACCCTGGTGATCACCCAGTCGGCCCATGACGAGGTCGGCGGCCGATCGCAGCAGGACGCGGCGACCCTGCTGAGGACGAACACGAGCGGCACCGCCTGGTACGGCATCGACATCAACGTGCCCGACCCGACCGGATACCCGATGGCGGACGCGCTCAACCACCGCCTCCCCGGAGCCGGTTACGTGCCGAACGCGCTTCCCTACACCCCGACCGCCACCGACAAGGCCGCCTTCAAGCAGCACATCACGCACAACACCGACAACGACTACGCGATCGCGGGCAACGCCTGGGAGGTGCCGGGCGGTCCGCACCTCGTCGGGCACCCCAACATCGAGATCTTCCACTGGGTCGCGATCGACGGCTACAACACCGACACGGCCGCCGGGCAGGTCGACTACGTCGATCCGGTCGGTGGGGTGAGCACCAGCGTCATCTCGTGGGCGGGTTCGGTGCCGAGATCGGCGCACATCTCGTCCGACACGATCACCACCATCATGGGCGGCCGTGGATACGTCTGGTAGGCGAGGGCCGCGGACCGCTTCGCGGCGCCTCACGGTCCCGTTCCTGACGGGCGCCCTGCTGCTCGCGGGGTGCTCGTCGGGAGGGACCGTCAGGCCGCCCGCCCCCACCCGTACGACCGCACGGGCGGCGGCCTGCGAGGTGGGGCTGCCGACCACGTGGCGCTCCGCGTTCGCCGCGGGCGAGTACCGGCCACCGGCCGGGGAGCGCGCGGTGCTCACGGATACCGGCCCGGGCTGGACGGCACTCCAGCTCACCGGCGCCGACGGGTCCGGCGGACGCCGTGCCGTCCTGGTCCGCGCGGGCGCGACGCCTCCGCACACCCTGCTGCGGTTCGCCGACCCGGTCGAACACCAGCTGCTCGCCGCCGACTTCGACGGGGGCCGTTGGGCCGCGTTCGCCGTCATGGAGGGCCGCACCCTCGACAGCCCGTGGAGCCTGTACGTCGCGGACCTGACCACCGGACGGACGCGGCGGCTCGCCCGCGCCGACCGGCCGGGTCCGCTCCCCCGCCCGGTCGTCCACGACGGCACCGTGCTGTGGGCCCAGGGCACCGGTGCCGGGAGGGCCACGGTGTTCGCCGCCCCTGCCGTCGGCGGGCACGCGCGCGCGTGGCACACGGGAGTCCTCGACACGCCGTTCGCGGCGGGCGGCCTCCTGGTGTGGCGCGAGGCCGACGGCGACCACACCCGGCCGGCGGCCGTCTCCCTGCGGGACGGCCGCCCGGCCGCGCTGCCGCCGCAGGTCGCCGCCCTGCGCGACGTCCGCGCCCTCGTCTCCGACGGCACCACCTGGGCGTGGGTGGCCGGCGAGGCGACGCCCCGGCTGATGGTGTGGCGCCCCGGCGAGACCCGGCCGTCCGCCGTCGTCACCGCCTCCCCCGCCGTGGACGGCATGGACCAGTTGCGGATCGCCGGACGGCTCGTCACCTGGCGCACCCCGGAGACCTCGTACGCCCTGGACCTCGACTCGGGCGCGTACGCGAGGATCACGCCGGCGTACGGCTACGCCGCGGCCGCCGGGAACGCGCTGGCCGTCGCCTACAGCCTCGGGAACGCCAAGACGACCGGCGCGCGGCCCGTGATCCAGGTGGTCGACGCGGCCCGACTGCCCGGACTGCCGGGCTGTGGCTGATGTGCCCCGGTGAGGTTTGCGGGGCGGGCGGGCGCGCCAGAGATCCACCATGTCCACACAGGTGTCCGAAGAGGTACGGGAGGCGCTCCACGAGGGGCGCCCCGTCGTCGCGCTCGAATCGACGATCATCGCCCACGGCCTGCCGCGCCCGCGCAATCTGACGGTGGGCCGCGAGCTGGAGGCCCTGGTGCGGGACGGCGGTGCGGTGCCCGCCACCATCGCCGTGCTCGACGGCGTCGCCCGGATCGGCCTGGACGAGGCCGGTCTGACGCGGATCGCCGAGGACCCGTCGGTGCGCAAGCTCGGCCACCGCGACCTGGCGCCGGCGCTCGCGACGGGGACCACAGGGGCCACCACGGTCTCGGCGACGGCCTGGCTCGCCGACTCCGTCGGCATACGGGTCTTCGCGACCGGCGGCCTCGGCGGGGTGCACCGCGAGTGGGCCGAGACCCAGGACGAGTCCGCCGACCTGCGGCTGCTCGCCCAGGTCGGCGTCACGGTGGTGTGCGCGGGGGTGAAGTCGATCCTCGACGTGCCCGCGACCCTGCAGCGTCTGGAGACCCTGGGCGTGACCGTCGTCGGTTACGGCACGGACCGGTTCCCCGGCTTCTACCTCTCCTCCTCCGGCGAGCCCGTCGACTGGACCCTCCGGACGCCGGAGGCCGTGGCCGGGGTGATGCGCGCCCGGGACGAGCTCGGCGGGCCGCGCTCGGCGCTGGTCGTCGGCAATCCCGTCCCGACCGGGCAGCAGCTCGACCCCGCGCTCCACGACCGGGTCCTGGCGGGGGGCCTCGCGGCGGCGCGGGAGAAGGGGATCACGGGGCAGGCCGTGACGCCGTTCCTGCTGGAGTACCTGACGGTGCACACGGACGGGGCGTCCCTGGAGGCGAACCTGGCCGCCGTGCGGGGCAACGTGCGGCTCGCGGCCCTCGTCGCGGCGGCGGACCGCGACCGGCCGTGAGCGGGTCCGGCGCACTGCTGGTCGTCGGGGACGTCGTCACGGACATCGTGGCCCGGCACCGCACGCCGCTCGCGCCCGCCACCGACACGGCGGCGGAGATCCGGACGCTGCCCGGCGGGGCGGGGGCGAACGTGGCCTGCTGGGCGGCGCGGTCGGGCTGCCCGGACGTGCGGATCCTCGCGCGCGTGGGCACCGATTCCGCCTCCTGGCACGATCTGGCGCTGCGCCGCGCGGGCGTGCGGCCGATGCTCGTCCCGGATCCGGAGGCGCCCACGGCGTCGGTGATCGCCCTGGTCGGCGCGGACGCGGAGCGCACGTTCCTGACGGACAGCGGGGCGGCACTGCGGCTGGCGCCCGACGACTGGACGCCGGAGCTGCTCGCCGGAGTCGCCCGGGTCCACCTGTCCGGCTACCTCTTCTTCGCCGCCCCGAGCCGCGCGACGGCCGCGCGGGTACTGCGCGACGCGGCAGCGGCGGGCCTCCCGGTGAGCGTGGACCCGGCCTCGGCCGGCTTCCTCGCGGACCTGGGCGCGGCGCCCTTCCTGGAGGCCGTGGACGGCGCGGAGTGCCTCCTGCCGAACGCGGACGAGGCCCGCTTCCTGACCGGTCTGCCCGACCCCGGCGAGGCCGCGGCGGCCCTCAGCCGACGCTTCCCGCTGGTCGCGGTCACCCTGGGCGCGGAAGGCGCCGTCCTCGCCGCCGACGGACGGGTGACGGCCCGCGTGACGGCCCCACCGGCTCGCCCGGTGGACTCCACCGGCGCCGGTGACGCCTTCACCGGCGCTTTCCTGGCCGCCCGCGTCACCGGCGCGGACCCGGTCCTCGCGGCCGAGTCCGGCTGCCGTGCGGGGGCGCTGGCGGTGACGGGGGTGGGCGGGCGCCCCTGGGGCAGGCACGGGCAGGGACCGGTCACCCCCTAGGTCATGACCCGGGAGGCGGGCCCTCGCCCCGAAATGCAGGCCCTAGTCCCGAAAGCCCGTCCAGGCCGGGCGCGTGGGGTCGTCCGCGCGGATGACGGCGTCGGCCGTGTCGGTGGGGCCGACCTCCTGCTCGTAGCGCCTGAAGGCGGGCAGGGTCCAGGGCTGGTCGGTGCGGCGGGCGAGTGCGCCGGGCGAGAGGCGCAGGTGCAGCTTCAGGTCGAAGGGGTACCAGTGGCCCAGCAGGAACGGGCCGTGGAGCACGAGGACGCCGCCGGGCGGCAGCGGGACGGCGGGGTTGCGGGTGGCCCGGTCGGTGACGGGGTTCCACAGGTCGGGCAGCACCTTCCCGCTGCCGCCCGGCTCCAGTGGGCCGAACACCTCCCGCCACAGCGCCCCGGTGTCGTACCAGTCGGTGTAGTACGCGTCGGGGTCCTGCTTGCCGTACTCGAAGCGCAGCGAGGCCGGGCGCAGGAAGCCGCCGGTCGCGACCACGAGCACGGACCGTCCGCGCAGCCGCAGCGCGTCGGCGATCCGGTCGGCGAACTCGCCGCCCGGCGCGGCCGGTGCGCCGTCGACGCCCACCTTGAGCCATTCGCTGCCGTCCCCGGGCTCGGCCCGGTCGACGCGGTCGGCCACGGCCTCGGCGAGACGCTCCCAGCTGATCGCTTCGCATCGCATCCGTCCATCCTGCCGCACGGGCTTGACCTTGCCCCTGGCGGCAGGGTTCGAGGATCGGCAGATGAACAGCAGCACGCAGCAGCAGAGCGTCGGGCGGGTCGTCGTCGTCACCGGCGCCGGAACCGGCATCGGCCGGGCCACGGCCCGGGCCTTCGCGGGTCAGGGGGCGACGGTCGTCGCCGTGGGGCGCAGGGAGGGGCCGCTGCACGAGACGGCGGCGGACCTCCCGGGGATCCGGCCGCTGGTCGCGGACGTCACGGCGCCGGGCGCGCCCGAGGAGATCGTGCGCACGGCGGTGGACGCGTACGGACGGCTCGATGTGCTCGTGAACAACGCGGGCATCGCGGCCGGCGGCCCGCTGGGCACCCTGGGCCGTGAGGTGATCGGCCCGCTCCTGGAGACGAATCTCGTCGCGCCGGTCCTCCTCACGCAGGCGGCGGTGCCGGCGCTCGAGACCTCCGGGGGCGTCGTCGTCAACGTGACGACGACGATCGGTCAGCGCGGCTGGCCCGGCAACTCCGTCTATCCGGCGACGAAGAGCGCCCTGGAGACGCTGACCCGCTGCTGGGCGGTGGAGCTCGCGCCGCGCGGGGTCCGGGTCGTGGCGGTCGCGCCGGGTGCGATCGACACGCCGATCGCCGACCACATGGGGCTCGGCCCCGAGCAGCGCAAGGCGATCCGGGACTGGCAGCTGGCACACATCCCGCTCGGTCGGATCGGCCGCGCGGAGGACGTGGCCTGGGCGATCACCGCGCTGGCCGCACCGGACGCCGGATATCTGACGGGCACGGTGCTGCCCGTCGACGGGGGCGCCCTGGTGGCGTGATACGACTGCGCGGGGAGGTGGGGGCCTTGCGCATCGGTGAACTGGCCCGGAGGACGGGGACGACGGCGCGCGCACTGCGCCATTACGAGCAGTCGGGGCTGATCTCCTCGGTGCGCGCGGACAACGGGTACCGGGTGTACGGCGAGGGTGCCGTGGTTCGTGTATCCAATATCCGATATTTCCTGGACGCGGGTCTGACCCTGGAGGACGTGGCCGTGTTCGCCGCCTGCCTCGACGGGAACGTACCCGCGGCGGCGCCCTCCGCCCGGGGCCTGCGGATCGCCCGTGAGCGGCTCGCCGTACTCGACGCGCGGATCGCCGCGCAGACGGAGGCCAGGGACCGGCTCGCCGCCGCCCTGGCCGCCGTCGCGGCGGGCCGGCCCGTGGACACGTCGCGGTCCGGGGCCGACTCGTCGACGGACGACGGCGCTCCCTCGGGCCGCAGCTAGGCGATCGGGAGGCGGACGGGCGCCCCGGGGTCACGCCCGACGTGGACGCCGCGCGACCGGTTCAGGGGCGTCGAAACGGCCGCACACCGGCCGGAGGACGGTCGAGTCGGAGGGGTGCTCGCCGGAGTGGAGGGCCGAGGTCCGGCGCTCAGGACGTGCGGACCGGCTCCTCCAGGACGGCACGGCCCGAGTCGACCGCCTCCGCCAGGGTCAGCTCCCCGCCGGCGAGCGCCCGGCAGGTCGCCGCGTCGGTCCGCAGCCGCGCCTCGGCGTCGCCGGCGGGCCCCTCCCCGTACGTCACCTGCCCCTCGCTCCCGGACCGTACGTGGAACTCCCCCTCGTCCAGGGTCACCTGGACGACCCGCGCCCCGATCCCCTCCAAGGCGGAGAGGAGCGGGATCGCGAACCAGTGGGCGCGGACCGCGTCGGTCGGCCGGGGCTCGTCGAGGGCGGGTGCGCCCCAGGCGGCGAGGGCGCGCAGGACGGGCAGCAGGGCACGTCCACGGTCGGTCAGCTCGTACACGTACGCGGAGGCGGGCGGCGGCAGCCGACGGCGGGTGACGAGTTCGGCGCCCTCCATGTCCTTGAGCCGGCCCGCGAGCATGTCCGTGCTGACGCCCGGGAGATCGGCGTGCAGATCGGTGTAGCGCCGGGGTCCGGCGAGGAGTTCACGGACGATCAGCAGGGTCCACCGGTCCCCGACGACGTCGAGGGCGCGCGCTGCGGCGCAGTACTGGTCGTAGCTCCGGCGGCGGGACTGACGCGCCTGGCGTGACTGAGGTGGCATGCGACGCAGTCTAGACATGTTGTTGGACTTTCCAAGCTCGAACTTGGTAAAACCAAGCATCAACACTTCTGGGGAGGTCGGCGCATGGAGTTCCGGCAGTCGAGCAAGCTGAGCGAGGTCTGCTACGAGATCCGCGGCCCGGTCATCGAGCACGCCGACGCCCTGGAGGAGGCGGGCCACAGCGTCCTGCGCCTCAACACCGGCAACCCCGCGCTCTTCGGCTTCGAGGCACCCGAGGAGATCGTCCAGGACATGATCCGGATGCTCCCCAAGGCGCACGGCTACACCGACTCGCGCGGCATCCTCTCCGCCCGCCGCGCCGTCGTCCAGCGCTACCAGTCGATGGGCCTGCCGGACGTGGACGTCGACGACGTCTACCTCGGCAACGGCGTCTCCGAGCTGATCTCCATGGCCACGCAGGCCCTCCTGGAGGACGGCGACGAGGTGCTGATCCCGGCCCCCGACTACCCGCTGTGGACCGCCGTCACGACCCTCGCGGGCGGGAAGCCCGTGCACTACCTGTGCGACGAGTCCGCCGACTGGTACCCGGACCTCGACGACATGGCCTCGAAGATCACCGACCGCACCCGGGCCGTCGTCATCATCAACCCCAACAACCCGACCGGCGCGGTCTATCCGAAGGAGATCCTCGAGGGCATCCTCGACCTCGCCCGCCGCCACGGCCTGATGGTGCTCGCCGACGAGATCTACGACCAGATCGTCTACGACGAGGCCGTCCACCACCCGGTCGCCACCCTCGCCCCCGATCTGGTCGTGCTCACCTTCGGCGGCCTGTCCAAGACCTACCGGGTGGCCGGGTTCCGCTCCGGCTGGCTGGTCGTCACCGGCCCCCAGGAGCACGCCAAGAGCTATCTGGAGGGCCTGACCATGCTGGCCTCCATGCGCCTGTGCCCCAACGCGCCCGCCCAGTACGCCATCCAGGCCGCCCTCGGGGGCCGGCAGTCCATCCACGAGCTCACCGCGCCCGGCGGCCGACTGCGCGAGCAGCGCGACCGTGCTTGGGAGAAGCTCAACGAGATCCCCGGGGTCACCTGCGTCAAGCCCCAGGGGGCGCTCTACGCCTTCCCGCGCCTCGACCCCGCCGTGCACCGGATCCACGACGACGAGAAGTTCGTCCTCGACCTGCTGCTGCGGGAGAAGATCCAGGTCGTGCAGGGCACCGGCTTCAACTGGCCGCGCCCGGACCACTTCCGCATCCTGACCCTGCCGTACGCGGACGACCTCGACGCCGCCATCAGCCGCATCGGACGCTTCCTGAGCAGCTACCGGCAGTAGCCGAAGGCGGCGCAGAACGGCAGCGGGTCCGAGGGCGTAGCCTGCCCCCGGACCCTTTCGATGCCGCTCCTCTTCACACGCCGGCGCACTTGAGGACCCGGGTCAGTCGTCATTGCGTCGCGTCCTGCCATTGGACCACCGCCGATCGAGAGCTCGGCGGACCAGATTCGAACTGGCATTTCGACGCACCAGGGCCCGGGCCCGGTCGATCCGGCGATGAGCGGCGCATGCTGAATCTGGAGCAATAGTCTGAGATTGATCGCGGTCTGCCTCTGCCTGTTGGGCCACCCCGGCACGGACGAATGCCGGGAGGAGGACTCGAACCTCCACTGGAACCGCGGATTTCACGACAAGGCTCAGCTTCAGCTTTGCGCTCCTCGCGCACCCCGACCGCGCTCGCGGCCGGGGAGTTCATGGGGCTACCCGAAAAGGTAGCCGAAGACGGCGTCGCCGACCCGGCGGTCGGTGACCTCGCTCCCGTTCGCCTCCTCGCGGGCGAACTTCACCGCCTGCTGCAGCTTCTCGACCCGCTCGGTCAGCTCGTTCACCCGCCGGGCGGGCAGAGCGCCGGAGAACTTCACGGTCGTCCAGTACCCGACCGGCACGTCCTCGTAGTACACCTCGACCTGCGCCGGGTGCTTCTCCGTCGCCTCCGCCTTGACGTGGTTGCGCGGCACCTTCTTCGTACGGACCGTGCGGACCGGCTCGGTCTTCCAGGCGTCCGTCGACGGGTCCTGCGTCCAGGACTCGGCGGCGTCGAGCACCGGGAGCTTGCGGACGAAGGTGAGGATGTCCGTCAGCTGCTTCTCCAGGAAGAGCAGGTACGCGACCGGCACGTCGCTCACCAGGACCCGTCCGTCGACGGAGATGTCGGCGCGGGCCTCGCAGTTCGCCCAGTCCTTGGTGGCGGTGACGTCGAAGAGGCGGGTCAGCGTCCGCGCGGTGTCGCGCAACACGTCCTCGGCCTTCACCTGCACCAGCGTCGACTCGGGCGGCAGCTGCTCGCCCTCCTCGTCCTTCGGCTGGTACGTCCGGGCGATGCCGGCCAGCAGGGCCGGCTTCTGCAGGCCGTGATGGGCGGTGGTCAGGTCCTGATGCGCCCGGGACTTGACGCCTTTCTCCACTGCGATGATCTGATTGAGTTTCGTTGCCACGCGATCGACCCTAGGGGTAGGAGCCCGGCGAATCGAACTGTTTTTCCTGCCGGTTGAGAGTGCGAGGAGCGAACCGTCATGGATGCGGCGCTGATAGCCGTCGTCGGGACCCTGCTGGGCGTGGTGACCACCCATTGGTTCCAGGGCCGGGCCGCCGAGCGCACGGCGGCGCTCGCGAGGACCGAGCAGCTGCGCCAGGAACGCATCGCGGTCTACAGCGCGTTCGCGGGCGCGGTCGTCGACTACCGGCAGAGCCAGAACGACCGCTGGTTCAAGGCCCGGCTCGAACCGGGCTCGGCCGGGGCCGAGGAGTCGCGGCACGCCTCGTACGGTCAGCGCACCGCCGCCCGCCAGGCGCTCTTCCGGGTCCAACTCGTCTGCGACGACGCGCGCGTCCGTCAACTCGCCGAATCCGCCTTCGAGACGACCCACTGCATGCACGAGGCGACGGACGACGCCGACCGGACCCGACGCTCGGACGAGGCGAAGGAGGCCCTGGCCCGCTTCGTCGCGGCCGCCGCGCCGAGCGTGCGCTGAGGCGCGGACGGGTAGAAAAGGGCCGTGGATCTCGTCGCCCCGGTCGTGGTCGAACCGCTCAGACGGCGCCGCTGCTCGGAGTGCCACCAGGGGCCGCTGGAGCGGATGATCGTCGAGTTCAACGCGCCCGTCTGCCTGGACTGCGCCGATCTCGGCCACCTCGTCTTCCTGCGCCGCGGCGACACCGCCCTCACCCGCCGTGCCCGCGAGGGCAGTTCGCTGTGGGCGGTGGTCGTCCGCCACAACCGGCGCCGGACCCGGTACGAGCGCCAGGGCCTGCTCGTCGAGGAGTCGGCACTGGTCCGGGCGGAGGCGGCCTGCCTCGCGGACGCCGAGGCCCGGGCCCGCCGCCGGGCGCGGGACGCGGCACGCCGCGCCGACCGGGACGCGGAGGTCACGGCGGCCCTGGAGGAGGAGATCCTGCGGCTCTTTCCGGGCTGCCCGGCCGAGCGGGCGGTACGGATCGCCGTGCACGCCTCTGCCCGGGGCAGCGGGCGGGTGGGGCGCACGGCCGCAGGCCGGGCTCTGGACCGGGGTGCGGTCACGGCGGCGGTGCGCGCCGCCGTGCGCCATGTGGACACCGACTACGACACGCTGCTGATGACCGGGGTGCCGCGTCACCAGGCCCGGGCGAGGGTCGCCCCCGCCATCGAGGCGGTGCTCCGGGCCTGGCGTGCGGACTGAGACGCCTCCGGCGCCATCAGGCCCGCGGTCGTCGTGGCGGGCGCGCCGCGAAGGGCGTGCGCGTCAGACTTCGCCGCCCGCGCGGCGGGCCCGGCGGTAGAGCAGCGCGCCGCCGAGGAGGAGCGCGGCGCTCGCCGGGGCGGCGTAGCCGACGGCGTCGGATCCGGTGCTGGCGAGCGAGACCGAGCTGGACTGCGGGGCCGGCCGGGGCGCCTCCTCGGTGCTGGGGGCGGGCGGCAGGTTGCGGACCGGGGTCTGCGGGCGCGGGGTCGGCGTCTCGGGGTGCTCGCACTCCTCGGACTCGTTGACCGAGGTGTTGCCGAAGGCCGGGTTGCCGATGCCGACGACGTTGACCGAGTTCCCGCTGACGTTCACCGGGAGGTCGACCGGCAGCTGGAGGCCGTTGCCGGAGAGCACGCCCGGAGAGCCCTCGGCGCGGCTCTCGGCGGTCGCGCCACCGCGCGAGCCGGTGTCGGAGGAGCCACCGGCGCGGGGGGTGCCGGGCAGGTCCTTGTGGGACGGGCCACGGTCCTCGGCGCCGTGCCCCGCGGGCTCGGCGGAGCGGTTGGCACAGCTGTTTCCGGCCGCCGGATTGAGCAGTCCGACGACGTTTACGGTGTTGCCGCAGGCGTTCACGGGCACGTGCACCGGCAGCTGAACCGCGTTGCCGGAGCCGACCCCCGGCGAACCGACGGCGGCGCCCTGCGCCGCCGAGTCGGCGTGGGCGGCGCCCGCCGAGAGCGCCAGCGCGCCACCGGTGACCAACAGTGTGGCCAGACCACTTCGGCGAATGTGCCTCATGGCTTCCTGCCTTCCGGATCTCTTCACGGGCACTCGCCCGTACCCGAAATAACGCCGTCCGCGAGGCGGCCGGATCCGACCGTCGCCGTGTTTCACTCCATCGAGGGAGTGTGCCGGGGCGGATCGCGGGGACGACGGCGGCCTGCTCGACGGTCGGCGCGTGGGGTCCGGGGCCGCGCACACGCGGTGCTCCAGGCGGTCGTGACGCGGGGCAGGGGCGCGGCTGGGGACGTCGGCCTCGCCCGCGGCGCGGTCCCGGGCGCCGCCCGCCCTGGGCTCCGGCACGAGTCGTGCCGTCCGGTCACCGCGCCCTGGATCCGCGTCCGCCCGACCGACCCGACCTGGCGGGCGAAGCCTGGACCCTCCGTCGATCGCGTGGTTGACGACCGCGGTGGGCCGATCCTCCGATTGTCGGCCCGCTCGTCCCCCGGCCAGTCGGTCACCCGACGGTCTGTCGGTCACCGGACGGTCTGTCGGTCACCCGACGGCCTGTCAGTCGCCTTCCCGGCCTGTCGGTCACCTGCCGAGCAGATCGGTGATCACGCCGACCGGGTCGGCGTCGGGCGTGCCGCGCGGCCACCAGTCCTCGCGGTCGGTGTCCGACTCGTATCCGTACCAGAGTCCGTCGCGACCGAAGCGGAGCTGGAGGGAACGGCTGGACAGGCGGTTGCGCCAGGGTCGGAAGGCGGGCAGGTCGGCGGCGAGCAGGGCGGGTCGGGCCCGGTCGAAGGGGCCGGCCGGCGGGTCCCAGGGCTCCTCCAGGACCGTCAGTCCCGCAGGGCCGCCCTGGCGCCAGGCGGCGACGGCGCGGGCGAGGTCGGTGGGGGTGCGGTCGAGGGCGTAGGCCAGGTCCCGGTAGAGGGCGCGGGTGGAGGCGGTGAGGCCGGAGCCGGGGTGCGCGGCGGCCAGCCGTACGGCGTCCTGCCAGGGGGTGAGGGCGGCGACCGGGTCGTGCCCGGTGACGAGGAAGGTGTGGGCGCGGGCCGCGGCCTCGGAGGCGAGCAGGTCGAGGGCCAGCGGATCGGGTGCCTCGGGATCGGCCGGGAAGACCGCGGGGCGTCCGGGGTGCGAAGGGGCGGGCAGCGGCGGCGGGAGGTCCGGCAGGACGCGGCCACCGGTGAGCGGGGCGAGCGCGGCGCGGGCCGGAACCGTGGGCAGGGCGGGGGCGGCGCCGGCGCTCTCGGCGGCGGAGCGGGCCGCGTTGCGCCGGGTGAGGGCGGCGAGGATCTCCTGCTCGCCGCGACCGCGCATCAGGAAGAGGACGAAGGGGTCCTCGTCGAGGAGGCGGGCGGACTGGTAGCAGAGGGCGGCGGCGTGCTTGCACGGGTAGCCGTCGTCGGGACAGGAGCAGTCGGGGACGAGGTCGCCGGGGGCGGGCAGGAGTCCGGTGACGGCTTCCAGGGCGTGCGGCACGTCCTTGTCCAGCAGGGCGGCGATGTGGTCGGGCCGGGCGGCGGCCTCGTCGACGAACCGCTCCCAGTCGTCGTCGCCGAGGGTCCGCAGCCGGATCTCGGTGCGGTACGGCCGGGGGCGGCTGCCGTGGACGTAGGCGACGACCCGGCCGGGCGTCACGGTGATCGCGTCGACGTGGCCGCGCTGGGCGTAGGCCTTGCCGCGGGCGAGCCGGGCTGCGTCGAGGGCGGTGTCCTCCAGGGCGTCCACCCAGGCGTTGCCCCACCAGGTGGCGGCGAACCGGCCGTCGGGGGCCTCGCGCGGGGCGAGCTGGGGGAAGGTCCTGCGTCGGTCGTCGTGACGGGGCAGGGCCGCGTGGGCTCCGCCGGAGCGGAGGCGGGCGGTGCGGGGGCGGCCGGGGAGGCGGGGGCCGTCGGGGCTCATGCGGGCCTCCTCAGGGACACCAGGTCGGCCAGTTCGCGGTCGGTGAGTTCGGTGAGCGCGGCCTCGCCGGAGCCGAGGACGGCATCGGCGAGGGCCCGCTTGGCACGCAGCATCTCGGCGATGCTGTCCTCGACGGTGCCCTCGGCGATGAGCCGGTGGACCTGGACGGGCTGGGTCTGCCCGATGCGGTACGCGCGGTCGGTGGCCTGCTCCTCGACCGCCGGGTTCCACCAGCGGTCGTAGTGCACGACGTGTCCGGCCCGGGTGAGGTTGAGTCCGGTGCCGGCGGCCTTGAGGGAGAGCAGGAAGACGGGGACCTCTCCGGCCTGGAAGCGGTCGACCATCCGCTCGCGCTCGGCGACGGGGGTGCCACCGTGCAGGAGTTGGGCGCCGATGCCGCGCGCGGCCAGGTGGTCGGCGAGGAGCCGCGCCATCGTCACGTACTGCGTGAAGACGAGGACGGACCCGTCCTCGGCGACGATCGTGTCGAGGAGCTCGTCGAGCAGGGCGAGCTTGCCGGAGCGGCCGGTGAGCCGCAGGGCGCGCGCCCCGGCCCGGGGCCGGGCACCGGCGTCGGGCACCGGCTCCTTTAGGTACTGGGCGGGGTGGTTGCAGATCTGCTTGAGCGAGGTCAGCAGCTTCATGATCAGTCCGCGTCTGGCCATGCCCTCGGCGCCCTCGATCTGCGCCATCGTCTCGCGTACGACCGCCTCGTACAGCGTGGCCTGCTCGCGGGTGAGGGCCACGGGGTGGTCGGACTCGGTCTTGGGCGGCAGCTCGGGCGCGATCCCCGGGTCGGACTTGCGGCGGCGCAGCAGGAACGGCCGGACCAGCCGGGCGAGGCGGTCGACCGCCTCCTGGTGCTCGATCTCCTCGTTGTTCTCCACGGCGCGGGCGTGCCGGGAACGGAAGGCCTTGAGGGGGCCGAGGAGGCCCGGGGTGGTCCAGTCGAGGAGCGCCCACAACTCGGAGAGGTTGTTCTCCACCGGGGTGCCGGTGAGCGCCACCCTGGCCGGGCTCGGGACGGTGCGCAGCGCCTTGGCGGTCGCCGAGAAGGGGTTCTTGACGTGCTGGGCCTCGTCGGCGACGACCATGCCCCACTCCTGTGCGGCGAGCTGGGGTGCGCTGGTGCGCAGCGTGCCGTAGGTGGTGAGGACGAAGCCGCCGTCGAGTCCTTCGAGGGAGCGGTCGGGGCCGTGGAAGCGGCGGACGGGTACGCCGGGCGCGAAGCGCCGGATCTCCCGCTGCCAGTTGCCGAGGAGCGAGGCGGGGCAGACGACGAGGGTGGGCGCCCGGTGGGCGCGGCGCAGGTGGAGGGCGATGAGGGTGACGGTCTTGCCGAGGCCCATGTCGTCGGCGAGGCAGCCGCCCAGGCCGAGGGAGGTCATGAGGTCGAGCCAGGCCAGACCGCGCAGCTGGTAGTCGCGCAGGGTGGCGTCGAGGCCGGGGGGCGGGGGGATGTCCTCGGGGCCGGCGAGCAGCCGGTCCCGCAGGGCGGCGAGGGCGCCGACGGGGACGGCGGGCACGGTCTCCCCGTCGACCTCCGCGGTACCGGTGAGGGCGACGGCGAGCGCGTCGACCGGTTCGAGCAGGCCGAGTTCGCGCTTGCGGGCCTTGCGGACGAGGTCGGGGTCGACGACCACCCACTGGTCGCGCAGCCGGACGACGGGGCGGTGGGCCTCGGCGAGGAGGTCCATCTCCCGCGCGGTGAGGGGGTCGCCGTCGAGGGCGAGCTGCCAGTTGAAGCGGAGCAGCTCCGTGCTGTCGAAGAAGGCGGTGCCGTCGGTGGCGGAGCCGGGAGCCGAGCGGGCGGGCCGGACCACGGCGGAGGCGCTGAGGGAGCGGGCGAGGTCCCGGGGCCAGTGCACGGCGACCCCGGCGTCGGCGAGGCGGGCGGCGGCGGGGCCGAGCAGTTCGTACAGCTCGTCCTCGGACACCGAGAGGACGTCGGGCACGTCCCGCTCCATGAGGCGGCCGAGGGGCGGCCAGACCCGGGCGGCGCGGCGCAGGGCGAGGACCGCGTCGATCCGGGCGCGCGGCCCGAAGTGCTCGTCGCCGTCGCCGGCCCAGAGGGCGGCGGCGTCGATGACGAGGGTGGGATCGGCGAGGCTGTGCACCTGGAGGAGAGCGGCGGCGGCCTGCCGCTCGGCGCCGCTGCCGTCACCCGCCACGTCGAACAGCTCGTACCCGGACAGGTCGAGGCGGAGCGAGACCCGGACGCCGGCGTCCATGCCGGCGGCGGCCTCGGCGGCCCAGGCACGCGCGCGGGGCAGGTGCCGGGCCTCGCGGGCGGCGAACGGCGCGCCGACCGCGTGGGGCGCCGCGGGCGTGCGGGGCAGCGTGTCGGCGACGGCGTCGAGGAAGGCGCGCACCAGCGCCTCGGGCTCGGGCAGCCGGAGCGGGCCGCTGCCGGGCACCGGCACGGCGTGCGCCTCGTACGGCATGGCGGCGGCGATCGCCCGCAGATGGGCGATGTCCTCGGCGTCGAGCGGTCCGGCCCGCCAGGCGTCGTGGTCGTCGGCGGTGAGCCCGGGCAGCAGGCGCCCGCGCGCGATCAGGTGCAGGGCGTGCAGGGCTGCGGCACCCCAGCAGGCGGCCGCGGGGTGCGCCGCCGGGTGGTGCCGGGCGGCGACCAGGTGGGGCAGGGCCTCCGCTACGGGCAGCAGGACGGCGGGCACGGTCCGGGTGCGCGCCCCGGTGCCGTGCCGGCGGACGACGGTCAGCTCGCCCCGTTCGGCGGATCCGGGCGGACCGGGGGCGTCGTCCTCGTCCGGCCGGGTGCCGGGCAGGGGCCCGCCGTCGGGGCACCAGAAGGCGACCCGGCCGTCCCGTGGCAGGGCGGCGGGCAGGAAGACGGCGGCGCTGCCGAACAGGGCGAAGGTCACGGCGCTGCTCACCTCCCGGTCCGCGACGGATTCCGACTGGATCTCCGACCTTACGGGTGGGGTCTGACAATGCCGTCCACCGCGCTTCCCCCGAGCGGCCCAACGGAACATGACAGCCGGACGCGGAGGCGGCACTGTGGCGGGGAACAGGCTTCGGTCGCGATCATGCCGCGGCCGGCCGCGCCCGAAAGACGAGGATTCCGCCATGTCCCTTCACCGGCGTCTCACCATCGCCAGCGGGGCCGTCCTGCTCTCGCTCGCCGTCGCGGGCTGCTCGGGTCTCGGCCGCACCGCGGTGGGCACGATCTCGTACGAGACCGGGCGCGAGCTCGTGGTGACGGTGACCAGCCCCTCCGTGAAGGGCTGCCACCGGCTGGCGCCCACGGGCGTGACGCGGGTCGAGAACCACTCGCTGCTGGACATCCAGATGTACCGGACCCGGGACTGCCGCGGCAAGGACCCCATCTACGTGGCCACCAACACCAGCGACCAGATCGCGCCGGGCACCCTGCCCTGGCGCAGCTACAGCATCATCCACTGAGCGGGGCGGGCCGGGCGAGCACCCAGGTGCCGTCCCGCGTCAGACAGCGGTCGACGGCGAGTCCGGCCGCCGCGAGGTGGCCTTCGAAGGCCGCGGGGGTCAGGCGCCGGGACAGGAAGGTCTGGGTCCAGCGCGCGTCCGGGTAGAGGTACTCTGCGAAGACCCGGTCGACCCCGTCGCCGACCGGTTCCGCGGACAGGATCCGCACGGTGCAGCCGCTGGGGTCGTGCCGTTCCCGCGGCAGGTCGTCGTGGTAGTCGGCCCCTTCGCGCTGGATCAGGACGCGGCCGTCCTCCTTCACGTGCCGTCGGCAGGTCTCCAGGAGCCCCTGCCGGGTCCGGTGGTCGGCGGTGTGGACGAGGAACGAGCCGAGCACCACCGCGTCGAACCGGCGGGGCAGCCGCAGCGCCTCGATGGGGCTCCGCACGGTCTCCGCGCCCGGCGCGCGCTCGGCGACCGCGGCCAGCATCTCGGCCGACTCGTCCACCGCCGTCACGGCGAAGCCGCGGGCGGTGAGGGGCCCGGTCACCCGGCCCGCGCCGCTGCCCAGTTCGAGCAGGGTGGCGCCGGGCGGCACCGCGGCCGCGATCACGTCGGGTTCGACACCGGCCGACAGCCTGCGGTAGAGCTCGACGGCGCAGCCGTCCGGGGTGATCGGACCCGGCCCGGTGCCCTGGTGCCCGTCGCGTGCGGTCATGCCCTCTCACGTCCTCTCGTCGAGCGGCCCGTCGCGGGCCGGCGGCCGGCCCGGGACGGGCCTTTCGGATCGTGTGTCGTGGGTGGATGCTGGAAGTGCCACGAGGTCTTCGGGGCCCTCACCCGGGAGATGCGTCATGCGGACGGGCAGTGAACCGGCGACCGCGCGCAGTGCGCTGCGGCTGCGGTTCTGGCTGAGCCTGTGGGGGGTGCTGTGGGCCGCCTTCGGTGCGACGGTGTTCGCGCTGGTCGAGCGGCCGGGCTGGGCGGCGGCGTGCGGCGTGCTGTTCGTGGTGGCCGCCACCGACCTGGTCATGGTCACGCGTCACATCCGGCAGGGCCCGCACTGGCAGCCGGGGCGTGACGTCCCCCCGTACGAGCCGGATCACGGCGGCCGTGGCCGCTGACGCCGGGGGCGCGGGCCGCGCGGCACACGGCGTGCGTCAGTCGGCCGTCGTGTCGAACCGGGCCGCCTCGAGGTACTCCGGCTTCGGGTCGAGCGCGGCGGCGAGGCGGAAGTGGCGGGTGGCCTGCTCGGGGCGGCCGGAACGCTGGAAGGTGCGGGCGAGCGCGAAGTGCGCGAACGCGTTGTCCGGCTCGTGGTCCACGATGTGCTGGAACTCGCGCTCGGCCCTGCGCAGTTGGGCGGACGCGAAGTACGCGCGTGCCCGCAGCAGGCGCGCCGCCCTGCTCTCCGGGTGCGCCTCGATGAGGGAGTCCAGCAGCTTGATCGCACCGCGCGGATCCCGAGCCTCGAGCAACTGCTCGGCCGCGCGGAAGGCGATGACGTGCGTCTGCGGGTTCGGCTCGGGCACGCTGGCATCCTTCCGTCGCTGCGGTGGTGCAACATCGGACCGGGCGGCGGTATTCCGTACGTCGTACGGGCCCGCCCGGCCCTGCGCGATCCCTACCCATCCCGGCGCGCGAACGATCTGCGCCGGCCTACCGGCTTTCCGCGGCCCGCTCCCGCAGCTCTTCCCAGATCTTGCGCACCTGGGGCTCCAGGGCCTCCAGCGGACCGTCGTTGTCGACGATCAGGTCGGCGACGGCGCGGCGCTGTGCCCGGGTGGCCTGCGCCGCCATGCGGGCGCGGGCCTCGGACTCCGTCATGCCGCGCAGCCGGACGAGCCGGTCGAGCTGGGTCTCCGGGGCGGCGTCCACCACGACGACCAGGTCGTAGAGGGGGGCGAGGCCGTTCTCGGTGAGCAGGGGGACGTCGTGGACGACGACGTCTCCGGGGCCGGCGAGGCCTTCCAGCTCGGCGGAACGCGCGCCGACCAGAGGGTGGACGATCGCGTTGAGAGCGGCCAGCCGCTCGGGGTCGTTGAAGACGACGGAACCGAGCTTCGGCCGGTCGAGGGTGCCCTCGGGGGTGAGGACCTCGGAACCGAACTCCGCGACGACGGCCGCGAGCCCTGGCGTGCCGGGCTCCACGACCTCGCGGGCGATCCGGTCGGCGTCGATCAGTACGGCTCCGTAGGAGACGAACAGCCGGGACACTTCGCTCTTGCCGGCGCCGATTCCACCGGTCAGACCCACCTTCAGCATGAGCGGCAGCTTAGAACCCGTGACCGGGCCGCTACGCGTCGCCCTCCCGTTCGGCCAGGAAGCGCTCGAACTCACGGCCCAGCTCGTCGGCGGAGGGGAGGTCGACCGGCTCGGCGACCAGGCTGCCGCGGGTCTCGGCGCCGGCCACCGCGTCGTACTGGTGCTCAAGGCCCTGGACGAGTGCCGTCAGCTCCTCGTCGCCCTCGCCGATCTGGCGCTCGATCTCGGTCTGGGTGCGCCGCGCCTCGGTGCGCAGGGCGTGCGCGACGCCGGGCAGGACCAGGCCGGTCGCGGCGGTGATGGCCTCGAGGGCGGTCAGGGCGGCGTCCGGGTACGGGGAGCGGGCCACGTAGTGCGGTACGTGGGCGGCGACGCCGAGGGTGTCGTGGCCGGCCTCGGTGAGGCGGAACTCGACGAGGGACTCGGCGCTGCCGGGCACCTGGGCCTCGTCGAAGGGGCTGCGGTGGCCGGGCATGAGGTCCGTGCGGCTGCCGTGCGGGGTGAGGCCCACCGGGCGGGTGTGCGGGACGCCCATGGGGATGCCGTGGAAGTTGACCGAGAGGCGGACGCCGAGACGCTCGACGACCTGGCGCACGGCGGCGGCGAACCGCTCCCACTCGACGTCCGGCTCCGGACCGGACAGCACCAGGAAGGGCGCGCCGGTGGCGTCCTGGACGATCCGCACCTCGATGGAGGGCGTCTCGTAGGAGGTCCAGCGGTCGCGGCGGAAGGTGAGCAGGGGGCGGCGGGCGCGGTAGTCCACGAGCCGGTCGTGGTCGAAGCGGGCCACGAGCTGGTGCGGCAGGGTGTCGAGCAGGCCGTCGATGATCTGCTCGCCGGTCTCACCTGCGTCGATGTAGCCGTCGAAGTGGTAGAGCATGACCAGCCCGGCCGACTCCTGCGCCAGGGCCATGTCCACCACGGCCAGGCCCTTCTGGTCCCATTCGTACAAATCCTGGGGATCAAGCACGATTTCCGCTCCTCCTCGCGTTCTTCCAGCACAACGCCGGGCGGTGCACCGCCATTCCCGCCTCCGTGGCGAAATGGCCGCGGGGAGAACCGCGGGGAGGCCGCGGCGGGGAACGACCGAGGCCCGCCTCCCCGAAGGGAGACGGGCCTCGTCGTCAGCTACTGGAGCTCAGCGGAGAGCCGGATTCAGCTCTGGCCGCCGGCCAGCTTCTCGCGGAGGGCAGCCAGGGCCTCGTCCGACGCCAGGGCGCCGGAGTTGTCGTCCGACTCCGAGGAGTACGAACCACCGGAGACACCCGCCGGGGCACCGGCCGGAGCGGCGGCGCCACCCTCGGCAGCGGCGGCCTCGTCGGCCTCGCGGGACTTGATGACCTGAGCCTGGTGCTGCTCGAAGCGCTGCTGCGCCTCGGCGTACTGGGTCTCCCACGCCTCGCGCTGGGCCTCGTAGCCCGGCAGCCAGTCGTTGGTCTCGGGGTCGAAGCCCTCGGGGTAGATGTAGTTGCCCTGGTCGTCGTAGGACGCGGCCATGCCGTACAGGGTCGGGTCGAACTCGACCGAGGCCGGGTCGGCACCGAAGGACTCGTTGGCCTGCTTCAGCGAGAGGCTGATGCGACGACGCTCGAGGTCGATGTCGATGACCTTGACGAAGATCTCGTCGTTGACCTGGACGACCTGCTCCGGGATCTCCACGTGGCGCTCGGCCAGCTCGGAGATGTGGACCAGACCCTCGATGCCCTCGTCCACGCGGACGAACGCACCGAACGGAACCAGCTTGGTGACCTTACCCGGAACGACCTGGCCGATCTGGTGGGTACGGGCGAACTGCTGCCACGGGTCCTCCTGGGTCGCCTTCAGCGACAGGGAGACGCGCTCGCGGTCCATGTCCACGTCGAGAACCTCGACGGTGACCTCCTGGCCGACCTCGACAACCTCGGACGGGTGGTCGATGTGCTTCCAGGACAGCTCGGAGACGTGCACGAGGCCGTCGACGCCACCCAGGTCCACGAAGGCACCGAAGTTGACGATCGAGGACACGACGCCGGAGCGGACCTGACCCTTCTGGAGGGTCGTGAGGAAGGTCTGGCGAACCTCGGACTGGGTCTGCTCGAGCCAGGCGCGGCGGGACAGGACCACGTTGTTGCGGTTCTTGTCCAGCTCGATGATCTTCGCCTCGAGCTCCTTGCCCACGTAGGGCTGGAGGTCGCGGACGCGACGCATCTCGACCAGGGAGGCCGGGAGGAAGCCGCGGAGGCCGATGTCGAGGATGAGACCACCCTTGACGACCTCGATGACGGTACCGGTGACGATGCCGTCCTCTTCCTTGATCTTCTCGATGGTGCCCCAGGCACGCTCGTACTGGGCGCGCTTCTTCGAGAGGATCAGGCGGCCTTCCTTGTCCTCCTTCTGGAGAACCAGGGCCTCGATCTCGTCGCCGACCTTGACGACCTCGTTCGGGTCGACGTCGTGCTTGATCGAGAGCTCGCGGCTCGGGATGACACCTTCGGTCTTGTAACCGATGTCGAGCAGGACCTCGTCCCGGTCGACCTTCACGATGACGCCGTCGACGATGTCGCCGTCGTTGAAGTACTTGATCGTCTCGTCGATCGCGGCGAGGAAGGCTTCCTCGTTACCGATGTCGTTGACCGCAACCTGCGGGGTGGTGGCGGTGGTCTCGGTGCTGCTCGTCATGTGGGAAAGGGCTCCGGTACGGACATGAAGTCGTAGGTACTGCTACGCCGAGAGCCCGTATCGCAGCTGAAGAAGCCGGACAGCCAAAGAAACGCCTTACCCGACGAACGGGGGGCGCCTCGAGAACCGAGGGGACATACAACAGATGCGAGCGCGGCCTGCTCCGTCTGAGGCGCGCAGGCCCGCAGCGCAACCTTTAGCATACGGGGGCGGCCGGACAGGGTCAATGCGCGAAGCGCACACCCGGGGCGGATCGCCGCATATCCGGCACAACTCGTCTCGGCCCAGGCCATCCTGGGCGCGGACGACCGCGTCGCATCTGCGTGCGCGGCACTGAGCGCAAACTACATCGACGGGCGAGATGAACCAAGAGTACGGACAGGAAGACGGCCCCGAGGACGAGGCGGAGGCGACCCGGCGTGACGCGGGGGACGCGGAGAGCAGCCTGGCCAGCCGGGGATGGTGGGACCGGAACGCCGACGAGTACCAGAGCGAGCACGGAGCGTTCCTGGGGGACGACCGGTTCGTCTGGGGGCCGGAGGGCCTGGACGAGGCGGACGCGGCGCTGCTCGGGCCGGCCGGCTCGCTGAAGGGGCTCGACGTCCTGGAGATCGGCGCGGGCGCGGCGCAGTGCTCGCGCTGGCTGTCCGCCCAGGGGGCCCGGCCGGTCGCCCTCGACCTCTCCCACCGGCAGCTCCAGCACGCGCTGCGGATCGGCGGCGACGTTCCGCTGGTGGAGGCGGACGCGGGGGCGCTGCCGTTCCGTGACGGCGCCTTCGACCTGGCGTGCTCGGCGTACGGCGCGGTGCCGTTCGTGGCCGATCCGGTACGGGTCTTCCGCGAGGTGCGCCGGGTGCTGCGGCCGGGCGGCCGGTGGGTGTTCTCGGTGACGCACCCGATCCGCTGGGCCTTCCCGGACGAGCCGGGTCCCGAGGGGCTGTCGGTGGCGGCCTCCTACTTCGACCGGACCCCGTACGTCGAGCAGGACGAGCGGGGCCACGCGGTGTACGTCGAGCACCACCGGACGATCGGGGACCGGGTGCGGGACGTGGTCGCCGGCGGCTTCCGGCTGCTCGACCTGGTGGAGCCGGAGTGGCCTGCCTGGAACAGCCAGGAGTGGGGCGGCTGGTCCCCGCTGCGGGGGAACCTGATCCCGGGCACGGCGATCTTCGTCTGCGAGCGGACGGACGACTAGCGAGCGGGCGACGAGCCGGCGTCGAGGGGGCGTCGAGGGGGGCGGGGGCGGGGATGCCGGCAGAGCCCTGCATCCCCGCCGTGTACCCCTCTCCCCCCGTACCCCTCCCCCGCACCCCTCGCGCCCCCGCGCTTCCCATTAGTCATATGAATCGGTGGGGGCTGTGGACAGCCGGACGCACCGGGTCGCCCCGGCGTACGAGACTTGCCGTGTGATCCGACACGACGCGCTCGACCGTCTTCCCGTCCGCCATGCCGTCCCCGAGCTGCTGACCGCGCTCGAGGAGCGCGGCACGGCCGTGCTGCACGCCCCGCCCGGGACCGGCAAGACCACGCTGGTCCCGCTGGCCCTCGCGGGTCTTATAGGGGACGGGCCGGAGCACCGGGTGCTGGTGGCCGAGCCGCGCCGGATGGCGGTGCGGGCGGCGGCGCGGCGGATGGCATGGCTGCTCGGCGAGGACGTCGGTGGGGCCGTCGGCTTTTCCGTGCGCGGGGAGCGGCGGGCCGGGCCCGCGACCCGGGTCGAGGTGGTGACCACGGGCGTCCTGCTCCAGCGGCTGCAGCGCGATCCGGAGCTGGCCGGGGTGGACGTGGTGCTGCTCGACGAGTGTCACGAGCGGCATCTGGACGCGGACACGGCGATGGCGTTCCTGGTGGACGTGCGGGCGGCGCTCCGGCCGGAGCTGAAGCTGATCGCCGCGTCGGCGACGAGCGACGCGGAGGCGTGGGCCCAGCTGCTCACCGTGCTCGACGGGAGCGGGCCCGCGCCGGTCGTGCGGGCGAGGGGCGAGGGACACGGTTTCCTGGTCCGTTTCGCCGCGCCGCCGGCCGGGATCCGCCCTTCTCACGGCACGTGGGTGGACCCGGCGTTGCTGCGCCATGTGGCGGCGACGGTTCGGCTGGCGATGGACCGGCATGAGGGCGACGTGCTGTGCTTCCTGCCCGGCACGGGCGAGATCGCGCGGACGGCCGGGCTGCTCGCGGATCTGGACGCCGAGGTGATGCAGCTGCACGGCCGGGCGCCGGCGGCGGTGCAGGACGCGGTATTGAGAGGCTCCGAGCCCGGCGGGCGGCGTCGGGTGGTCCTGACGACGTCGGTGGCGGAGTCCAGTCTGACCGTGCCGGGGGTGCGGATCGTGGTGGACTCCGGGCTCGCGCGGGAGCCGCGGACGGACCATGCGCGGGGTCTGGGTTCACTGGCCACGGTGCCGGTGTCGACCGCGGCGGCGACCCAGCGGGCCGGCCGCTCCGGCCGCGAGGCGTCCGGGGTGGCCTACCGCTGCTGGGCGGAGGCCGAGGACGGCGGCCGGGCCCGCTTCCCCTCCCCTGAGATCAGGATCGCGGACCTGGCGGACTTCGCCCTGCGGGTGTCCTGCTGGGGCGACCCGACGGCGGCCGGGCTGGCGCTCCTGGACCCGCCGCCCGCCGGGGCGATGGCGGCGGCCCGCGCGGTGCTCACGGCGGTCGGCGCCGTGGACGACGACGGCCGGGCGACCGACCGTGGGGTGCGGATGTCGCGCCTCGGCCTGCACCCGCGGTTCGGCCGGGCGCTCCTCGACGGCGCCGCCGAGGTCGGCGCCCGACGGGCGGCCGAGGTGGTGGCGCTGCTGAGCGAGGAGCCGCCGCGGGAGTACGGGGACGATCTGGCGGCGGCGTGGCGTGAGGCGCGCCGGGGCGGCGACGGGTACGCGGCGCGCTGGAAGGCGGAGGTGCGGCGCCTGGAGCGCTCGGCCGGGGACGAGCAGGCCGCCGCCGGCGGGGGCGGCCGGGCGGGGGACGGGACGGCCGGGGACGACGAGGTGGCCGGTCTGGTGACGGCGCTCGCCTTCCCGGAGCGGGTGGCGCGGGCCCGGGAGCAGGGCGGGTATCTGATGGTGTCCGGCACGGGGGCGCGGCTCGGTGAGGGTTCGCGGCTCGGCGCGGCCGGCCGGTGGCTGGCCGTGGCGGTGGCGGACCGGACGGCGCAGAGCGCCACGGCCCGGGTGCGGCTCGCGGCCGTGGTGGACGAGCGGATCGCGCGGTGGGCGGCGGGCCGGCTGCTGAGCGTGGGCGAGGAGGTCCACTGGGAGGACGGGGACGTGGTGGCCCGGTCGGTGGAGCGGCTGGGGGCGGTGGAGCTCACGGTCCGCCCGCTGCGGGACGGGGCCGATCCGGAGCTCGTGCGGCAGGCGCTGCTCGACGGGCTGGGCCGGGAGGGCACGGCGCTGCTGCGGTGGGGCAGGGACGCCGAGGAGCTGCGGCGGCGGCTGGCCTTTCTGCACCGGGAGCTGGGCGAGCCGTGGCCGGACGTGTCGGAGGAGGCGCTGCTCGGCCGGGCCGGGGAGTGGCTGGAGCCGGAGCTGTCCCGGGCGCGGCGGCGCGCGGATCTGGGCCGGATCGACGCCGGCGAGGGACTGCGGCGGCTGCTGCCGTGGGCGACGGGCGAGGCGGGACGGCTCGACGAGCTGGCGCCCGAGCGGATCGAGGTGCCGAGCGGATCGCGGATCCGGGTGGAGTACGACGGGGAGCGGCCGGTGCTCGCGGTGAAGCTCCAGGAGATGTTCGGGCTCGCCGAGACGCCTCGGGTGGCGGGGGTGCCCGTCCTGGTGCACCTGCTCTCCCCCGCCGGCCGGCCGGCCGCCGTGACCTCCGACCTGGCCTCGTTCTGGCGGGAGGGGTACCGCGCGGTGCGGGCGGAGCTGCGTGGCCGCTATCCCAAGCACCCGTGGCCGGAGGACCCGTCGGCGGCGGAGCCCACCCGGCACACCAGTGCCCGGCTCAGGCGGGAGCGGTGAGTGGGCAGGGCCCGGTCTCCGGTCCGGGGTCGGTGCCGGTCGCGGGTGCGGGGCGGCGGGAGCGGGCTTCGAGCCAGAGGGAGAGGGCGAGCAGGAGGAGGGCCAGGACGGTGAAGCTCCACGGGAGATAGGAGACGAGCATCAGCACCATCAGACGGTTGCTCTTGACCAGGTCGACGACGTAGACGATGTAGTCCTCGCGCATCTTCACGTGGCCCGCGAAGACGGTGACGGTGTCCTGGCCCATGAGGGCGCGGGCGTTGCGGAGCTCCTCCTGGTGGATCTCCTCGCCGTTGACGGGGGCGCCGGTGACGGGGTCGATCCAGAACATGCGCTTGGTGGTGTACCAGCGGGTGAGGCCGGTCTTGGCGAGGAGGTCGGGGGTGATGCCCTGGACGGGCATCGTCTTGGGCATGGGCACCTTGGTCCACGGGACGGTCTGCTCGAAGTAGTAGACCTCCAGGCCTCGGAAGGTGCGGGTGCCCTTGTAGTGGATGGGGGCGGAGGTGCGGGTCTGGGCGTCGAAGTACTGGTAGTCCCGCTTCTCGGTGAGGAAGGGCCACTTGAACTCGATGCCCTCTCGCCGGACCGGGTCGCCGTCGACCATCTCGCCGGTGGCGTGGACGGGGTCCTGGGTGTGGGCGTCGAAGATGTAGCGCTCGGGGATCTTGGAGACCATCTTGCCGTCGGGGCCGAGGACGTAGGAGAGGGAGTCCCAGACGACGACGTCGCGACCGGCGTCGGCCTCGATCCTCTTCGACTCCTCGACGTTGCCCTTGAGCGTCTGGACGATCGTGATCTTGTCGACCTTCTCGGACGTGAGCGTCCCGTAGTTGAGCAGGGTGGCCGGCTTCGCCTCCAGGACCGTCTCCTGGTACTGGTTCGGGGGGATCTTGGCGAGGCGCGGGAAGGCGTACCAGCGCAGGGTGGGGGCCATCGCGGCGAAGAAGACGGCGAAGGCGAGCAGGACGAGGCTGGCTCGGCGGCGCATCGGTCGGCCCCTCACTTCTTGGGGCCGGGATCGGCGGTCAGCAGGGGTTTGGGTGAGGTGGGTCCGTCCGGCGGCAGATCGACCAGGGAGACGAGCAGGACGAAGAGGAGGACGGGGACGAGTCCGATGACGGCTGCGGCAAGGGCACGCATGGTCGGCCTCCCGGTACTCGATCTGATGCATCGTCAGGGCGGGGGCACCGTAGCAACGCGATCGCGAGATGAGAACACGTTGCACTCAGAACGCACGGCGCCGCCCCCGGGTCCACAGGGGACACGGGGGCGGCGACGACGCGGTGGGCGCGGGTGAGGCGGCGTCAGGAGGAGGGCGTGGCCTCCGGCGCGGACGCCGACGGCGCCGGGGTCGGCGTGGTCGACCCGGACGGGGAAGGCGTCGGGGTCGGCTCGGGCTCCGGGGCGGTGACCTTGAGCTCGACGGTCACCGTGCCACCGCCGGGCGCGGTCAGCCGCAGGGTGAAGGTGCCGGCCTTGTCGCCCGCGAAGATCGTCGGCAGTTCGAGGAGGCCCTCGGCGTTCGTCCTCACGGTGAGGGTGCGGACCACGGAGCCGTCCGCGGCCTTGAAGAAGGGGCCGTCGGTGGCGGGTTCCGGGTCGCTCGCCGAGGTGACGAACGTGGCCATGACGGCGACGCCGGAGGCGATCGACCCGCCGTCGACGGCCTTGATCCGCACCGGGTCGGTGAACTCGCCGCCGGTGGTGGCCGCGAGGTCCTTGGCGTCGAGGCGGGTGAGCGTGTCGGCGGTGCGCTCGGTGACGTTCGCGGTGAACGACACGGCGTTCAGGCTCCGGCCCACCACGGTGGCGGTCACCTTGAAGCCACCGGTCCGCTCGCCGGCCCTGAGGGTCGGCGCGGCGGCCTTGCCGGTGCTCGCCGTGACGGCGGTGACCTCGCGGGCGCCGACGGCGAAGCGGGCGTCCGTCTCCCCCTCGATCCGGAAGCGCACCTGGACGCCGGCGACCGGCTTGCCGGCCAGGTCGACCGCCTGGACCGCGGCCCGGTTCGCGAAGGTGCTGCCCGCCGTGGCGCTGAGGGTGCCGGAGGCGGCGCTGCTGATGCGTACGACCTTGGCCGCCGGATCGGTGGTGGGCGGGGTGGTCGGCGTCGGCTTGGGCTTGGCCGGGGTGGTGGGCTTCGGCGTGACGGGAGCGGTCGGGGACGGGGTGGTCCGGCCGGGCGTGACGCCCCGGTTGTCGCTGCGGTCGCCGGGCAGCACGCCGGTGCCGTCGGGCACCTGGTGGGTGCCGCGCTTGTAGTACTCGAACCAGGACAGGACGGTGTTCAGGTACTCCGTCGAGCGGTTGTAGCTGAGGATCGCCCGGTCCAGGTCCGCCTTGACCGCGAGGTTGCGGTCGTTGGCGCAGAGGTAGAGGCCGGCGGCCTGGGCCGCGTCGTAGATGTTGTTCGGGTCCTTCTTCCCGTCGCCGTTGGCGTCCTGGCCCCAGGTGGCCCAGGTGGACGGGATGAACTGCATCGGGCCTATCGCGCGGTCGTGCACGGCGTCGCCGTCGTAGGCGCCCTTGTCCGTGTCCGAGATGTTCGCGAAGCCGACACCGTTGAGGACCGGGCCGAGGATCGGGGAGGTGGTCGTGCCGTTGGCGTCGACGGCCCCGCCGCGCGCCTGCCCGGACTCGACCTTGCCGATGCCCGCGAGGAGCTGCCACGGCAGGTTGCAGCTGGGGTCGGTCGACCGTATCGACTGCTCGGCGCGCTGGTAGGCGGCGAGGACGGTCGCGGGTATGCCGGCCTGCGCGGGGCCGGTGATGAGCGGCAGATTGGTGGGAGCACCCGGCTTGTTGGGGGTGTTCAGCGGCGGCAGGTCGGTGTAGTACGGCGTGTCGCCGGAAGCCGAGCCGTCCGGGGGCGTGGTCGTGTCGCCCGCGCCGATCGGCAGGTCACCGCTCGCGCTGTCCGCAGGCGGTGTCGCGCCCGGCGCCTGCGAAGCGGCGAGCGCCGCGACGGCCGCCGCCACCACCGCGCCGCTGGTGGCTCCCCTGCGCAGCCGACGGCCCAAGTGCGCTGCCATACGTGTGGTCCCTCCCCGTGTCCCGCGTCCGCGCTCCCCGCGCGGGTCCGACTGCAGACCCTATGCCAACTCGGGTCACCCCAACACCGCGCCCTGACCGTGTTTCACGGTTTCGTCACCACTTGGCCGTCCGGTCGTTCGACGCCGATCGGTCCTGAATACTGGACGCACTCCGGGCACATCGGACGAGGGGGAGATTCGTGCCGTTCACGCTCAGCCATGCCGCCGCTGTCCTGCCAGGCATCCGCCGGAACGGGACGGCTCGCGGTCCGCTGGTGGCGTCGGCGCTGGTCGCCGGTTCCTTCTCCCCCGACATGACCTACTTCGCGGCGACGGCCGTGCCCGACGCGATGTTCTTCGGGAAGGTCACCCACTCCTTCCTGGGCGTCGTCACCGTCGACGTGCTCATCACGGCCGCCCTGGTGGGGCTGTGGCTGCTGGTGCGGGAGCCGCTCGTGGCACTGCTGCCGCAGCGGTGGCGCGGCCGGGTGTACGCGATCCTCCGCGGCCGACCGTGGCGGGAGCGCCGTCCGGCGTTGCTCGCCTTCTGGTTCGGCGTCTCGGCCGCGCTCGGGGCGACGACGCACGTCGTGTGGGACGCGTTCACGCATCTCGACCGGTGGGGGACGCGACTGATCCCGGTCCTGGGCGAGGTGGTGGGCGGTCTTCCCGTCTATCTGTACGCGCAGTACGGGGGTTCGGCGCTCGCCCTGGTCCTGCTCACCTGGTGCGCGGTACGGGCGCTGCGGGCGGTGCCGGCGGACACTCCCGTACCGGCGGCGCTCCCCGTCCTCGACCGGCGCGGGCGGCGGCTCGCGGCGGGGGTGATCGGGGCGTGCGTCCTGGCCGGCGCGGCCCATCGGGTGCTGCGCTGGTACGCGTACTGGGGCTGGGTCGACACGCCTCTGGACGTCATCCCGACGTTCTGCTTCGGCTCGGGTGCCGGGCTGTTCCTCGGGGTGGTGCTCTACGGGACGGGGCTGCGGGTGCGATTGTGGTCGGCGCGGCCGGGAGCCCCGGGGCAGGCGGGGCAGCCGGAGGAGCGCGCCGAAGGGCGTACCGGAGACGGTTTCGCAGGGGCGGACCGTTCGGCGGGTCCGGCGACCGGGCGTACGCCGGAACGCTCCCGTCCGGGACCGCGCTGATCCCTCCCGTCCCGGTCGGGCGGATCGCGCACCGAGCGGGGTGGGTCCCGCCGAGGGGCCCGCCCCCGCAGGGGCGGGCCCCTCGGTCAGTGGGCCGCCGAGTCCCAGTTCGGGCCCACGCCGACCGAGACGTCCAGGGGGGCGCGGAGGTCGGCTGCGTCGGCCATGTTCTCGCGGACAAGGGACTCGACCTGGTCGCGCTCGCCGGGGGCGAGTTCGAGGACGATTTCGTCGTGGACCTGCAGGAGCATGCGGGAGGCGAGGCCGGCCTCGGTGAGGGCACGGTCGACGCGGAGCATGGCGACCTTGACGATGTCCGCCGCGGTGCCCTGGATCGGGGCGTTGAGGGCCATCCGCTCGGCGGCCTCGCGGCGCTGGCGGTTGTCGCTGTTAAGGTCCGGCAGGTAGCGGCGGCGGCCGAGCATGGTCTCGGTGTAACCGGTCGCCCGCGCCTCGTCGACGACCCGGCGCAGGTAGTCGCGCACGCCGCCGAAGCGCTCGAAGTAGGTGTCCATCAGGCCACGGGCCTCGGCCGGGTCGATGTTCAGCTGCTGGGAGAGGCCGAACGCGGAGAGGCCGTAGGCCAGGCCGTACGACATGGCCTTGATCTTGCGGCGCATCTCGGCGTCGACGGCGGAGCGCTCGACCCCGAACACCTGCGAGGCGACCGTGTTGTGCAGGTCCTCGCCGGAGGCGAAGGCCTCGATGAGGCCCTCGTCCTCGGAGAGGTGGGCCATCACGCGCAGCTCGATCTGGCTGTAGTCGGCGGTCATCAGGGCCTCGAAGCCCTCACCGACGACGAAGCCGTGACGGATGGCGCGGCCCTCGTCCGTCCGCACCGGCACGTTCTGCAGGTTGGGGTCGGTCGAGGAGAGGCGGCCGGTCGCGGCCACCGTCTGGCTGAAGGTGGTGTGGATGCGACCGTCCGCGGCCACGGTCTTGATCAGGCCCTCGACCGTGGAGCGCAGGCGGGCCTGCTCACGGTGGCGGAGCATGATCACCGGGAGCTCGTGCTCGGTCTGCCCCGCCAGCCAGGCGAGCGCGTCGGCGTCCGTCGTGTAGCCGGTCTTGGTCTTCTTCGTCTTGGGCAGGTTGAGCTCGCCGAAGAAGACCTCCTGGAGCTGCTTGGGCGAGCCCAGGTTGAACTCGTGGCCGACGGAGGCGTGCGCCTCCTTCACGGCCTGCTGCACCGCTCCGGCGAACTGCTGCTCCAGGGCCTCCAGATGGTCCCGGTCGGCGGCGATGCCGTGCCGCTCCAGGCGGGCGAGGAGGGCCGAGGTCGGGAGTTCGACCTCGTGGAGCAGCTCCTTCGCGCCGACCTCCGCGAGCTTCTCCTCGAAGGCGGTCCCGAGGTCGAGGACGGCCCGGGCCTGGGTCATCAGGGCCTCGGCCTCGGCGGTGTCGTCGGCGCCGAAGGCGAGCTGGCCGTCGGCGGCCGCCGCGGGGGCCAGCTCGCGGCCCAGGTACTCGACGGAGAGCGCGTCGAGGGCGAAGGAACGGCGGCCGGGCTTCACCAGGTACGCGGCGAGGGCGGTGTCCATGGTGACGCCGGCGACGCTCCAGCCGTGCTCGGGGAAGACCCGCATGGCGCCCTTGGCGTTGTGCATGACCTTGGGGCGGGCCGGGTCGGCGATCCACTCGACCCAGGTCTTCTCGTCGGCCTCGTCGAGCTGCGACGGGTCGAACCAGGCGGCCGCGCCGTCGCCCGAGGCGAGGGCGACCTCGGCGACGCTGCCGGTGCCGAGGGCCCAGCTGTCGAGGGTGGCGACACCGAGCGGCTGTCCGCCGTGCTCGGCGAGCCAGTCGGCGAGCTCCCCGGAGCCGAGGACGGTGAAGTCCAGCTCGACGCCGGGCGCCGGGGCGGGGGCGGTCTCCTCGGCGGCGCCGGGGTCGACGGCGAGGAGCCGCTCGCGCAGCGACGGGTTGCGGATCTCCAGGGTGTCGAGGACGAGGGCGACGGCCGTGCGGTCGTACGGCTCGCGGGCCAGGTCCTGGACGGTCCTGGGCAGCTCGACGTCACGGACCATCTCGGTGAGGCGGCGGTTGAGCTTCACCGACTCCAGATGGTCACGGAAGTTCTGGCCTGCCTTGCCCTTGACTTCCTCGGCACGCTCCACCAGCTCGGCGAAGGAGCCGAACTGGTTGATCCACTTGGCGGCGGTCTTCTCCCCCACGCCGGGGATGCCGGGCAGGTTGTCCGACGGGTCGCCGCGCAGGGCGGCGAAGTCCGGGTACTGCGAGGGCGAGAGACCGTACTTCTCCTGGACCTTCTCCGGGGTGAAGCGGGTCAGCTCGGAGACGCCCTTGGTGGGGTACAGCACGGTGGTGCGGTCGGTGACCAGCTGGAAGGAGTCGCGGTCGCCGGTGACGATGAGCACCTCGAAGCCTGCGGCCTCGGCCTGGGTGGCGAGGGTGGCGATGACGTCGTCCGCCTCGAAGCCCTCGATCGCGAAGCGGGGGGCGTGCATGGCGTCGAGCAGCTCGCCGATCAGCTCGACCTGCCCCTTGAACTCGTCCGGGGTCTTGGAGCGGTTCGCCTTGTACTCCGGGAACTCGTCCGAGCGCCAGGTCTTGCGGGACACGTCGAACGCGACGGCGAAGTGCGTGGGCGCCTCGTCGCGGAGCGTGTTCGCCAGCATCGACGCGAATCCGTAGATCGCGTTCGTCGGCTGCCCCAACGCGGTGGTGAAGTTCTCCGCGGGGAGCGCGAAGAACGCCCGGTACGCCAGGGAGTGCCCGTCCATGAGGAGCAGGCGCGGGCGGTTCTCTTCGGTCATCTCGGTCTTCTTCGCTGCTGTCTCGGCCACGGGACGATCCTGCCACGCGTCACTGACATTCCCGTCCACGCCGACCGTGACCGACCGCGCACGGTAGGTGCGCGGACCGCGCGTGGTCCGTTGTCGGTGGGGCGTGACAGGATCGGGGGCGTACGAGGTCCTCCACCGCTCAAGGGAGAGCGCGATGGTCAGCAAGCCGCCGGTCGGCGACCCGGTCCAGGACGCGCCGCAGGTCGCGGCGCCGCAGCACGCGGCCGCCGGGCTGCCCGCCATCGGGCACACGCTGAGGATCGCCCAGGCCCAGATGGGCGTGCGGCGGACCGCGCGGACCCTGCTGAAGGTCAACCAGAAGGACGGCTTCGACTGCCCCGGCTGCGCCTGGCCGGAGGCCGACAAGCGACACGTGGCGGAGTTCTGCGAGAACGGGGCCAAGGCGGTCGCCGAGGAGGCGACGCTGCGCCGCGTGACGCCGGACTTCTTCGCCGCGCACCCGGTGGCGGACCTGGCGACCCGCAGCGGCTACTGGCTGGGCCAGCAGGGCCGGATCACGCAGCCGATGTACCTGCCCGAGGGCGCCGACCGCTACGAGGCGGTGTCCTGGGAGCGGGCGTTCGCGATCATCGCGGAGGAGCTGACCGCGCTCTCCTCCCCCGACGAGGCGCTCTTCTACACCTCCGGGCGGACGAGCAACGAGGCGGCGTTCCTGCTGCAGCTGTTCGCCCGCGAGTTCGGCACCAACAACCTGCCCGACTGCTCCAACATGTGCCACGAGTCCTCGGGCTCCGCGCTCAACGAGACGATCGGCATCGGCAAGGGCAGCGTCTCCCTGGAGGACCTGCACCAGGCGGACCTCATCGTGGTCGCCGGGCAGAATCCGGGGACGAACCACCCGCGGATGCTGTCCGCCCTGGAGAAGGCGAAGGCGGCCGGGGCGCGGATCATCTCCGTGAACCCGCTGCCGGAGGCGGGCCTGGAGCGGTTCAAGAACCCGCAGACGCCGCAGGGCATGCTCAAGGGCGCCGCGCTCACCGATCTCTTCCTGCAGATCCGCATCGGCGGCGACCAGGCACTGTTCCGGCTGCTCAACAAGTTGGTCCTGGACACCCCCGGAGCCGTCGACGAGGAGTTCGTCGACGCGCACACCCACGGGTACGAGGAGTTCGCGGCGGCCGCGAAGGCCGCCGACTGGGAGGAGACGCTCGCCGCGACCGGACTCTCCCGCGCGGAGATCGAGCGGGCGCTGGAGATGGTGCTCGCCTCGGAGCGGACCATCGTGTGCTGGGCGATGGGCCTCACCCAGCACAAGCACTCCGTGCCGACCATCCGCGAGGTGGTCAACTTCCTGCTGCTGCGCGGCAACATCGGCCGGCCGGGCGCCGGGGTGTGCCCGGTGCGCGGGCACTCCAACGTGCAGGGCGACCGCACGATGGGGATCTTCGAGCGGCCCGCGGCGGCCTTCCTCGACGCCCTGGACAAGGAGTTCGGGATCGTCTCGCCGCGTCACCACGGCTTCGACGTGGTGCGCTCGATCGAGGCGCTGCGCGACGGCGAGGCGAAGGTGTTCTTCGCCATGGGCGGCAATTTCGTGGGCGCGACCCCGGACACCGAGGTGACCGAGGCGGCGATGCGGAACGCGCGCCTGACGGTGCACGTGTCGACGAAGCTGAACCGCTCGCACGCGGTCACGGGCACGCGCGCGCTGATCCTGCCGACGCTCGGCCGCACGGACAAGGACGTGCAGAAGAGCGGAAAGCAGTTCGTGACGGTCGAGGACTCCATGGGCCTCGTGCACGCCTCGCGCGGCAACCTGCCGCCGGCGAGCCCGCAGCTGCTGTCCGAGCCGTCGATCGTGGCGCGGATGGCGCGGGCGGTGCTCGGGGCGGGCTCGGCCACGCCGTGGGAGGACTTCGAGGCGGACTACGCGGTGATCCGCGACCGCATCGCGCGCGTGATCCCCGGCTTCCAGGACTTCAACGCGCGGCTCGCGGGCAATCCGGGCGGTTTCGCGCTGCCTCACGCGCCGCGTGACGAGCGCCGGTTCCCGACGGCGACGGGGAAGGCGAACTTCACGGCGGCGCCGGTCGAGTTCCCGAAGGTCCCGGAGGGGCGGCTGCTGCTGCAGACGCTGCGCTCGCACGACCAGTACAACACCACGATCTACGGTCTCGACGACCGCTACCGGGGCATCACGGGCGGGCGCCGCGTGGTCCTGGTGCACCCCGAGGACGCGGCGGCGCTGGGCTTCGCGGACGGGGCGTACGCGGATCTGGTGAGCGAGTGGACCGACGGCAGCGAGCGGCGGGCGCCCGGCTTCCGCGTCGTGCACTATCCGATGGCCCGGGGCTGCGCGGCCGCGTACTACCCGGAGACGAACGTGCTGGTGCCGCTGGAGTCGACGGCCGACATCAGCAACACCCCCGCCAGCAAGTCCGTGATCGTGCGTCTGGAAGAATCGCGGCAGCCGTCCGCCTAAGCGCTTGCTCAGCACGTGGGTGGTGCGCGGGTGGGTGGCGGTACACAGTGATCGACAGCCGTACGAAGACGAACGGAGCCGGGCCATGGGTGAGCAGCAGCATGTGAAGTTTCCGCAGGAGGTCATCGACGAGTACGCCTCGCTCGGTGTCGACCTGCCGGCCCTCTTCTCGGCCGGGCACCTGGGGAACCGGATGGGCGTGCAGATCCTGGAGGCGTCGGCGGACCGGGTGGTCGGGACGATGCCGGTCGAGGGCAACACCCAGCCGTACGGGCTGCTGCACGGCGGCGCCTCGGCGGTACTGGCCGAGACCCTGGGGTCGATCGGCTCGATGCTGCACGGCGGGGTGTCCAAGATCGCCGTGGGTGTGGACCTGAACTGCACGCACCACCGCGGGGCGCGCAGCGGGCTGGTGACCGGGGTCGCCACGCCGGTGCACCGGGGGCGGTCCACCGCGACGTACGAGATCGTGATCACGGACGAGCAGGACAAGCGGGTGTGCTCGGCGCGGCTGACCTGCATGCTGCGGGAGATCGGCGCGAAGGACGCGGACAACCTGCCGGCGGCGGGACGGGTCGACGGGGCCTGAGACGCCCCTCCGGCGATGGCGACAGGGCCCCGGCGCCCCGCCAGGGTCCGGGCCGCCGCCGCCGTGCGCCCGCCCAGGTCCGGGCCGGTCAACCCCGTGCGCCCGCCCGGGTCCGGACCGTGACCCCGTGCACCCGCCGGGGTCCGGACGGTGACCCGCGACGCCGCCGGAACCCCGCGCGCCCGCCCGGGGCCCGGACCGGTGAGCCCGCGCCCGCCCGGGGTCCGTGGCCTCCGCGGGGGCGGGGGCGCGGGCGTCGAGCTCCTCTTGCTTCGCTCGTGGAGGTCGCCCGAACCGTCCGGACACCCCTCTCCCGCTCCGGCCCCGGGCCCCTCCCCGCCGTCGCCGTCGCCGTCGCCGTCGCCGGGCATCCTCCCGCGCTCCGATGCCCGGACGCCGCCCCTCGGGCACCTTCCTGAACTCCCCTTTTCCCAGGGCCTCTTGTCCCCTCGCGCAACACCCGCTTCACTGGCGGTCCGCTCACACGACGAGGGGACACCCGTGACTGCGCCACGCGCCATCACCCTGGCGGCCGCCGCGGCCTGCGCCGCCGTTCTCGCCACCGCGGTACCGTCCGCCGCGATCAACTCGTACAACGCGACCCCCGCGCCCGAACGCACCGAGGTCGGCGCGCTGATCGCGACCTGGGACGACGACGCCGATCCGAGCACCCCCGACCGGGTCGACTGGGTCTGCTCGGGGACCATGATCGACGCGGACACCTTCCTGACCGCGGCGCACTGCACGACGGACTGGCCGGAGAACGTGCGTTTCCACGTCTCCCTCGACCAGGACGTGCAGACCGGTCTGGACCGCGCCGCCGCCGAGCACCCGGGGGACCCGGCGGCCGTCGCGCGGGCCGTGGCCATCGAGGGCGTCGCGCACAGTCACCCCGCCTACCCCGGGCCGGCGGCCGACACGCATGACATCTCGGTGATCGAACTGCCCTCGGCCAAGATCAGGGAGCGCTGGTCCTTCACGCCGGCGGCGCTCCCGAAGGCGGGTGCGCTCGGCGCGCTCGGCCCCCAGGGACTGGACGACACCTCGTTCCTGGTCGCCGGCTACGGGACCCAGGAGGCGCGGCGCGGGCCGGGCGGCCAGACCCATCCCGGCGGCGGCGTCCGCATGAAGGCGCCGGTCTCCTTCGACGCGCTGAACGCCGCGTGGATCCGGCTGGGCATGACGGCCCCGCAGGGCAACGGCGGTGCCTGCTACGGGGATTCGGGCGGGCCGAACTTCGCCACGCTGGGCGGGAGGCTGACCCTGGTCGCCACCACGATCACGGGTGACACGCCCTGCTACGCCACCAACGTGGTGTACCGACTGGACACTCCCGGCGCGCGTGACTTCCTGAAGCCGTACGTGCAACTGCCGTGACCCGCAGGCGGTTCCACCCGGCCAGGGCCGCGATCGCAGCGGCCCTGGCCGGGTGTCTCCTGACCGTGTCCGCCGGCTGCGAGTCGGCCCGGCAGCCGGCCCGGAGCCCGGCGCCGCGCACCAGCTCACCGGCGGACGTGTGCACAAGTCTCGTCTCGTACTGGGTGAAAGAGGCCCTGAAGGGCAGCAAGTGGGCGGGGCTCGACTGGGAGCAGAAGGGGATGTCCAACGAGCAGTACGAGATCCACGACGACGTGCTGGTGGCGGCGCGGGCCGAGGAGCGGGGCCGGGGCCGCGAGGCGGCCTTCGCGCTCACCGATCGGGAGGCGCGGCGACGCTGCGAGGCGGCGAAGGGGGCGACCGGTAGTTCGGAGAACTGGCGCCCGCCCAGCGAACAGAGAGTTCCGACCAGCGGTTCCCGGCCATCTCCCTCGTAACGCTGCGTGACATCCGCGCCAGGGGGAAGCGGAGTGCGCCGGTCAGTCCGTTCGTCCGCTGGCCATGAGGCCATTGTCCGATATCCGGAGAGTCCTCCGAGGGGGCCGTCAGGACCAAGATCTGCTCAAGCCCCTTAGCGGAACTGGGCGTTCTCACTATGTGAACACCGAACTAGAGACCGATATGCCCTAGTTTGCCCATGGCCCGCACACCGGTTCCCCCCGTCGGCATAACAAGACAGTCACATCCTGACCTGGGCGCTCCCGGACCTTCCCCGGCTGCGCTTAGAGTCACGGCCAGTCACCGCGCCGCCGGGCGCTTCCTCTGCACGGCCCTGCTCCACCAGTACGGCCCGGCATCGAAAACGGCACCTCTAGCTACACAGCTTCACGGCACCGCCTCAGCTTGAGGGGGCCGCGCCAGGGAAAGGATTTTTCGTGCGACACCGTTCTTTGCTCATCCTGACCAGCGTGCTCACCACGGGAGCGCTCACCCTCACCGCCTGCGGTTCGCGCGACGAGGGCAAGGGCGGCGGCGGCGACAACGCCGGCGGCACCACCACCGTCGTCATCGGTGTGGACGCCCCGCTCACCGGTTCGCTCTCCGCTCTGGGCCAGGGCATCAAGAACTCCGTGGACCTGGCGGTCCAGACCGCCAACAAGAACAAGGAAGTCCCGGGCGTCACGTTCAAGATCGAGGCCCTCGACGACCAGGCCGTCCCGGCCTCCGGCCAGGCCAACGCCACCAAGCTGGTCGGCAACAAGGACGTCGTCGGTGTCGTCGGCCCGCTGAACTCCGGCGTCTCCCAGCAGATGCAGGGCGTCTTCGCCGCCGCCAACCTGGCGCAGGTCTCCCCCGCCAACACGAACCCCTCCCTGTCGCAGGGTGACAACTGGGGCAAGGGCGAGTTCAAGCGTCCCTTCAAGACCTACTTCCGTACCGCCGCCACCGACGTGGTCCAGGGCAAGTTCGCCGCCCAGTACCTCTTCAACGACGCGAAGAAGAAGAAGGTCTTCGTCGTCGACGACAAGCAGACCTACGGCGCCGGCCTCGCGGCGATCTTCACCGACGAGTTCAAGCGTCTCGGCGGCCAGGTCGTCGGCACCGACCACGTCACCGTGAAGGAGACCGACTTCTCCTCCACCGCCGACAAGGTCAAGGGCACCGGCGCCGACTCCGTCTACTTCGGCGGCCAGTACCCCGAGGGCGGTCTGCTCTCCGACCAGATCAAGAAGACCGGCGCCAAGGTTCCGGTCATGGGTGGCGACGGCATCTACGACCCGGCCTTCATCAGCGCCTCCGGCGAGGCCAACGAGGGCGACCTGGCCACCTCGATCGGCTACCCGGTCGAGAAGCTCGACACCGCCAAGAAGTTCATCGCGGACTACAACGCGGGCGGCTACAAGGACCCCTACGCGGCCTACGGCGGCTACTCCTACGACGCCGGCTGGGCGATCATCCAGGCCGTCAAGGCCGTCGTCGCCGCCAACGGCGGCAAGGTCCCGACCGACGCCCGCGCCAAGGTCACCGAGGCCCTGGGCAAGGTCTCCTTCGACGGCGTGACCGGCAAGGTCTCGTTCGACGAGTACGGCGACACCACCAACAAGCAGCTCACGGTCTACAAGGTCGAGGGCGGCAAGTGGGTCGACGTCAAGAGCGACACCTTCAACCAGTAAGCACACCGTCCCGGTCCCCCGGCCGGGAGCCCCGCACCACCTGAACCACAGCCGCGCGAGGGCGCAAACAGCGCCCTCGCGCGGAGTCTTATCCGACAAGCTCATCGGAGGCCTGCGGTGCACGAACTGCCGCAACAGCTGGCCAACGGCCTTGCCCTCGGTGCCCTTTATGGCCTCATAGCCATCGGGTACACCATGGTCTACGGCATCGTCCAGCTCATCAACTTCGCCCACGGCGAGATCTTCATGATCGGGGGCTTCGGCGCCCTCACCACCTATACCGCTCTGCCGAGCGGAACGTCCCTTCTGGTGGCGATCCCGCTCATGATCGTCGGTGGCGCGATCGCCTCCGTGGCCGTCGCCACCGCCGCCGAGCGGTTCGCCTACCGGCCGCTGCGCAACGCGCCCCGGCTCGCCCCGCTGATCACCGCGATCGGCCTGTCCATCGCGCTGCAGCAGCTCGTGTGGCAGTTCTACCCGGACGCCAAGAAGGCCGTCAGCTTCCCCGAGTTCAAGGGCGAAGCCTTCAAGATCACCGAGAGCCTCCAGATCCAGCGCGCCGACGCCTTCGTGCTCGCCCTGGCCCCGCTGTGCATGCTCGCCCTCGGCGTCTTCGTCTCGAAGAGCCGCAGCGGCCGCGCCATGCAGGCCACCGCGCAGGACCCGGACACCGCGAAGCTGATGGGCATCAACACCGACCGCATCATCGTCATGGCCTTCGCCATCGGTGCCGCGTTCGCCGCCGTCGCCGCCGTCGCCTACGGCCTCGACAAGGGCCAGATCAACTTCGAGATGGGCTTCATCCTCGGCCTCAAGGCCTTCACCGCGGCCGTCCTCGGCGGCATCGGCAACATCTACGGCGCCATGGTCGGCGGCGTCGTCCTCGGCATCGCCGAGTCCCTCTCGATCGCCTACATCGAGGACATCCCCGGCATGCAGCAGCTCGGCGGCGGTGCCTGGTCCAACGTGTGGGCCTTCGTCCTCCTCATCCTCGTACTCCTCGTCAGGCCACAGGGTCTGCTGGGCGAGCGCGTCGCGGACAGGGCGTGAGCACCATGACTGACACCACTCTCGACCAGGCCGTCCCCAAGGCCCCCGCCGCGCCCGCGGCCCTGCTCTGGACCGCCGTCGCCGGCTCCGTCGCGACCGCCGCCTCCACCTTCCTCGCCTGGACGTGGACCACCGCGTTCCCCGGCAATCTCACGATCTACGGCAACCCCGCCCCGCTCCAGCTGCTCACGCTGGTCGGCGCGGTGCTCACCGGCCTGTACGCGCTCTCCGGGCTCGGCATCAAGGGCCTCGGCTGGCTGGCCCCGACCGGCTCCCGCAAGGCGCTGTGGATCCTGGCCCTGGGCACCTTCGCCACCACCCTCTTCACCGCGCTCTCGATCATCGTGGAGCTTGGTGCCCTGGTGGACCTGGAGCCCGGAGCCGGCGTCGCCGTCATCGCCGCGGCCGTACCGGCGATCGCCGCGTACAAGCTGCCCGACGACACCCGCAAGGCCGCCCCCGCGAAGCAGCTGCCGTCCTGGGCCGAGGTCCTGGTCATCGTCGCCGTCTTCGCCCTGGGCCTCTTCGTGGTCACCTTCGGCATCGACACCGACGACTCGGAACCGCAGCTCTTCATCGCGTACCTGATCCTCGTCGGCTTCTCCGCCACCGCGCTGGTCAAGTCCGGGCTCACCGCCCGCCTCTCGCAGATCACCGCACGCAACCGCCAGGTCACGATCACCGCCAGCCTCGTCATGGCGATCGCCTTCCCGTTCATCCAGCAGAGCGGCGACACGTACACGCTGATCGCGGTCAACATCCTGATCTTCGCGACCGTCGCGCTCGGCCTGAACATCGTCGTCGGCCTCGCGGGTCTGCTCGACCTCGGTTACGTCGCCTTCCTCGGTGTCGGCGCGTACACCGCCGCCCTGGTCTCCGGCGCCACCTCCTCCGCCTTCGGAGTCCAGTTCCCCTTCTGGGCCGCCGCCCTCACCGGCATGGCCGCCTCGCTGGTCTTCGGTGTCGTCATCGGCGCCCCGACCCTGCGGCTGCGCGGCGACTACCTCGCCATCGTGACCCTGGGCTTCGGAGAGATCTTCCGCATCGCCATGGGCAACCTGGACGGCACCTCCGGCCCGCAGATCACCAACGGCCCGAACGGCATCCCGAACATCCCGCAGCTGGAGTTCTTCGGCTACAACTTCGGCGAGTCCCACACCGTCCTCGGTGTCGAGCTCGGCGCCTACGCCAACTACTACCTGCTCATGATCCTCATCATGGCGCTGGTCGTGGTCGTCTTCTCCCGGGCGGGCAACAGCCGCATCGGCCGCGCGTGGGTCGCGATCCGCGAGGACGAGACCGCCGCCACCGCCATGGGCATCAACGGCTTCCGGGTGAAGCTCGTCGCCTTCGCCCTCGGCGCGGCCCTGGCCGGCCTCGCGGGCACCGTGCAGGCGCACGTCAACACCACGGTGGTCCCGGAGAACTACGTGTTCGCCGGTCCCGTCCCGCCGAACTCGGCGTTCCTGCTGGCGGCCGTCATCCTCGGCGGCATGGGCACCATCTCCGGCCCCATCGTCGGCTCCGCCCTGCTCTTCCTGATCCCGGCCAAGCTCTCGTTCCTCCAGGACTACCAGCTGCTCGGCTTCGGCATCGCCCTGATCCTGCTGATGCGCTTCCGCCCCGAGGGCCTCATCGCCAACAAGCGGGCGCAGCTGGAATTCCACGAGAACGACGACCAGGTCGACGTACCGGAGCAACGACAGGCCGCTGAAGCGGAGTCGGGCGTCGGCACGGCGAAGGCGGAGGCGTGAACGCCATGACGACCACCACCGAAACCGGCACCACCACGGCCACGGCCGCCACCGTCCTCGAGGCGAGCGGCGTGACGATGCGCTTCGGCGGTCTGACCGCCGTCCGCGGCGTGGACCTGACCGTCCGCGAGGGCGAGATCGTCGGTCTGATCGGCCCCAACGGCGCCGGCAAGACCACCTTCTTCAACTGCCTGACCGGTCTGTACGTCCCGACCGAGGGCCAGGTCAGCTACAAGGGCACGGTCCTGCCGCCGAAGCCGCACCTGGTCACCCAGGCCGGCATCGCCCGCACCTTCCAGAACATCCGGCTCTTCTCCAACATGACGGTCCTGGAGAACGTCCTCGTCGGACGCCACACCCGGACCAAGGAGGGCCTCTGGTCCGCGCTGCTGCGCGGCCCCGGCTTCAAGAAGGCGGAGGCCGCCTCGCGCGACCGCGCCATGGAGCTCCTGGAGTTCGTGGGCCTGGCCGCCAAGGCGGACCACCTGGCGCGCAACCTGCCGTACGGCGAGCAGCGCAAGCTGGAGATCGCCCGCGCGCTGGCCAGCGACCCCGGTCTGCTGCTGCTCGACGAGCCGACGGCCGGCATGAACCAGAGCGAGACCCGCACCACCGAGGAGCTCGTCTTCGCGATCCGCGACCGCGGCATCGCCGTCCTGGTCATCGAGCACGACATGAAGTTCATCTTCAAGCTGTGCGACCGCGTGGCCGTGCTCGTCCAGGGCGAGAAGCTCGTCGAGGGCACCGCCGAGGTCGTCCAGGGCGACGAGCGCGTCGTGGCCGCGTACCTGGGCACGCCGTACGAGGACGCGCCGGGCGCGGAGGAGCTCGCCGAGGTGGAGGCCGCGGAGGCCGCCGCCGAGGACGAGGCCGCCACCGAGGCGGAGGCCGAGCCCGAGGTGGAGGCCGAGCCCGAGGCCACCGCCGAGGCTGAGGCCGACGCGGAGCCCGAGGCCGACGCCGAGGCCGACGCCGACGCCGACGCCGACGCCGACGCCGACGCCGAGGCTGAGGCCGACGCCGACGCCGACGCGGCCGAGACTCCCGCTTCCGACGAAGCGGACAGCACCACCGAAGGAGACTCCAAGTGACCGCACTTCTGGAGGTCGAGGACCTCAGGGTCGCCTACGGCAAGATCGAGGCCGTCAAGGGCATCTCCTTCTCCGTCGAGGCCGGCCAGGTCGTCGCCCTGATCGGCACCAACGGCGCCGGCAAGACCACGACCCTGCGGACCCTGTCGGGACTGATCAAGCCCACCTCCGGCAAGATCAGCTTCGACGGCCAGGCGCTCAACGGCATCCCGGCCCACAAGGTCGTCTCGCTCGGACTCGCCCACTCCCCCGAGGGCCGGCACATCTTCCCCCGGCTCACCATCGCCGAGAACCTCCAGCTCGGCGCCTTCCTCCGCAAGGACAAGGACGGCATCGAGCGGGACATCCAGAAGGCCTACGACCTCTTCCCGATCCTGGGCGAGCGTCGCAAGCAGGCCGCGGGCACCCTCTCCGGCGGTGAGCAGCAGATGCTGGCCATGGGCCGGGCGCTCATGTCCCAGCCCAAGCTGCTGATGCTCGACGAGCCGTCGATGGGCCTCTCCCCGATCATGATGCAGAAGATCATGGAGACCATCTCGACGCTGAAGTCCGAAGGCATGACCATCCTGCTCATCGAGCAGAACGCGCAGGCCGCGCTCTCGCTCGCGGACCAGGCGTACGTGCTCGAGGTCGGCAAGATCAAGCTGTCCGGCACGGGTCAGGACCTGCTCCACGACGACGAGGTGCGCAAGACCTACCTCGGCGAGGAGTAGCCCCTCCCCCGCAAGCAGAAGGCCCGCCCCACACCGTCGTGGGGCGGGCCTTCTCCCTTGCTCGCGTACGCGGGGCGCCTACTGCTCCTTGGCCTTGGCGGCCTTCTTCTCCTCGGCGTCCTCGATGACCGCCTCGGCGACCTGCTGCATCGACATGCGGCGGTCCATGGAGGTCTTCTGGATCCAGCGGAACGCGGCCGGCTCGGTGAGGCCGTACTGGGTCTGGAGGATCGACTTGGCGCGGTCGACGAGCTTGCGGGTCTCCAGACGCTGGGAGAGGTCGGCGACCTCCTTCTCCAGGGCGCGCAGCTCGGCGAAGCGGGAGACGGCCATCTCGATGGCCGGCACCACGTCGCTCTTGCTGAACGGCTTCACCAGGTACGCCATGGCGCCGGCGTCCCGGGCGCGCTCGACGAGCTCGCGCTGGGAGAAGGCGGTGAGCATGAGGACCGGGGCGATCGACTCGCCGGCGATCTTCTCGGCCGCCGAGATGCCGTCGAGGACGGGCATCTTCACGTCGAGGATCACCAGGTCGGGGCGGTGCTCCCGGGCGAGCTCCACGGCCGTGGCCCCGTCGCCGGCCTCGCCGACGACGGTGTAGCCCTCCTCCTCCAGCATCTCTTTGAGGTCGAGACGGATGAGGGCCTCGTCCTCGGCGATGACGACACGGGTCGTCAGCGGCGGGACGTGGGAGGGGGCGGCGTCGTCGGCGTCGGGCTGGGGCGACTCGGGGGCGGTCACGCGGGCTCCTCGTTCAAGGCCTCGATACAAGGCGGGTGCTGCACATGAAGGGTACCTAGCTGCCACAGCGCTTCCGCACCGGGTACACTCCGATCAGCTATCTGGCCGGGTTGGTGGAACGGTATACACGGAGGTCTCAAACACCTCTGCCCGTGAGGGCTTGCGGGTTCGAGTCCCGCACCCGGTACAGCTGAAGTGGAGGTTCACATTCTCGTGAATCTCCACTTTTTGTTACACAGGGACACGATCAGCCACGCAAAGTGGCCGCATGGACGACCATGGAACTGAAGTACGACAGCAGGCACTCACCCTCCTCCGCGGCGGCGCTCGGAACCGCGATGTCGCCCAGATGCTGAATGTGCCCAGCGGCACGATCAGCTACTGGAAACACATGGACCTGGCCAAACGCGGCGAGTGTCCAGGCAGGCGCCAGGCGAGTTCCCAATGTCCCCGATGCGAGGGGACAGACTTCGACGAAGTCGCGTACGCGTACTTGCTCGGCCTCTACCTTGGTGACGGCCACATCGTCTCCCGGCACAAGCAGCACCACCTGTCCGTCTACTGCAACGCCACCCAGGTCGGCCTGATCGATGCGGCCGAGGACGCCATGCGCAGGGTGCTGCCCCAGCCCCGTACCGGCAGGCGACAGAGGGCCGGCTGCGTCGAGGTGAAGTCCTACACGCAGCACTGGGTCTGCCTGTTCCCCCAGCACGGCCCCGGCAAGAAACACGAGCGACGCATCGCGCTCGAAGCCTGGCAGCAGCGGATCGTCGACGCGCACGCGTGGGAGTTCGTGCGCGGGCTGGTCCACTCCGACGGGTGCCGCCTCGTCAACTGGACCTCCCGCGTCGTGCGGGGCGAGAAGAAGCGGTACGAGTACGTCCGCTACTTCTTCACCAACGTCTCCGACGACATCCGCCGCCTGTACACCGACGCCCTCGACAAGCTCGGCGTCGAGTGGACGCACTGCACGCGTGCGGGCAGGCCGTACAACATCTCCGTCGCCCGCAGGGACTCGGTGGCCCTCATGGACGCCCACATCGGCCCCAAGTACTGACGCCCGTCAGCTGGTCACCGGGTCGCCGATGTGGTGCACCCGGACCAGGTTGGTGGACCCCGCAACGCCGGGCGGCGAGCCGGCCGTGATCACCACGATGTCACCCTTCTTGCAGCGCCCGATGCGCAGCAGCTCTTCGTCCACCTGGGCGACCATGGCGTCGGTGGAGTCCACGTGCGGGCCGAGGAAGGTCTCGACGCCCCAGGTGAGGTTGAGCTGGGAGCGGGTCTCCGGGTCGGGGGTGAAGGCCAGGAGGGGGATCGGGGAGCGGTAGCGGGAGAGGCGCTTGACGGTGTCGCCGGACTGGGTGAAGGCGACGAGGAACTTCGCGCCGAGGAAGTCGCCGATCTCGGCGGCGGCCCGGGCCACGGCGCCGCCCTGGGTGCGGGGCTTGTTGCGTTCGGTCAGGGGCGGGAGGCCCTTGGCGAGGATGTCTTCTTCCGCCGCCTCGACGATGCGGCTCATGGTGCGGACGGTCTCGATGGGGTATTTGCCGACGCTGGTCTCGCCCGAGAGCATCACGGCGTCGGTGCCGTCGATGACGGCGTTGGCGACGTCGGAGGCCTCGGCGCGGGTGGGTCGGGAGTTGTCGATCATCGAGTCGAGCATCTGGGTGGCGACGATGACCGGCTTGGCGTTGCGCTTGGCGAGTTTGACGGCTCGCTTCTGGACGATCGGCACCTGTTCCAGGGGCATTTCGACGCCGAGGTCGCCGCGGGCGACCATGATGCCGTCGAAGGCGGCGACGATGTCGTCGATGTTCTCGACGGCCTGCGGCTTCTCGATCTTGGCGATGACGGGGATCTTGCGGCCTTCCTCGGCCATGATCCGGTGCACGTCCTCGACGTCGCGGCCGCTGCGGACGAAGGAGAGTGCGATGACGTCGGCGCCGGTGCGCAGGGCCCAGCGCAGGTCTTCGATGTCCTTCTCGGACAGGGCGGGGACGGAGACGGCGACTCCGGGGAGGTTGAGGCCCTTGTTGTCGGAGACCATGCCGCCCTCGACGACCCGGGTGTGCACGCGGGGTCCGTCGACGGTGGTGACCTCCAGGGTGACGCGTCCGTCGTCGACGAGGATGCGCTCGCCGGCGGTGACGTCGTCCGCGAGGCCGGCGTAGGTGGTGCCGCAGCAGTGGCGGTCGCCGTCGACCGGTTCGACGGTGATGGTGAATTCGTCACCGCGTTCAAGGAGTACGGGGCCCTCGCGGAATCGACCGAGGCGGATCTTCGGGCCTTGAAGGTCGGCGAGGACGCCGACGCTGCGGCCGGTCTCTTCGGCGGCCTTGCGAACGTGCTGGTAGCGCACCTCGTGGTCGACGTAGCTGCCGTGGCTGAGGTTGAAGCGGGCCACGTCCATTCCGGCCTCGATCAACGCCTTGATCTGGTCGTATGTTTCGGTGGCGGGCCCAAGGGTACAAACGATTTTTGCTCGGCGCATAAGGCGAGCCTAGGCCTTACCAGTGGGTAGCGAAGGGGCCGGGCATGACTACTCAACAACCTTTCCGTGAAAGGTTGTTGACAAGTCTTGAATTTGTGCGCCGGGTTGCTCCGATGAGCGGAATTCGGGCCGAAAAGGCGTTCGTCTCAGAGTGCGGGCGGGGCCATCGTGAACCGTGCGGCGACTTCCGCGGTGACCGTCTGGCGTTGGGGTTCGAGGTCCAGGGGGGCGGGTGTCTCGGTCGCCTCGGCCGCGAAGGCCATGCGCATCCCGGCGGCCGGCCCGGGCATGCCCGGGGTGAGCCCGGTGTCGGAGAGTTCGAGCAGGGCCGTCAGCGAGGTGCCGAGCGCCTCGGCGTACTCGCGGGCCCGGCGCACCGCGTCCCGTACCGCCTGTCGGCGGGCCTCCGCGTGCTGCGGGGAGTCCGGGCGCAGGGCCCACCAGGGGCCGTCGACCCGGGTCCATTCCAGATCGGCGAGGCGGGTGACGAGCTCGCCGAGGGCGGTGAAGTCGGTCAGCTCGGCCGACAGGTGGACCCAGCCCTGGTAGCCGCGGACCCGCTCGCCGCGGCCGTGCCGGGCCGGCTCGGGGGTGACGGACAGGGCGCCCGTCTCCAGCAGGGCGACGGCCTCGCCGTACGACTTCACGAGGGTGATCGCCTCGGCGTTCCGGGCGGTGAGGGCGGCCAGGACGGAGGTTCGGTCGGTGCCCCTGGCGCGTACCGCGACCCCGATCCGGGCGAGCTCGGGTTCGACCTCCAGCCGGCCCTCGCCGCGAACCGTCACCTGGGGGGCCTCGGGGGTGGGGTGCTGTTGCGTCATACCGAACACTTTCCCACTCCGTAACTCGAAAGGTCTGTTGCGGCCGCGCGGTCTGAGCCAGAATCTACGCGCGTTGTGCGCCCACGATCGCGCCCTCGCCACAGAACACAAGGGGAGAAACACTCATGCCGCTGAACCGCAGGACGTTCCTGGAGCGCTCGGCCGCCGCCGGGGCCGGTGTGGCCCTCGCCGGGGCCGTCACCGCCCCCGCCGAGGCCGCGGAGGAGACCGTCGGCGCCGGCCGTCCGCACCCGCGGAAGCGGTACGCCTTCACCGTGATGGGGACCACCGACCTGCACGGAAACGTCTTCAACTGGGACTACTTCACCGACAAGGAGTTCGACGACAAGGCCCACAACGACGTCGGCCTCGCCAAGATCTCCACCCTGGTCAACCAGGTCCGTGCCGAGAAGGGCGAGCGCAACACCCTGCTCATCGACGCCGGTGACACCATCCAGGGCACCCAGCTGTCGTACTACTACGCCAAGGTCGACCCGATCACCCAGACCGGCGGCCCCGTCCACCCCATGGCCCAGGCCATGAACGCCATCGGCTACGACGCCGCCGCGCTCGGCAACCACGAGTTCAACTACGGCATCCCGGTGCTGCGGAAGTTCCAGGAGCAGTGCGACTTCCCGCTGCTCGGCGCCAACGCGCTGGACGCGAAGACCCTGCGCCCGGCCTTCCCGCCGTTCAGCATGCACCGCCTGTGCACCCCGCACGGCCGTGACGTCAAGGTCGCCGTCCTCGGTCTGACCAACCCCGGCATCGCCATCTGGGACAAGGCCAACGTCAGCGGCAAGATGGTCTTCCCCGGCCTGGAGGAGCAGGCGGCCAAGTGGGTGCCCAAGCTGCGCTCCATGGGGGCCGACGTGGTGATCGTCTCCGCCCACTCCGGCTCCAGCGGCACCTCCTCGTACGGCGACCAGCTCCCGTACATCGAGAACGCGGCCGGCCTCGTCGCCGAGCAGGTCCCGGGCATCGACGCGATCCTCGTGGGCCACGCCCACACCGAGATCCCCGAGTACAAGGTCACGAACAAGGCGACCGGCAAGGACGTCGTCCTGTCCGAGCCGCTCAAGTGGGGCCAGCGCCTGACTCTCTTCGACTTCGAGCTGGTATGGGAGAAGGGCCGCTGGGTCGTCGAGAAGGTCGGCGCCAAGGTGCTCAACTCCAACACGGTGGCCGAGGACCCGGAGATCACCGGGCTGCTCGTCGACGAGCACAAGAAGGTCGTGGAGTACGTCAACCAGGTCATCGGCACCTCGACGGCCGCCATGACCACGGCCGACGCGCCGTGGAAGGACGAGCCGATCATCGACCTGATCAACGTCGTCCAGGCCGAGACCGTGAAGGCCGCCCTCGCGGGCGGCCAGTACGCGGGTCTGCCGGTGCTGTCGCAGGCCTCCTGCTTCTCCCGCACGGCCCGCATCCCGGCCGGGCAGATCACCATCAAGGACGCCGCCGGGCTCTACCCCTTCGAGAACACGATGGAGGCCCGCCTGATGACGGGCGCCCAGCTGAAGGACTACCTGGAGTTCTCGGCGCGGTACTACGTGCAGACCGCGGCGGGCGCGCCGGTGGACACCGCGAAGCTGACCAACGCGAACGGCACCCCGGACTACAACTACGACGCCGTGTCCGGTCTGACGTACGAGATCGACATCGCCAAGCCGGCCGGCTCGCGCATCGCGAACCTGTCCTTCCAGGGCAAGCCGCTCGACCCGGCGGCGCAGTTCGTGTTCGCCGTCAACAACTACCGGGCGAACGGTGGCGGCGCCTTCCCGCACGTCGCCGCCGCCCCGAAGCTGTGGTCGAACTCGGACGAGATCCGCAACACCATCATCCAGTGGGTGAAGGCGAAGGGGACCGTCGACCCGGCGGCGTTCGCGTCGGTGGACTGGAAGCTGACCCGGGACGGCGTGCCGGTCTTCTAGGGCTCGCCCCGGTCGTCACACGTTTCGAGCGAGAGGCGTCAGCTTCTGGCCCTGGGCCGGAATGCTCGGCGCCTCTCGCGCGTCCAGGCCGAAGGTGGTGAAGGCGGTGCGGCGCGGCAGCGGGTACGGGTCCTTGCCGGTCACCGAGTTGAGGATGACGGCGCTGCGCCAGGCGGCCAGGCCCAGGTCGGGGGCGCCGACGCCGTGGGTGTGCCGCTCCGCGTTCTGGACGTAGACCGAGCCGGTGACGGAGGGGTCGAGGACCAGCCGGTAGTCGGCGTCGATCCGGGCCCGGCCGGCGGAGTCGTGGCGCAGGTACGGGTCGAGACCGGCGAGCATCCGGTCGACGGGGCGCTCCTGGTAGCCGGTGGCGAGGACGACGGCGTCGGTGGTCAGCCGGGAGCGGGTGGCCTGCTGGACGTGCTCCAGGTGCAGTTCGACCTTGGTGGTGGCCACCCGGCCCGCGGTGCGGACCCGGACGCCCGGGGTGAGGACGGCGTCGGGCCAGCCGCCGTGCAGGGTGCGGCGGTAGAGCTCGTCGTGGACGGCGGCGATGGTGTCGGCGTCGATGCCCTTGTGCAGCTGCCATTGGCGGGGGAAGAGTTCGCCGCGGACCTGCTCGGGCAGCGCGTGGAAGTAGCGGGTGTAGTCGGGGGTGAAGTGCTCCAGGCCGAGCTTGGAGTACTCCATGGGGGCGAAGGCCTCGGTGCGGGCCAGCCAGTGGAGTGCTTCCTGGCCGGCCGGGCGGGCGCGCAGCAGGTCGAGGAAGATCTCGGCGCCGGACTGGCCGGAGCCGATGACGGTGACGTGTCCGGCGGCGAGCAGGGTCTCACGGTGTGCGAGGTAGTCCGCGGAGTGGATGACCGGGACGCCGGGGGCTTCGGCGAGCGGCCTCAGCGGCTCGGGGACGTAGGGCTCGGTGCCGACGCCGAGGACGACGTTGCGGGTGTACGAGCGGCCCAGGGCTTCGGCCTCGCCGTCGGCGTCCAGCTGGGTGAAGTCGACCTCGAAGAGGCGTCGTTCGGGGTTCCAGCGGACCGCGTCGACCTGGTGGGCGAAGTGGAGTCCGGGGAGCCGCTCGCTGACCCAGCGGCAGTAGGCGTCGTACTCGGCGCGCTGGATGTGGAACTTCTCCGCGAAGTAGAAGGGGAAGAGGCGGTCGCGGGAGCGGAGGTAGTTGAGGAAGGTCCAGGGGCTGGCCGGGTCGGCGAGGGTCACCAGGTCCGCCAGGAACGGGACCTGGAGGGTGGCGCCCTCGATGAGCAGCCCGGGGTGCCAGTGGAAGGCCGGGCGCTGCTCGTAGAAGGCCGTCGCGAGGCCGCCGGGGACGCCGTGGCCGAGCGCGGCGAGCGAGAGGTTGAACGGGCCGATGCCGACGCCGACCAGGTCGTACGGGCGGTCGAGGTCGTGCTGGGGGGTGCTGCCGGTCATCGGTCGATGCCGCCTTCCACGAGGGTGATGATCTGTGCCAGGTCGTCGGGGGTGGCGTGGGGGTTGAGCAGGGTGGCCTTGAGCCACAGCCGGCCGTCGGCCCCGGCCCGGCCGAGGACGGCGCGGCCCTCGGCGAGGAGGGTGCGGCGGATGCCCGCGACGGTGGTGTCGTCGGCGTCGTGCGGCCGGAAGAGGACGGTCGTGAGGACGGGCCGGGCGTACAGCTCCAGGCCCGGGGCCTTCTCGACGAGGTCGGCCAGCTGCTGCGCCCGGTCCATGCACACGTCGACGAGCGCGCCGAGCCCGGTGCGGCCGAGGGCCCGCAGGGTGACGGCGGTCTTGAGGACGTCCGGGCGGCGGGTGGTGCGCAGCGAGCGCCCGAGGAGGTCCGGGAGTCCGGCCTCGGTGTCGTCGTCCGCGTTGAGGTAGTCGGCGGTGTGTCCGAGGACGGCGAGGTCGGCGCCGTCCCGTACGGCGAGGAGTCCGGCGGCGGCGGGCTGCCAGCCGAGTTTGTGCAGGTCGACGGTGACGGTGCGGGCCCGGTCGATCCCGGCGAGGAGGGGGCGGTGGGTGTCGCTGAAGAGGACCGGGCCGCCGTAGGCGGCGTCCACGTGCAGGTCCGCGCCGCCGTGCGCCGCGCAGAGTTCGGCGATCTCCGGGAGCGGGTCGATCAGTCCGGCGTCGGTGGTGCCGGCGGTCGCGGCGACGAGGAGGGGGCGGCCGGCGAGGTCGGTCAGTGCCTCGTCGAGGGCGACGAGGTCGATGGTGCCGCTCGGGGCGGGCACGACGACCGGTTCGGGCAGGCCGAGCAGCCAGGCGGCGCGGTGGAAGGAGTGGTGGGCGTCGGCTCCCACGACGGTCTGGACGGAGCCGTGGCGCTCGCGCGCGAGGAGCAGGGCGAGTTGGTTGGACTCGGTGCCGCCGGTGGTGACCAGGGCGTCGGGTGCGGGCGCCGCCGGGAACACTTCGGCGGCGAGGGCCGCCGACACGAGCGCTTCGAGGGCGGAGGCGGCGGGGGCCTGGTCCCAGGAGTCCAGGGACGGGTTGAGCGCGGACGCGGCGAGGTCGGCGGCGGCGGCGAGGGCGAGCGGCGGGGTGTGCAGGTGCGCCGCGCAGAGGGGGTGCGCGGGGTCGGCGGCGCCGGCGGCGAGGGCGTGCACGAGGGTGCGGAGCGCTTCGTCCTGGCCTGTCCCGGTGTCCGGAAGTGCCGGGCCTTCGAGGGTCTCGCGCAGCTGGTGTGCGACGGCGTGCGGGCCGCCGGCGGGGAGGGGGCCGCCGCGTTCCTCCGCGCCGGAGCGGAGGGCGTCGAGGACGGTGTCGAGGAGCGGGCGGAGGTGGTCGGGGCCGGGGGCGCCTCCGGCGAGGGGTGCGGCACGCATGGACGACAGGGTGCCGGGGTTTTTGGTGGTGTGTCCGAAGAGGTTCTCGATGTGACCCGAACGAGGGACAAGGGGTGGACGGGGACGGTGCGGCCTGGCAGGTGTTCCGGGCCGGTGAAGGGCTCGGACGAGTGGCGCGGCGCGGCACCACCCGCGCCCCCGTCGCCCGGATCTCCGTCGAGGGCCCGGACTGCCGGCGCGCCCTGACCCTGTTCCGGAGCGCGCAGGTGTGCCCGGTGGGCGCCGCGCCCCTCATGCACGCGGCGCTCACCGACCGGGGCCGGACGTCCGGGCCGGTCTCGGGGGCGTCTCGCCCCCGAGACCGGGCCGGCCCTACACGCCTTCGCCGCGTACGCGCAGCGCCCGGCGCAGGTCGTCCAACTGGTCGACCAGCTTGCGGTGCAGGGCCGGGATCATCTCGTCGTCCGCGAGGTGGCGTTCGCCGAGGGCCAGGGACTCCGCGTCGACCGCGTACGAGGGGAAGGCCCAGCGGCCGGCCGCCTCGGCCATGGCGGGGCTGCGGCGCCCGGCCATGGCGACGGCGTCGAGGTAGAAGCGGGCCACGTAGTCCCGTACCAGTTCGGCCTGTTCGGGCTTCCAGAAGCCCTGCGCGGTCGCCGTGAAGAGGTAGTTGGACAGGTCGTCGGTGGCGAACATGGACGCCCAGGCGGCCTCTTTCGCCTCCGTCGTCGGCAGGGCGGCGCGGCAGCGGGCCGCGCCCTCCTGGCCGGAGGCGCTCCGGTCGCGTTCGAGCTCGGCGGCGATGGCGGCCTCGTCGGTGGCGCCGAGGACGGCGAGCCGGGCGAGGATGCGCCAGCGCAGCTCGGGGTCGAGCTCGGGGCCGCCGTGGACGGTGCCGTCGGCGAGCCAGGAGGCGATCTTGTCGGGCGTGGTGGCGCTGTCGATGTAGGTGCGTACGGCGGTCAGGCGCAGGCCCGGCGCGTCGCCGTCCTCGGTCCGGCGCATCAGGGCGCGGGCGATCTCGCAGATCGTGGCGAGCGCGGCCGGCCGGTCCGTCTCGGAGACGTAGCGGTCGGCGATCTGCGCGCGGGCGAAGCCGAGGACGCCCTGGACGAGGGCGAGGTCCGTCTCCTCGGGGAGGTGGGCGAGCGCGCTCTCCAGGTAGGCGGCGGGCGCCAGCGCGCCGTCGCGGACCATGTCGCGCAGCGCGTTCCACACGACGGCGCGGGTGAGGGGGTCGGGGATGCGGGAGAGGCCGCGCAGGGCGGTCTCCCGCGACACCTCGTCGAAGCGCATCTTGGCGTACGTGAGGTCGCCGTCGTTGAGGACGACGAGCGCGGGGCGCGGGCCGTCGAGCTCCAGGGGGGCCTCCTGCGGCACGTCCACCCAGGGGCGCTCGCGGAGCACGAGATCGCCGGCGGCGTCGCGGTCGTAGACGCCGACGGCGAGGCGGTGGGGACGGCTGCCGTCGCGGTCGACGGTGAGCCGCCAGTGCTGGCCCTCGCCCTCCAGGCGCGGGGTGAGGGTGTCGACGCCGGTGGTGCGCAGCCACTGCTCGGCCCAGCCGTGGACGTCGCGGTCGGTGGCGGCGGCGAGGTTGTCGATGAAGTCGGCGAGGGTGGCGTTGCCGAACTTGTGCCGCTTGAAGTGGATGTTGATGCCGGCGAGGAAGTCCTTCTCCCCCATCCACGCGACGAGCTGGCGCAGCGCGGAGGCGCCCTTGGCGTAGGAGATGCCGTCGAAGTTGAGCAGCGCGGAGGCGGTGTCGGGGACGGCGTCCGGGTCGGGGGCGACGGGGTGGGTGGAGGGCCGCTGGTCGGCCTCGTAGCCCCAGGACTTGCGGGTGACGCCGAAGTCGATCCAGGTGTCGGCGAAGCGGTCGGCGCAGGCTTCGTTGATCGTCTGGAAGCCCATGTACTCGGCGAAGGACTCGTTCAGCCAGATGTCGTCCCACCAGCGCAGGGTGACGAGGTCGCCGAACCACATGTGGGCCATCTCGTGGGCGATGACCATGGCGCGGGTCATCCGCTCGGTGTCGGTGACGGCGGAGCGGAAGACGAACTCGTCGCGGAAGGTGACGAGTCCGGGGTTCTCCATCGCGCCGGCGTTGAACTCGGGCACGAAGGCCTGGTCGTACGAGTCGAAGGGGTACGGTTCGTCGAACTTCTCGTGGTACCGGTCGTAGCAGGCCTTGGTGATGTCGAGGATCTCGTCGGCGTCGGCGTCGAGGTGGGGGGCGAGCGAGCGGCGGCAGTGGATGCCGAAGGGCAGGCCGGCGTGCTCGGTGCGGACGGTGTGCCAGGGGCCGGCGGCGACGCACACGAAGTAGGTGGACAGCAGCGGGGTGGGGGCGGCCTTCCAGCGCCCGTCGGCCTGCTGCTCGGTGATGCCGTTGGCGAGGACGGTCCACCCCTCGGGGGCGGTGACGCCGACCTCGAAGACGGCCTTGAGGTCGGGCTGGTCGAAGGCGGCGAAGACGCGCTGGACGTCCTCCATGAACAGCTGGGTGTAGACGTACGCCTCGCCGTCGGTGGGGTCGGTGAAGCGGTGCATGCCCTCGCCGGTGCGGGAGTAGCGCATGGTGGCGGTGACGCTCAGGGTGTGCTCGCCCTCGGTGAGGGCGAGCGGGAGCCGGTTGCCGTCGAGCGCCGCGGGGTCGAGCGGCTGTCCGTCGAGGACGGCGGAGTGCAGGGCGTCCGGCTTGAGCTCGACGAAGGTGTCCCCGGCGGCGCGGGCGGTGAACCGGATGAGGCTGGTGGACTCGAAGGTCTCGTCGCCGGTGGTGAGGTCGAGGTCCACGGTGTAGTGGTGGACGTCGAGGAGCTGGGCACGGGTCTGCGCTTCGTCGCGCGTCAGTACGGACATGGGCCCATGCTGCCTGATGGCCCGCGGGGCCGGGGAGGGGCGTTCACCGACAGCTCAGGAGATCCCTCGGGGGACGCCCCTGGGGGCACCCCTCGGGAGGTTCTGCGGGAGACGCCTGGGGCATCCGTCGGAGCATCCCCCGCACACCCCCGGGCACTCCTGAACACCCCTGGGGAACGGGACACCCCTGGGGAACGGGACACCAGGGCGCCGTCCCCGGGACGGCGCCCGGGACGCCCCTGGGCACACCGGGTCCGCCCCTTCGGCTTCCGGTCCCCCTCCGGCAGCCCCACGGCAGCCCCTCGGCCGCCCTTCGACGGGTCTTCGGCCGCCCCACGGCGGATCTTCGGCCGCCCCTCGACGGGTCTTCGGCCGCCCCCGGCGGGTCTTTCAGGCGAGTCCGGCGCCGTCCAGGTGGGCGAAGGCGGCGGAGATCCGGGGGCGGTCGTAGCCCGCGGGTCCCTTGGCGCCGCTGGAGAGCAGGGCGTGCAGCAGCAGCCGGGCCTTGGCCGGGGCGAGCGGGCCGGCCGGGATGAGGCCGCGGTGCAGGAGGTCGTACTCGGAGCCGGGGCTGCGGTAGGTGTGGGAGAGGGTCGCGCCGGCGCCGGTGCGGGAGGCGAGGACGACGGGCATGCGCTCGGTGAGCGCGGCGAGGGGTTCGACGAACCAGGAGGGGACGTGCCCGGCGCCGAAGGCGGCGACGACCAGGCCGTCGTATCGCTCGGGCCGTTCCGTGACGAGTTCGAGGAGGTCGCCGCGGTCGCCGAGGGAGAGGGTCAGCAGGGCGACCCGGACGGCGGGGTCGAAGCCGAGCGGGCAGAGCCGGCTGGGGACGGCCGGGCGGAGCAGCAGGCGCGGCTCGCCCTCCACGACGGAGCCGAGGGGGCCCGCGCCCGGCGAGGTGAAGGTGGCGATCGAGGTGGTGTGGGCCTTGTGGGCGAAGCGGGCGGCGTGGATCTCGTCGGCGAGGACGACCAGGACGCCGAGGTCGCGGCAGCCGGGGTCGGCGGCGACGGCGAGAGCGGCGGCCAGGTTGGCGGGGCCGTCGGCGCCGGGCAGGTCGGGGCGGCGCATGGCGCCGGTGACCACGACGGGCTCCTCGGTGGTGCACGCCAGGTCGAGCAGGAAAGCGGTCTCCTCCAGGGTGTCGGTGCCCTGGACGACGACCACGCCGGAGCCGGCGGCGACGGTCTTGGCCACCTCGTCGGCGAGGGCCGTCAGGTCCTCGAAGGAGAGGGAGGAGCTGGGGACCCGCCGGAAGTCGCGGAGCTCGACGTCGACACCGGCGGGCGTGACACCGAGCTCGGCGAGGACCTCGGCGCCGGACATGCGGGCCGCGTCACCGCCCCGCGCGGAGATGGTGCCCCCCAGGGTGAATACGGTGACGCGCGCCATCAGCGTGCTCCGTCCGCGATCGTCTCGTGGTGGCGGATGACCTCCGCGATGATGAAGTTGAGCAGCTTCTCCGCGAACGCCGGGTCCAGTTTCGCGCTCTCGGCGAGTTCCCGCAGCCGGGCGATCTGCCGGGCCTCCCGCGCCGGATCGGCGGGCGGCAGGTTGTGCTCCGCCTTGAGGACACCGACCTGCTGGGTGCACTTGAAGCGCTCGGCGAGCATGTGGACCACCGCCGCGTCGATGTTGTCGATGCTCTCGCGCAGTCGGGTCAGCTCGGCCCGTACGGACTCGTCGATCTCGCTCATGACCAGGGAGCCTATCCGGATCCGGTGAGGATGGTGGGCGGGTGTTCGGGATCCGGAACGGTGGTGCTCCAGCCGCCCGGCACGGTCCTGCCCTGCTGCTCGCGGAAGCGGACGGGGGCGGTGCCGACCCGGCGGGTGAACAGCCGGGAGAAGTAGGCGGGGTCGTCGTAGCCGACCCGGCGGGCGACCGCGGCGACGGGCAGGTCGGTCGCGGCGAGGAGCTCCTTGGCGCGGCCGAGGCGCACGGTGAGCAGGTAGTCCTTCGGGCTGCAGCCGGCGGTGCGGCGGACGGCGGCGCGCAGCTCGGCGGCGGTCATGCCGTGGCGGGCCGCGTGCTCGGAGACGGACAGGCGCCGGTAGGCGTCGCGGGCGAGGGCGGCGAGGACGGGGTCGCCGTCGGCGTTGGTGTCGGCGCGGGCCCGGCGCAGGGCTACGAGGAGTTCGTGGACGGCGGCGCCGGTCTCGACCTCCAGGAGGGGGTTGCCCGGGCGGGCGGCGCGGGCGATGCGGGCGATGACGGCGCGGGCCGGGGCGGCGTCGGCGAGGGGCACGACGGGCCGGTCGGGTTCGATGTAGCCGAGCTCGGTGTAGGTGGCGGTGGCGGGTCCGGTGAAGTCGACGAAGGACTCGTCCCAGCCGCTGCCGGGGTCGGCGGAGTAGTGGTGCGGGCTGCCGGGGGTGAGCCAGATCAGGGCGGGGGCGGTGACGGAGGTGCGGCGGCCGTCGGTGCTCCGGTACCAGCCGCTGCCCGAGCTGACGAGGACGGCGACGTGGTGGTCGAGGGTGCGCGGGCCGACGGTGGGCAGGGCGCCGTGCTGGAGTCCGACGCCGAGGCAGACCAGGCCGAGCCGGTGGTGGACGGGGCCGGGCGTGAAGTAGCGCATCCAGGTGTGGTACACGGCGCGGCCGCCTCCCTGACCTCGGTCCGAACGTCCAAACTGCGACGATCTTTGTCCATGGACCCGTCCGCCGCCAGAGGGCGAAGGTGAGGCGCATGAGCGAGTTCAGCCAGTTCGTGGTGGGTGACGAGGACTTCCTTCTCGACGGGCGGCCGGTGCGGCTGCTGTCGGGGGCGTTGCACTACTTCCGGGTGCACGAGGAGCAGTGGGAGCACCGGCTCGGGATGCTGCGGGCGATGGGCCTCAACTGCGTCGAGACGTACGTGCCGTGGAACCTGTACGAGCGGGAGCCGGGCCGGTACGGGGACGTGGCGGCGCTCGGGCGTTTCCTGGACGCGGTGGCGCGGGCCGGTTTGTGGGCGATCGTGCGTCCGGGGCCGTACATCTGCGCCGAGTGGGAGAACGGGGGGCTGCCGCACTGGTTGACGGGGCGGCTCGGGCGGCGGGTGCGCACGGACGACGCGGAGTACCTGGTGCACGTGGACCGCTGGTTCCGGCGGCTGCTGCCGCAGGTGGTGGAGCGGCAGATCGGGCGGGGCGGCCCGGTGCTCATGGTGCAGGTGGAGAACGAGTACGGCAGCTACGGCACGGACGCGGGGTATCTGCGGCACGTGGCGGACCTGCTGGTGGCGTGCGGGGTGGAGGTGCCGCTGTTCACCTCGGACGGCCCGGAGGACCACATGCTGACGGGTGGTTCGGTGCCGGGGGTGCTCGCGACGGCGAACTTCGGCTCGGGGGCGCGGGAGGCGTTCGCGACCCTGCGGCGGCACCGGCCGCGGGGGCCGCTGATGTGCATGGAGTTCTGGTGCGGTTGGTTCGACCACTGGGGGACGGAGCACGTGGGCCGGGACGCGGCGGACGCCGCCGCCGCGCTGCGGGAGATCCTGGAGTGCGGGGCGTCGGTCAACGTCTACATGGCGCACGGCGGGACGAGCTTCGCCGGCTGGGCGGGCGCGAACCGGTCGGGCCGGCTGCACGGGGGTGCGCTGCGGCCGACGGTGACCTCGTACGACTACGACGCGCCGGTCGACGAGGCGGGGCTGCCGACGGAGAAGTTCTGGCGCTTCCGGGAGGTGCTGGCGGAGTACGCGGACGGGCCGCTGCCCGAGGTGCCGGAGCCGCCGGTGCGGATCGGGGCGCCCGCGGTGGGCGTGGTGGCGGAGTGGGCGCCGTCGGCGGAGGTCCTGGAGGTGCTGGGCGACGAGGAGTCGCGGACGCCGTTGCCGCCGACGTTCGAGGAGCTCGGTGTGGACCGCGGTCTGGTGCGCTACCTGGTGGAGGTGCCCGGCCCGCGGCAGCCGTACCCTCTGGCGGTGTCGGGGCTGCGGGACCGGGCGACGGTGTACGTGGACGGGGTGCTCGCGGGGGTGCTCGACACGGAGGAGGCGGAGCTGCCGGAGCCGGTGGCGGGGCCCGCGGTGGTCGAACTGTGGGTGGAGTCGCTGGGCCGGGTCAACTACGGGCCGCGGCTCGCCGAACCGAAGGGGGTCACGGGCGGGGTGCGGCACGAGCGCCAGTACCTGCACGGGGTGCGGGCGCGGGGGCTGCGGCTCGACGCGTTCGAGGCGGCGGCGGTGGCGAAGGTGCCGTGGGGTCCGGTGCCCGCCGATGCCGGGCCGGGGCTCTACCGGGGCTCGGTGACGGTCCCGTCGCCGGGTGACGCCGCCCTGCGCCTGCCGGGCTGGACGCGTGGCTTCGTGTGGGTCAACGGCTTCTGTCTGGGGCGCTATTGGAACGCGGGCCCGCAGGAGTCGCTGTTCGTGCCGGGCCCGGTGCTGCGGGAGGGCGCGAACGAGGTGTGGGTCCTGGAGCTGGCGGGCGGGGCCGGGGACGCGGCGGAGCTCGCCTGAGGCGGGGACGGCGGCCCGGTCGCACCGGGGGCGCCGGCCGTGTGGAAGGCGAGGGAGCCGGTCGTGTGAAGGTGGGGTGCGCTCGTGTGGAGGCATGGACCGGCGGCGCGGGACGGCATGGAACTCGCGGCGCGGGACGGCGAAGACCGTGGCGCGGGACGGCGCGGGACGGCGTGGACCGGCGGCATGGGAAGGCCCGGACCGTGGCGCGGGACGGCGTGGACCGGCGGTCGCCTGGACGCGGGGGTGCCCGGGACCGGTCGGCCCCGGGCACCCGTACCGCTCGCGCCGCTACAGCGTCGCCGCCGCGGCCTTGATCGCGGAGGCGAAGGTCGAGACCTCGGTGTAGACACCGGGGTAGCCGGCCCGGGCGCAGCCCTCGCCCCAGCTCACGATGCCGACCTGGATCCAGGCGCCGGTGTTGTCCTTGCGGAACATCGGGCCGCCGGAGTCGCCCTGGCAGGTGTCGACGCCGCCCTCGTTGAAGCCGGCGCAGATCTCCTCACCGGGGACGAGGGAGCTGCCGTACGCGGACTGGCAGTCGGCGTCCGAGACGAACGGGACGGTCGCCTTGCGCAGGTACCGCTGCTGCGCGCCGCCCTCGCGGGTGGCGCCCCAGCCGGACACGGTGAAGGTGCCGTTGTTGTACGCGGTGGTCTCGGCGATCTTCAGGTTCGGCAGGCTGGTGATGGGTGAGGCGAGCTTGATGAGCGCCCAGTCCTTGCCCTGTCCGTTGTAGCCGGGAGCCTGGTAGACCTTGGTCGACCTGACCTTGATGGCGCTGCTCGACTGGAGGTCCACGACGCCGGCGGTGGCGGTGATGCTCGTGTTGGTGCCCGAGCCGCTCACGCAGTGCGCCGCGGTGAGGACGACCTGAGGGGTGATCAGGGAGCCGCCGCAGCCCATGGAGAGCCTGACCATCCAGGGGAACTCGCCCTGGGCGGCGCGGGTGCCGCCGACGACCGGTGCGGGCGCGGCGGAGGCGGTGGTGGGCTGGAGGCTGACGGCCGCGAGGACGACGGCGCCGGCGGCGGCGAGTTTCTGCAGGGCACGAACGAGTCTGTTCTTCTGCATGCGACTGCCTTCTTTCATGGGGGGTTGATCTTGATGGCATGTGCCCGTCAAGATGTGTCCGGAGTATGGACAGCGCGCAACGGGGGTAACAAGAAGGCCTTTTCGGCCAGATGAGGGACGTCCTGGGAGTGGCGCGGGACCGCCCGTACCCTGGTCGGCAGGGGGTGGTCCGGCGTGCCGCACGTGTCGCACAGCGATGAAGTCTCCCGGGTGGTCCACGGGTTCCCTCACCTCGACACGGTCCGGGCCTCGATCGCCGCGCTCTACCGCCGACTCACCCCGGACGGCGTACGCCGCTACGACACGAGCGTCCCGGCCTCGGACGTGGTGGTCGACGCAGCCGACGGCGGGCTCCACCTCGGCGCGCAGCGGGCCGCCCGCGCCCTCGTCCGGCACCTGCGGCTGCCGGACGCCCGGATGGTGGTGGGCTTCCGGGCGATGGAGCACGCGGCGAGCGTCGAACTGACCGCGGGACCGGAGTACTTCGTCGAGCTCAACGACCGCTTCCGCACCCACCGGCGCGACATCGGCGCCGCCCTCGCGCACGAGGTCACCCACGTGCTGCTGCACCGACTCGGCCTCACCTTCCCGACGACGGCCGATAACGAGATCCTCACCGACGTCGTCACCACCTACCTCGGCGCGGGCTGGCTGCTTCTCGACGCCTTCCGGCAGGACGGCGTCTCCAGCCAGAAGCTCGGCTATCTGACGCCGGAGGAGTTCGGCTACGTGCTGGCCAAGCGGGCCGAGGTGTTCGGCGAGGACCCCTCGCCGTGGTTCACCAGTGCGGTGGCCTACGAGGCCTGGGTACGCGGCCGGGCCGAGGCCGCGCGCGACTGGCGCCGCCCGCCGCTCGCCGCCGCCGGCTGGGCCGCCCGCCGGCGTGCCCGCGCCGCCGGCGACGGCGTCTTCCCCTGCCCGGTGTGCGGCCAGCGGCTGCGGGTGGCGCGCGAGCGGCGGGTGAAGGCGCGGTGCGGGGTGTGCGGGACGGTCCTGGAGTGCGCGCCGTAGGGCTTCGCGCACCGGACGGACCGTCATTCCGTGCGCAATGCGTTTGCGCCGTTCGGGTGCTTCGGGTGAGGGTCGGCGCATGAGCAAGTTGTTCGACGCGCTGTGGACCGGGGACGACGACGGGGTGGTCAGGGCCCTGCGGGAGGGGGCCGACCCGGAGGCCCGGGACGACGGGGAGACGGCGCTGTACCGGGCGGCCGTCGGGAACCGTCCGGTGGCGGTGCGGGTGCTGCTCGCGGCGGGTGCCGACCCCGCGCGGGCGAGCGGCGAGGACGACGGCGACCTGCCGCTGTGCGGGGCCGCGTGCGGCGGCCACACCGAGGTCGTGCGGGCACTGCTCGCGGCCGGCGCGGAGCCGGACCAGCCGGAGGCCTACGGCTTCACCGCTCTGGCCTGGGCCGTACGGCTCGGCCACACCGGCGTGGCGCGGGAACTGCTCGAAGCGGGCGCCGTGCCCGACCGGCCCGGCCCCGACGGGCTCCCGCCGCTCGTCGCCGCCGCCCGGCGCGGCTCGGCCTCCCTCGTGCGCGCCCTGCTCGAACACGGCGCGGGCCACCGGGAGGAGGCGCTCGACGAGGCCCGGCGCTGGATCGGCGCCGACATGGCGGGCGTGCTGCGGCGCGGACTGGTCGAGAGCGGCGGCAGCGCGGAGACGTACGAGGCGGTGGTGCGGCGCGTCCCGGAGGACGGCGGCGTGACCGTGGTCGTCGAGCTGCTGCGCGAGGACGGCGCCCCGAGCCGGGGCGACGAACGCCAGACCGGCCACGCCGCGATCGCGACGCTCCTGGAACGCGCCCTCGGGATCCGCGTCCCTCTGGAGGAACTCGCCGGGCGTGCGCTGCGCTGCGGCGACCCCGAGCAGGAGGACTGGACGACGGCCGTCGCGGCCCTCGCGGACCGCGCCGACGAGCACACCTTCGTGACCGCCGCCGCCTGGTGCGCGGACCGGGACCCGCGGCGGCGCGCCCTCGGCGCCAGCGTCCTGGCCGCCCTCACCGGTTGGACGGCGAGGGCGGTGCCGGTCCTGCGCCGCCTGGCGGCGGAGTGCGCGGCGGGGGATGCGGCGCACCCGGACGCCCGCGAGCCCGCCCTGTCCGTCGTCCTCGCGCTCGGACAGTGCGGGGAGGCGAGCGGGGTGGGCGAACTGCTCGGCCTGGCCGGACATCCCGCGGCGGAGGTGCGGCAGCAGGTGGCCGCGGCCCTCGCCGGCCTCGTGCCGGCCGGGCACCCGGAGGCCGCCCGGGTGCTCGTGGCGCTCAGCCGGGACGCCGACGCGCGGGTCCGCGACTGGGCGGCCCTCGCGCTCGGCGAGCTGCCCGAGGACACCCCTCTGGTACGGGAGGCCCTGGCCGCCCGGCTCACCGACCCGGACCCGGAGACGGTCGCCGAGGCGGCCCGTGGCCTGGCGATCCGTCAGGACCCCCGGGCCGTCGAGGTCCTGGCCCGCATCCTGGCGGACGCCGCCCCGGACGACCCGGCCCGCGAGACGGCCCTGGCCGCCCTGGAGCACATCACGGACCGCCGGACCAGGACCCGACTGGAGTGGACGGCGCCGCGGTGCCGTTAGGGCGGTGCCGCGGGATCACCTCTCAGGGCACGTCCTGCAGCGGGCCCTGGCCCCCGGAGCCGTCGCTCGCCGTCCCGTCGCTCCCGGCTGCGCTCCCGGTCATCGCGTCGACCGCCGCCCACGCGAAGGCCATCGCCGGGCCGATCGTCGCGCCGGGGCCCGGATAGGTCTCGCCCATCACGGCCGCCGAGCAGTTGCCCGCCGCGTACAGGCCGGGGATCGCGGTGCCGTCCTCGCGCAGGACCCGGGCGTCGGCGTCGGTCACGAGGCCGCCCTTGGTGCCGATGTCGCCGGGGTGGACGGGGACGGCGTAGAAGGGGCCCTTCTCCAGCGGCGCCAGGTTCGGATTGCGCAGGGTCGGGTCGCCGTAGTACCGGTCGTAGACGGAGTCCCCGCGGCCGAAGTCCTCGTCGACGCCCCGCTCCGCGAAGGCGTTGAACCGGGCGACGGTGGCCGGGAGCTCCGGTGCCCCGATCACGCGGGCCAGCTCCTCGACCGTCCCGGCCCGGCGGACGAAGCCGTCCCAGCGCTTCGGGAAGGGCTGTCCGGGGAAGAGGCCGGCGAAGATGTAGCGGGCCTTGGAGCGGGCGTCGAGGACCAGCCAGGACGGCACGGTCGTCGCGCCGGGCCGGTCGCACGCGTACATCCGGTCGACGAAGGCGTGGTACGGCGCCGCCTCGTTCGCGTACCGCTCCCCCGCCGCGTTCACGATCACCATGCCGGGGATGCCCCGGTCGGCGACGAGGAAGAAGGGCTGCTCGCCCGGCGGGCACACCGACGGCGCGCCCCACACCCTGTCCAGCAGGTCGGTCGCCGCGCCCAACTCCTCACCGAGCCGCAGCGCGTCGCCCGTCTGCCCTTCGGAGGCGTGCGTCCAGGCGGTCGAGGTGGGCGCCGGGAGGTGCTTCTCGCGCAGGTCCTGGGCGTGGGAGAAGCCGCCGGAGGCGAGGACGACACCGCGCCGGGCGCGCACGGTCCGCCCGTCGGCGAGCCGGATGCCGGTCACCCGCCCGTCGTCCGCCGTGAGCAGTCCGGCGAGCGGCGCGGAGAGCCACAGCTCGCCGCCGAGTTCCTGGAGCGAGAGCCGCATCCGGGCGACCAGCGCCTCGCCGAGGGACAGCAGGGTGCGTCCCCGCAGCCGGGTCCCGACGGCACGGAGCCCGACGCGGACCGCGGCCCGGCGCCCCGCCCAGGTGCGGGCGACCATGTTGAGGAAGCGGAAGTCGTACGAGGTCATCGTCAGCCCGTAGGTGGGCAGTCCGGCCCGGCGCATCCCGGCCGCGAGCGGGCCGAGCAGCTTCAGGTCGAAGATCTCGGGCTCGACGGAGCGGCCCTGGGCCATGCCGCCGAGGGCCTCGGGGAAGTAGTCGGAGTAGCCGGGGGTGTAACGGAAGCGGACCCGGGTGCGCTCGTGGAACTCCCGGACCATGCGCGGTCCGTGGCGCAGGTAGGCGTCGGTGCGGGCGGCCGGCACCCGGTCGCCGACGGTCGCGTCGAGGTAGGCGCGGGCCTTCTCCTCGGTGTCGCCGAGACCGGCCGCGTCGAGGTGCAGGTTTCCGGGCACCCAGATCGCCCCGCCGGACAGGGCGGTGGAGCCGCCGTAGCGGTCGGTCTTCTCGACGACGAGGACGGTCAGGCCGCGCAGCCGGGCGGTGAGCGCGGCGGCGAAGCCGGCGGCTCCCGAGCCGACGACCACCACGTCGTACGCGTGCGTCCCGGTCACGAGAACACCCCCGTCGTGTAGTCGCTGCGGTAGGAGAGCAGGGGCAGGCCGTCCGGACGGGCGTCGAGGCCGAGGACACGGGCGGTGACGACGAGGTGGTCGCCCGCCTCGTGAACGGCGTGGACCGCGCAGTCGAGGGTCGCGAGCGCCCCCTCGACGTGGGCGGCGGCGCCGGGACCCGCGGTCCAGTGGGCGTCCGCGAGGGGGTCGTCGCCGGCGGCGAGGGCCCGGTGCTCCTCGGCGAGCACCGAGACGCCGAACCGGCCGGCGCGCTCGACCGCCGGCCAGGCGGTGGAGGTGTGCGGGACGCAGAGGAGGACGAGCGGCGGATCGAGGGAGAGGGAGGCGAAGGACCGGACGGTCGAGGCCGCCGGGCGCCGGTTCCCGGGGGTCCGCGCGGCCACGACCACGACACCGGTGGCGAAGTGTCCGAGGACGTCGGTCAGCCGTTCCACTGGTGGCCCCACAGGCTGTCGGAGGTGATCTCCTTCGTCGTCCAGGTGGCCGGGTCGACGAGCAGCCCGTCCCAGCCGTACTCGACCTGGAAGCCGCCGGGAGCCTGGGCGTAGAAGGAGACCATGTGGTCGTTGGAGTGCCGGCCCAGGCTGGAGGCGATGGGGACGCCTGCCGCGTTCATCCGGTCGAGGCAGTAGCCGACGGCGTCGAGCGAGTCCGTCTCGACCATGAAGTGGACGATGCCGGGCGGCAGGGCGCCGGGGTAGAGGCCGAGGCTGTGGTGGCGGGCGTTGGGGCTGAGGAAGTTCATCCAGAAGAAGTCGCGGCCGGGTTCGCCCGTGGGCACGGCGACGGGCGGCAGCTTCATCCGGTCGCGCAGCTGGAAGCCGAGCAGGTGCTGGTAGAAGGCGACGGCGGCGTCCATGTCCGGCGCGGGCAGCACGACGTGGCCGAGGCCCAGGTGGTCGCCGGTGACGAAGCGGTTGCCGTACGGGGTGCCGAGCGGGCTGTGGTCCTGTGCCTGGCCCCAGTAGAGCTCCAGGGGGTTGCCGGCCGGGTCGTCGACGTGGACCAGACCCTGGACGCGGCGCTCGGCGAGGGTGGCCTCGTCGGCGTGCTTCACCGGGAAGCCGTGCGACTCCAGCTCCTCGGCGGCCTCGGTCAGGGCGCGGGCGTCGGGCAGTTCGAAGCCGGCCGCGAGGAGGCGGTCGGTGGTGCCGGCGACGAAGGAGAGGCGGCGGATCCGGTCGTCGATGCGGACGTTCAGGGTCGAGTCGGTGGAGTCCTGGCCTTCCACGAAGCCGAGGTGGTCGAGGGCGTAGCGGCGCCAGTCGGCGAGGTCGGTGGTCTCGATGCGGAGGTAGCCGAGCGAGCGGATGTCCATGGTGGGGTCCTCAGTTCGTGAAGAAGTCGAGGGCGAGGCGGTTGAACTCCGCGGCGGCCTCGGTCTGCGCCCAGTGGCCGCAGTGCGGGAAGACGTGCAGCCGGGCGTCGGGGATGGTGCGCAGCGCGAGCAGCGCGCCGTCGAGGGGGTTCGTGCGGTCCTCGCGTCCCCAGGTGAGCAGGGTGGGACTGGTGATCCGGTGGGCCTCGCGCCACACCTGGCTCTCCTCGGGCCACCGGGCGAAGGCGGCGCCCATGCGGGCGGCGCCGAGCCGGACCTCGGGGTCGACGGCCCGGGCGTAGCGCTCCTCGACGAAGGCGTCGGTGACGGTGGCCGGGTCGTGGGCCATGGTGAGGAGGAAGTCGCGCATCTGCTCGCGGGTCGGCGCGGGCGAGGCGTTGAACGCGAAGAGGCGCTTGATGCCCTCGGTGGGGTCGGGCGAGAAGAGGTTGACGGAGACGCCGCCGGGGCCCATGAGGAGCAGCCGGTCCACCCGGTCCGGGTGGGCGATCGCGAGCCGGGCGGCGGTGCCGCCGCCGAGCGAGTTGCCGATGAAGTGGGCCGTGGTCAGGCCGAGTTCGTCCATGAGGGCGGTGACGGCCGCCGCACTGTACGAGAAGTAGTCACGGTCCGGCGCGGTCTTGTCGGAGCGCCCGAAGCAGGGCTGGTCGACGAGCAGGGTGCGGAAGCGGGCCGCGAAGGCGGGCAGGTTGCCGCCGAAGTTGGACCAGGCGGAGGCGCCGGGACCTCCGCCGTGCAGCATGATCACGGCGGGCGCGTCGGCGGGTCCGGCCTCGTGGTAGTGGAGCGTGAGGCCGTCGGCCTGGGCGAGCCTGGACGTCCCGTCGTAGGTGTACGTGGTCACAGCATCGTGTCCTGGATGTCGAGGCCGAGGGCGGCCTGGCCGTAGAGGACGAGGGCGCGTTCGGGGTCGTTGGCGGCGTGGCCGCGGCCGGTGTGGACGTCCCGCCAGGCCCGCTGGACGGGGTTGTCGCCGGTGCGCATGGCGCCGCCGCCGGCGTTCTCCATGAGCAGGTCGACGGCGGCCACGGCGCGTTCGGTGGCGGCGACCTGGTCGCGGCGGGCGCGGGCGCGCAGCTCGGTGGGCAGCTCGGCGCCTTCGCAGGCGCGCCGGTACAGCTCGGTCATGTTGCGGGTGAGCTGGAGCCAGGCGGCGTCGATGTCGGAGGCGGCGCGGGCGATCCGTACCTGAGCGAAGGGGTCCTCGGCGACCTGCTGCCCGTAACTGACCCGGAAGCGCTCGCGGGTGGCGGCCACGTGTCCCTCCCAGGCGCCCTCGGCGATGCCGACGACCGGGGTGGAGATGGTGGTGGTGAAGACGGCCGCGTACGGCAGGCGGTAGAGCGGCTCGGGGTTGAGCCGCTGTCCGGGGGTGTCGAGCGCGGTGACCGGGCCGAAGCTGAGGGCGCGGTGCTCGGGCACGAACACGCCGTCGCAGACGATGTCGTGGGAGCCGGTGCCGCGCAGTCCGACGGTGTCCCAGACGGGGTCGACGGTGTACTCGGCGCGCGGCACGAGGAAGGTGCGCATGTCGACGGGGCGTCCGTCTGCGTCGGTGACGAGCCCGCCGAGCAGGGCCCAGTCGGCGTGTTCGCAGCCGGAGGAGAAGTGCCACCGGCCGCTGATGACGAATCCTCCCTCGGTGGGGGTGACCTTGCCGGTGGGGGCGTACGAGGAGCAGATCCGCGTGTCGGGGTCGGCGCCCCAGACCTCGTCCTGGGCCTTGGGGTCGTAGAGGGCGACGTGCCAGGGGTGCACGCCGACGACGGAGGCCACCCAGCCGGTGGAGCCGCAGGCCTTCGCGATCTCCTTGACCGCGGTGTAGAAGACGACGGGGTCGGCGGCGAACCCGCCGTGGGCCCGCGGCTGGAGCAGTCGGAAGAAGCCGGTCTCGGCGAGCTCGGCGACGGACTCGGCGGGCACGCCGCGCGCGGCCTCCGCGGCGGCGGCTCGCTCGCGCAGGGCCGGGGCGAGGGCGCGGACCGCCTCCACGACGGCTTCGGTGGCGTCGCTCATGTGTCCTCCCTGGGACTGCCTCGGGGTCGGGTGGGCTGGACCGTACGCGGTACGGCGGCGGGGCCGGTACCGGGGGTTCCCGCTCAGCGGGAAGCCGGGCGCGGGGCTGCCGCGGCACCGGACCCGACACCGGCACCCGGCACCTCGGCACCGGCATCGGCATCGGCATCGGCACCCGGCACCTCGGCACCTCGGCACCTCGGCACCTCGGCACCTCGGCACCGGCACTGCATCGCACGGCACCGGCACGGCGCGGCACCGACATGGCACGGCACCCGCACCGCACCGAGCCCGACACGCTCGGCACCGGCTCGGCACCGGCTCGGCACCGGCTCGGCACCGGCTCGGCACCGGCCGGTTATACCTATTCGAAATAGTTCGCGCAGCCGTCTTCCGCCGCGCCGCCGGGTCGTGGCAGGGTCTGCGCCAACCACACGGACCCCGTCCCATCTGGGGAGGCCTCATGACCGCCGAGCTCGTCGGCCCCGCACCGGCCGCGCCGTCCCTCCTGGACAAGGCGGCCCGGGTGCTCGCCGCGTTCGAGGGTCCCGAGCCCCGTCTCTCGCTCACCGAGGTCATCCGCCGCTCCGGCATCCCCCGCTCCTCCGCCCACCGCATCCTCGACCAGCTGGTCCGGCTGCGCTGGCTCGACCGCGAGGGGCGCGACTACCGCATGGGCGTCCGGATGCTGGAGCTCGGAGCGCTCGCCGCCCACCACAACCGGCTGCGCCGGGCCGCACTCCCCCATCTGCACGCGCTGCACGAGTCCACCGGTCACCTCGTCCACCTGACCGTCCTGGACGGCGGCGGCGTCGACGGCGTTCTCTGCCTCGAACGCATCGGCGGCTCCGAGGACTCCACCGTGCCCTCCCGGGCCGGCGGCCGGCTGCCCGTCCACTCCACCGCCTCCGGCAAGGCCCTGCTCGCCTTCGGCGACCCCGCCGCCCTCGGCCGGGTCCTCGCCCGTCGACCGCGCCCGCTCACCCCGCGCACCCTGGTCGGCCCGGTCGCCCTGCGCTCCGAGCTCGCCGCGGCCGCCGCGCGCGGCGTCGCCTACGACCGCGAGGAGACCTACCGCGGCGTCTCCTGCGTCGCCGTCCCGCTGCGCGGCGCGGGCCGCGCGATCGCCGCGCTCTCCGTCTCCGGCCACGGCCTGCACCGCGACCTCGACCGGCTCGCCCCGACGGTCGCCGCCCACGCGCGGGCGATCTGGCACGACCTCCACGGCCCGGGGCGGCGGACGGCGCGCCGCGCCGCGACGGACCCGGTGCCGGCGGCGCGGGAGCGGGTCTCGGAACGGGAGATGGAGTCGATGATGGGGTGGCTGCGGTTCAGCGACTGGATGTAGAGCGCCGGTCGAAGACGTTCCGCCAGACCGTCATCTCGCCCGTCAGGAAGCCGTGCGAACTGCGCGGCAGGGGCGTCGACTTCATCTTGATCACGAGGAGCGCGACGTCCCCCGAGGGGTGCCTGACGCAGATCCGGCTGCCGACCGGCGTCAAGGCCAGGTACACGCTGCGCTCCTCGGCGCGGCCGAGCATGAGCTTGCAGAGCTCGAGTCCGTCTCCCTCCACGCCGACGATCGGGTACATCACGCTGCTGCCGCTCTCCAGATCACAACCGCTCGGCTTGCACACCAGGCGCAGGTCCCCCTTGCGATCCTTGCGGCTCACCGGCTCCCTGACGCCCAGCGAGTTCGTCTCGTCGAGGAACACCGGATACGCGTCGAGGCTCGGCGACGCCGAGGGCTCGCTCGACGCGGACGGCGCGGAGTCGAGGGACCGGCCACCGCTCGCCGAACCGTCGGTGCCCGCCGGGCCGCCCGGCCCGGTCGAGTTCTTCGCCCCGGTCGACGGGCCCTGCGCCGCGCGGTCCGCCAGGCGGCCGAAGGCGTCCCCGACCAGCATCGTCACACCCGTGAGCAGCAGCACGCCGGCCGTCACGGCCGCGGCCGTGACGAGCGCGGTGCGCCGCCTGCGCGTCCGGCGCTCCTGCGGATCCCCCGCCCCGCCGCCCGCCGAAGGGCCCGCGGCCTCCGACGGATACGGCCAGGTCCCCGGCGGCGGAAGGTGCAGCGGAGTGGGCTCGGCCACCGGCGGCGGGAGCTCCGGGTCGGGCCCCTTGACCTCCCGCCACGCGGCCGGGCCGACACCCGCTTCGAGGTCCGCGCCGAGGTGCCGGCGGCACTGCTCCACGACCTCCGCCGCGGTGATGCGGTCCGCCGGATCGGCGGCCAGGCACCGCGCGATCAGCGGACGCAGCAGCTCCGGCAGCGATGCCAGGTCGGGGTCCGAGTGGACGATCCGGTACAGCACGCTGACCCCGGGGCCGTCCCCGTACAGCGGCCGGCCGAGGGCCGCGAACGCCGCCGTCTGTCCCAGCGCGAAGATGTCGGTCGCCTGCGTGACCTCGGCCGCGGACGCCTGCTCGGGCGCCATGAACGAGGGCGTGCCGACGGCGGCGCCGGTGGCGGTGTGCGAGGAGATCCCGGAGGCGAGCGAGATGCCGAAGTCGATCACCCGGGGGCCGTCGGCGGCGAGGAGCACGTTCGCGGGCTTCAGGTCCCGGTGCACCACCCCCACCTCGTGGATGGCCTGCAGCGCCTCGGCCACCCCGGCGAGCAGCCACAGCACCGCCGGGACCGGCAGCGGTCCGCTCCGGGCGACGGCCTCGGCGAGGGAGGGGCCGGACACGTACAGAGTGGCCAGCCAGGGCGGTGCGCCGTCCGCGTCGCCGTCGATCAACTCGGCGGTATACGCGCCGCGGACACGCCGGGCGGCCTCCATCTCGCGGCGGAAGCGGCGCCGGAAGTCCGGATCGTCGGCCAGCTCGGGCCGTACGACCTTGATCGCCACCGGCCGGCCGCCCCGCGTGTGGGACAGGTAGACCCGGCCCATGCCGCCCGCGCCGAGACGCGCGGCGAGGCGGTAGCCGCCGACCTGGACCGGATCGTCCGCCTGCAGTGGCTGGAACACCGCGGTCGCGCTCTTCATTCGCCCCGTCCCCCTGTTTCCCCCGGCCGACCGGCGCGCCGACCAGGGCAGCAGCCTAGGCGAGCGGGTCCGACCCCTCGACAGACGGGTTGGCCTGCACGGCAGTCGGGACGGTTCGTGCGCTCCGCCGACGGCGGGGACCGGCCGGTGGCCGGGCCCGGGCGCCGCGCCCCCTCAGTCGTACGTGACCTCGATCCGCTCCCCCACCGGAACCGCCTGGCAGGCCAGGACGTACCCCTCCGCCAGGTCCGTCGCGTCCAGGACCTCGTTGCGGGCCATCTTCGCCTCGCCCGCCGTGACCCGGCAGGTGCAGGCCGCGCAGGCACCCTCGCGGCAGGAGTACGGGGCGTCGACGCCGGCGACGAGCAGGGCGTCGAGGAGCGGGGTGGCGGTGCCCCCGGTGACGGTGTGGGAGGTGCCGTCGAGGCGGACCTCCGCGGTCCAGGCGGGGTCGTCGCGCCCGAGGCGCGCAGGGGCGTGGTGCCGCTCCGGGCCCGTGAACACGTCCGAGGTCAGCGAGAAGTAGCGCTCGCGGTGGAGCGCGCGCCCGCCCGCCGCCCGTACAGCCGTCTCCGCGGCGTCCATCAGCGGGACCGGGCCGCACAGGTAGGCGTCCCGGTCGGCGTGCGGGGCGAGGAGCGGACCGAGGAGTTCCGCGGTGGGCAGGCCCTGCAGGCTCTCCAGCCAGTGGGTGAGGGTGAAGCGGCCCGGGAAGTCCTCGGCGAGCTCGCGCAGTTCGTCGCGGAAGATGACCGAGGCCTGGTCCCTGTTCGCGTAGACCAGCGCCACCCTCGCCCGGCCCGCCGTGAGGGCCGACTTGGCGACGGACACCACCGGGGTGATGCCGCTGCCGCCGGCGACGAGCAGCAGGTCGCGGTCGAGGTCGGCGGGGCCGAACGTGCCCGCCGGCGGCAGCACCTCCAGCGCGTCGCCGACCGCCACCCGGTCGCAGATCCAGCCCGACCCGGCCCCGCCCGGCACGCGCTTCACGGTGATCCGCGGCGGCTCCCCCGTGTGCGGGGAGCTGGCCAGCGAGTAGCAGCGGGCGCCGCCGCCGGGGATCCGGACCGTGAGGAACTGCCCCGGACGGTAGGCCAGTCCGTCCGCGCCGGGGTCGAGGACCAGCGAGACGGCGTCGGAGGTCTCGCGGACCGCCTCGACCACCCGGACCGTACGGCTACCAGGCACCCGTCACCTCCAGTTCCCCCGCCGCCACGGCGGCGTCGATGCTGTCGCGGAGCGCGGCGCAGGCCCGCACGCGGGCGGACGGCTCGCCCGCCGCGACCCGCGCGGCGATGCGCGGGCAGACGGCGGCGGCCTCCTCGGTCCACTGCACCGCGGTGTGCGCCGGGCTGTACTTCACGCACAGGACCTGGTTGCCGCAGGCACCGCACTCCACGGCGCGCATCAGGACTCCCGCTCCTGCTGCCGCTCCCGCTTCGCGAGGTTCTCCGTGACTTCGGCGCGCCAGGCCTCGTTGGCGCGGGTCGTGTCGATCTCGAACTCGAAGCGGCGCGTCATCTCGTCCTCGACGTCGGCGGCGTCGACGTAGAACTGCTCGTACCAGCGTCGGAGCTGGTAGACCGGGCCGTCCTCCTCGCTGAGCAGCGGGTTGTCGATGCGGGTCTTGTTGCGCCACACCTCGATGTCCTGCTCGAATCCGACGGCGAGGCCGGCGGTGAACAGTTGCGCGGCCTCGTCCGCCTGCCGGTCCGTCATGCCGGGGAGCTTGCGCACGGTCGTGCCGTAGAGGAGGACGAAGCTGTTGGCGTCGACCGGGTAGTGGCAGTTGATGAGGACGCTCTCCATCTCCACGCCGCCGCCGATGTCGGACCGGACGCGGTCGATCATGTAGGACGGGCCGTAGTAGGAGGCGTCGGAGCGCAGCGGGGCGCTGAGGTTGCCGAGGTCCATGTCCTGGCGCGGGGTGGACTCCAGGTACTGGGTGGCGATGTGCCCGTCGAAGACGTTCTTGAAGTAGGTGGGGAAGGCGTAGTGCACGTAGTAGAAGTGCGCCATGTCCACGATGTTGTCGACGATCTCGCGGCAGTGGGAGCCCTCGACGAAGGCGGTCTTCCACGACCAGTCGGACCACTCGCCGCCGTCGAGGCCCTCGATCTGGGGAATGGTGACCTCGGGCGGCGGCGGCGCGCCCTCGGGGTCGTGCCAGACGAAGAGCTGTCGGTTGCGCTCCAGGGTGAGCCAGGCGCGGGTGCGGGCCCGGGGCGGGACGCGGCGGGCGTACGGGATGCCGGCGCAGCGCCCGTCGCCGGACCAGCGCCAGTCGTGGAAGGGGCAGGCGACGGCGTCGCCCTTGACCGTGCCGTGGGCCAGGTTGCCGCCCATGTGGGGGCAGTAGGCGTCGAGGACGTGCAGCTGCCCGTCGTCCTCGCCCTGGAAGACCACGAGCCTGGTGCCGAAGGCGGCGATCTCGTGGGGTCGGCCGTCCCTGAAGTCGGCGGCGAGTCCGAGGCAGTGCCAGCCGCGCGCGTAGCGGGCGGGGAGCGCGGCGGCCTCGATGACGCGGGGCCCTTCGCCGGCGGTGGTGTCGGTGGTCATCGGACCTCCTGGGTGCGTGCGGTGGCGGACCGGTCGGCGAGTTCGACGGCGATGTCGATGAGTTGGTCCTCCTGGCCGCCGACGAGCCGCCGCCGGCCGGCGCGCAGCAGGATCTCGGCGCCGGACACCCCGTAGCGCTCGGCCTGCCGGTAGGCGTGCTTGAGGAAGCTGGAGTAGACGCCGGCGTGGCCCATGAGGAGGGCGAGCCGGTCGAGTCGGCACTCCTCGTCCATGATCGGCCGGACGACGTCCTCGGCCGCGTCGACGATCTTCAGGACGTCGATGCCGGTGCGGATGCCCATCTTGTGGCACACGGCGACGAGGGCCTCGACGGCGGTGTTGCCGGCGCCCGCGCCGAGCCGCCGGGTCGAGCCGTCGATCTGGCGGGCGCCGGCCTTGACGGCGGCGATGGAGTTGCCGGTGCCGAGGGCGAGGTTCTCGTGCCCGTGGAACCCGACCTGGGCGTCGTCGCCCAGTTCGGCGACGAGGGCGGCGACGCGGTCGGCGGTCTCGTCCATGACGAGGGCGCCGGCGGAGTCGACGACGTACACGCACTGGCATCCGGCGTCCGCCATGACGCGGCCCTGGCGGGCGAGGTTCTCGGGGCTGGTGGAGTGGGCCATCATCAGGAAGCCGACGGTCTCCAGGCCCATCTCGCGGGCGAGGCCGAAGTGCTGGACGGAGATGTCGGCCTCGGTGCAGTGGGTGGCGATGCGGCAGATCCGGGCGCCGTTGGCGTGGGCGGCGCGGATGTCGTCCTTGACGCCGAGGCCGGGCAGCACGAGGAAGGCGATCTTCGCGCGCCGGGCGGTGGCGACGGCGGTCTTGATCAGCTCCTGTTCCGGGGTCCTGGAGAAGCCGTACGTGAACGAGGAGCCGCCGAGTCCGTCGCCGTGCGCGACCTCGATCACGGGCACGCCGGCCCCGTCGAGTGCGCCGACCACCGCCCGTACGTCCTCGGGGGTGAACTGGTGGCGCTTGGCGTGGGAGCCGTCGCGGAGGGAGGAGTCGGTGATGCGGATGTCGATCGGCGGGGTGCCGCTCGCGTGCGGGCCGGTCGCTCGCGATCCGGTCGCGTGCCGGTCGGCCGCGTGGGGGTCGGCCGCGTGGGGTCCGGTCGCCTCGGTGCCGCTCGGCCACGTGTCGGGCGCCTGGGTAGCGGTCGCCTGGGTGTCGGTCACTTCGCGCGCTCCTTGGCGAACTCCTCGCCGGCCTTGGTGGCGGCGGCGGTCATGATGTCGAGGTTTCCGGCGTACGGCGGGAGGTAGTCCCCGGCACCCTCGACCTCCAGGAAGAGCGCGACGCGGGCCATGCCGCCGTTGACGTCGGACGGGTCGTCGAACTGCGGCTCGGCGCGGAGCCGGTAACCGGGCACGTACGCGCGCACGTCTTCCGCCATCTGCTTGACGGAGGCGGCGATCGCCTCGCGGTCGGCGTCCTCGGGGATCGCGCAGAAGACGGTGTCGCGCATGATGACGGGTGGTTCGGCGGGGTTGAGGACGATGATCGCCTTGCCTCGGGCGGCGCCGCCGATGGTCTCGATGCCGCGGGCCGTCGTACGGGTGAACTCGTCGATGTTGGCGCGGGTCCCGGGCCCCGCCGAGAGCGAGGCCACGGAGGCGACGATCTCGGCGTACGGCACGGGGGCGACGCGCGAGACGGCGTGCACCATGGGGATGGTGGCCTGTCCGCCGCAGGTGATCAGGTTGACGTTGAGCGCGTCGCGATGCTCCGTCAGGTTCACCGGCGGGACGACGGCCGGCCCGACGGCGGCCGGGGTGAGGTCGATCGCGCGGATGCCGAGCTCGGCGTAGCGGGGGGCGTTGGCGCGGTGGACGTGGGCGGAGGTCGCCTCGAAGACGAGGTCGGGCAGCTCGGAGCCGGCAAGGAGCGGGGCCACCCCCGCGTGGCCGGTCTCCAGGCCGAGGCGGCGGGCCCGGGCGAGCCCTTCGCTGTCGGGGTCGACGCCGATCATCCAGCGGGGCTCGACGTGCGGGGAGCGGAGGAGCTTGTACAGCAGGTCGGTGCCGATGTTGCCGGAGCCGACGATGGCGGCGGTGAGCGTGGTCATCGTTCCCTCGGGGTGGCGGCTGGGGTCAGCGGAAGGACAGGGACACGGAGCCGAGACCGGCGAACTCGGCGGTGTAGGTGCGGCCGGGGACGACGTCCACGGCCCGGGTGCAGGAGCCGGGCAGGATCAGGTGCCCGCGCCGCAGCCGTACGCCGAACCGGTCCACGGTCCGGGCGAGCCAGGCGACGGCGACGGCCGGGTCCCCGAGCACCGCATCGCCGCGGCCCTCCGCGACGACCGTCCCGTCCTCGCGGAGCCGGGCGTCGACGGCTGTCAGGTCGAGGTCGCGCGGGTCGGTGCCGGGGCCGGTGGCGAAGCCCGCCGAGGAGGCGTTGTCGGCGATCGTGTCGGCGATGCCGATGCGCCAGTCGGCGATCCTGCTGTCGATCAACTCGACGGCTGGGACGACGTGTTCGGTGGCCGCGAGGACGTCGGCCGGGGTGCAGTCGGCGCCCGGGAGGTCGGCGCCGAGGACGAAGCCGATCTCGACCTCGATGCGGGGCGCGCAGTAGGCGGCGGTGTCGACGGGGGTGCCGGGATCCAGGCGCATGTCGTCGAGGAGGTGGCCGTAGTCGGGCTCGTCCACGCCCATCATGCGCTGCATCACGGGCGACGAGAGGCCGACCTTGTGCCCGACCACGGTGGCCCCGGCGGCCGTCCGGGCCTGGATGTTGACGAGCTGGACGCGGTAGGCGTCGGCGGTTCCGAGCTCCGGATAGGTCTCGGTGAGGGGCGCGACGGGCGTTCTGCCGTGCTCGGCGGAGCGGAGCCGCCGGGCGGCCTGCCGCAGGAGCCGGTCGGTGAGCATCGGAACTCCTTCCGGGGGCGGGTGCTCGGGTGCGGGGTGCGCCGACCGTAGGCCGTGGGCGCGGTGGCCCGGGAGCGCGCGTTCCCACTGGCCGGGAAAGAGCGACGACGTGTGCACTCTCCTGGCGCCCTGCGCGCTCCTTCACGCCCCCACCAGCAATGATTACTGAGAGTAGTTGGTTGGGTACGTCTCGCGATGCCCGCAACGGGACGGCTGCGGGGCGGACCGACAACCCCTGAGGAGAGGCCATGTCGCACATCACCGGTACGGTGCAGACGCTGTCGCCCCCGGTCACCGTGGGGCCCGCGTCGGGCGCGCCGCCGACCTCGCCCGGCACGTGGGCGTTCGACTTCCCGTGGGTCCCCGCGCCTTCCGGCACCAAGCTGGTCGTCCTGCACTTCCGCGACGCGGCCCTGCCGGGGAACAACCGCCTGGAGGTCGACCTCGGCTACGGGAAGGACGTGTTCACCGCCGCCGACGGGTCCGATTTCTGGACGCGGCCGGTCAACGTGTACGCGTTCCCGGGCGGACGGGTGCCGGTCCGGTACGTGACGGACGGGGCGGCCACGGGCGGCGCGACCCTCGACAAGTACGCGCGCGGGGAGCGGCACGCGGGAGAGCAGGACCCGACGGCCTTCTCCCACAGCGACCCGTTCCTGGGCGAGGCGGTCTACACGGAGCCGAAGTACGACCCGTTCTGGTTCTGCCGCACTCCGCCGAACTGGGAGAACGCGGCGTGCGCGACGCCCGCCTCGGACGTGCGCGCCCGGGTCGCGAGGAGCGTCGGCATGATCGTGTCCGCCCACGGAGACTCCTTCTCGACCTGCTCGGTGACGCTCGTCGAGCCGAACGTGGTGCTGACCGCCGGGCACTGCCTGGAGGACGTCGCGGGCGAGGCCGCCTCGGCCTCGGTCACCTTCGACTACGCCACCGACTGCGCGGGCGCCCGTCCCGCCGGGTACGCGGCCCGCTTCCACAAGGTCGTCAAGGTGCTCCGGCACCGGTACGACGCGGGCGGGGACTACTGCCTGCTGCAGCTGGAGGTGCCCGCGGCGGGGCTCGGCATCACCCCGATCCCGATCAGGCCCGACCTGCCGGGGGCCGGCGAGGCCGTGTTCGGGATCCACCATCCGAACGGCGCGGTGAAGAAGCTGTCCCCGCCGCACGCCTCGTTCGGCAGCGTGCTGTCCAGTTCGACGGCGGCCCTCGACACCGACTTCGACGTCTCGGGCGGCAGTTCCGGCTCCGGACTCTTCGACACCTCGGGCCGGGTCGTCGGCGTGCTGTCCAACGGGAGCAGGTGCCGGCTGCACTACTACCCGACGGCGAGCATGCTCCGCGACATCGCCACCCCGCCCGGACCCGCGGTCAGCAAGGACGTCATGGTCGTCCTCGACCGCTCCGGCAGCATGCAGGACAAGGCGGGCACGGGACGCGACCGCACCAAGATCGAGGAGGCCCGGGACGCGGCCTCGCTGTTCGTCCGCCTGGTGCGCGCGGGCGACGGCAACAGACTCGGCCTGGTGTCCTTCTCCACGTCCGCGAGCTCGCCCGTCGACTTCGCCCTGGCGCCGGTGACCGACGCCGCGAAGACGGCCCTGGTGGGTCCGCCGCCGTTCTCCGGCGGCGTCGTCGGGGGCCTCTCGCCCGGCGGCATGACGACGATCGGCGGCGGACTCGACGCCGCCCGCGGCCAGTTCCCGGCGCCCGGCGCCCATCCGCGCTCGATCCTGCTGCTCACCGACGGCCTGCAGAACACGCCGCCGATGGTGGCCGACGTCGAGGCCTCCCTCGCCGGCGTCGACGTCAACGCGGTCGGCTTCGGCACGGAGACCAGCCTCGACGGCGCCCTGCTCACCCGCCTCACCCAGGACCACAACGGCCTGTACACCCGGGCGGGGAGCGGGCTGGCCCTGAAGAAGTTCTTCGGCCTCGCCTTCGGGAACATCTTCGAGTCGGGGGCACTGCTCGACCCCGAGTTCGACATGCCGGCGGCCGACCGCCGCGGCGATCCGATCCCGTTCCACGTGTGCGGCGAGGAGTCCCTGACCGTCGTGGTCGGCTGGGACAACCCGGACGGGACACTGCGGATCTCGCTGGTGACCCCGAGCGGCGCCTCCGTCTCCACCTCCGCCGCGGGGGTCGTCTCCGAGAGCGGCCACACCTGGACCTTCCTGCGCGTGCCGCTGCCGCAGGGCGGGAGCCGGGACGGCCAGTGGCGGGTGCAGGTGTTCCGGCCGGGCGGCGGGGAGTTCCCGCCGCCCGGCGTGGACCTGCGGTACTTCGTCCAGGTGGTGGCCTCCGGCGGGCCGCGGCTCGACCGGATGCCCGGCCCCTCCCGGTACTACACGGGCGACGTGGTCAACCCCCTGGTGCTGCTCCACTACGCGGAGGGCGGCAGCCCGCACGACCCCCGCGTCGACCTCACGCTCACCCGGCCGGCCGCCGGCGCGGGCAACCTGCTCACCCAGGCGGGCCTCGGGGCCCCCGCCACGGTCGGCGGCGACACGATCCCGGCCCGGCACGCGACCCTGCGGGCGATGGAGAAGGCCGCCGGAAGGCCCCTGTTCGCCTACACGAACGAGACCTTCCCGCTCTTCAACGACCCGGCGCACACCGAGGGCGCCTTCGAACCCGGCGGCCTGTTCGGCAACCCGTTGACGGACGCGCTGAGGGTGGAGGGCAACCACACCTTCCACGCCCGGGCCGTGTACGGGGAGGGCTGCTGGTCCAGTCGCGAGACGCAGTGGACGGTGCACGTCGACGTCTCCGTGGACCCGGGCCGCACGAGCGTCACCGTCGCCGGCGGACCTGACGGCGGCACGCTCACGCTCGTGCCGCGCGACCGGTACGGCAATCACGTCGGCCCCGGCCGGTCCGACCTGCTCCCGATCGGCGGCGCGGCCGGGACCACGGTCACCGGCCCGGTCGAGGACAACGGCGACGGAAGCTACACCGTTCCCGTCACCTGGGTCCCGGGCACCCCGGGCGCGCCCGGGGTGATCGTCTCGCAGCCCGGTCGCCCGCCGGTGGTCGTACCGGGCGCGCCCCTGCCGCCGGGCGGCGGCCCGTGCGACCCGTGCTGCGAGCGGACCCTCGCCGGCCTGCTCCGCGCCCTCTGCCACTGCCTGACCGGCCCGCCCCACGGCCCGTGCGGTCCGGACCGTCCCCCCACCCCGGGCCCGTGCGACCCGCACCACCCGCACGACCCGCACCTCCCGCACGGGCCGCACGACCAGGGCCACCCCGACGACCCACACGACCAGGGGCACCCCCACGGCCCCAAGGGCCGGGGAGGAGGCGGCTGCTGCGGCGACCGAGCGGACTGACGGAGGCCGCGCACACCGCCCCCGCTGGGCACGGGCGGCCGCCGCCCACCTCCGTGAGGGCAGTCGTTCCTCCCCCCGGCTTCTTCCGCGGGGAGGAACGGGTGGGCACGAGGGGGGCGCGGGCGTCGGGGGCTACGCGCCGTAGACCGGCTGGGGGGGCTCCGACCGGGCGAGGAGTTCCAGGGCCGTCTCACCCGCCTCGGCCGGGGTCCGGCGGGCGCCCTTGTCCGCGCTGGGGCCGGGGCGCCAGCCCTCCATGACGGTGAGCCGGCCGCCCTCCGCCTCGAAGACCCGGCCGGTCACCCCGGCGGAGGCGGCCGAGCCCAGCCACACCACCAGCGGGGAGACGTCCTCGGGGAGCGCTTCCAGCCCCGCGAAGGTCTGCTCGGTCATCCGGGTCCTGGCGGCCGGGGCGATGGCGTTGACCTGCACGCCGTAGCGGCCCATCTCGGCCGCCGCGACGAGGGTCAGGCCGACGATCCCGGCCTTGGCCGCCGCGTAGTTGCCCTGGCCGACGCTGCCGAGGAGTCCCGCGCCCGAGGTGGTGTTGACGACGCGCGCGGTCACCGGGCGGCCCTCCTTCGCCTCGGCGCGCCAGTGCGCGGCGGCGTGCCGGAGCGGCAGGAAGTGTCCCTTCACATGGACGCGCATGACGGCGTCGAAGTCGTCCTCGCCGAGGTTGACGAGCATGCGGTCGCGCAGGAAGCCCGCGTTGTTGACGAGCGTGTCGAGCCGCCCGTAGGTGTCGAGGGCGGTCCGCACGAGGGAGGCGGCGCCCTCCTCGGTGGCGATGTCGCCGCCGTGGGCGACGGCGGCGCCGCCGGCCGCCCGGATCTCGTCGACGACCTGGGCCGCCGGGGTGTCGGGGCCGGGGCGGCCGTCGAGGCCGACGCCGAGGTCGTTGACGACGACCTTGGCGCCCTCGGCGGCGAAGGCCAGCGCGTGGGCGCGGCCGAGCCCGCGGCCGGCGCCCGTCACGATGACCACTCGTTCGTCGCACAGTCCCATGTCAGCTCTCCTCAGCTTTCCTTGTTGACGGTCGCGGCGTCCAGGAAGGCGGGGCGTTCGCCGCCGCCGTGGACCAGGAGCGAGGCTCCGGAGACGTAGCCGGCCCGCCCGGAGGCGAGGAAGACCGCGGCCTCGCCGATGTCGGACGGTTCGGCGAGCCGGCCGAGGGGCACGGTGCGCCCGACGGCGGCGATGCCGTCGACGTCGCCGTAGTGCAGGTGGGACAGCTCGGTCCTGACCATGCCGAGGACCAGGGTGTTGACGCGGACCTCGGGCGCCCATTCGACGGCCATGGAGCGGGCCAGGTTCTCCAGGCCGGCCTTGGCGGCACCGTAGGCGGCGGTGCCCGGCGAGGGGCGGGTGCCGCTGACGCTGCCGATCATGACGACCGAGCCGCGGGCCGCGCGCAGCTGCTCGTACGCGGCGAGGGAGGCGATCAGCGGGGCGGTGAGGTTCAACTCGACGACCCGCGCGTGCCGTTCGGCCGCGTTCTCGCCGCCCTCGGCCAAGAGGCGGTACGGCGTGCCGCCCGCGTTGTTGACGAGGGTGTCGAGCCGCCCGTACCGCTCGGCGCACCGGCCGAAGAACGCCGTCACGTCCTCGTGTCTCCGCAGGTCGACCGCCTCGAACACGGCCTCGCGGCCTCCCTCGACGACCGGTTCGCCGGGGGGCCTGCGGGCGCAGACCACGACCTCGGCCCCGGCCCGCAGAAAGGCCCGGGCGATGCCGGCGCCGACCCCGCGGGTTCCACCGGTCACGACGGCGACCCTCCCGTCCAGCTCCATCGGCTGCTACCTTCCTCCCAGCGTCACCTAACAAACGTTTGGTGGAAAGGTAGCTGATCCGCTCATGGGTGTCTCCACCTCACGCCCCGACAAGGGCGTCGCTCTGGTCACCGTCGACTTCCCACCCGTCAACGCCCTTCCCGTACGCGGCTGGTACGACCTGGCCGACGCGGTCCGCACCGCCGGGCGCGACCCGGAGGTCCGCTGCGTCGTCCTCGCCGCCGAGGGCCGCGGCTTCAACGCGGGCGTCGACATCAAGGAACTCCAGCGCGACCCCGGTCACGGCTCGCTCATCGGCGTCAACCACGGCTGCGCGGAGGCCTTCGCGGCGGTCTACGACTGCGAGGTGCCGGTGGTCGCGGCGGTCGGCGGCTTCTGCCTGGGCGGCGGCATCGGACTCGTCGGCAACGCCGACGCGATCGTCGCCGCCGAGGACGCCGTCTTCGGGCTGCCCGAACTCGACCGGGGCGCGCTCGGCGCCGCGACCCACCTCGCCCGGCTCGTCCCCCAGCATCTGATGCGCGCCCTCTACTTCACCTCGCGCACCGCCACCGCCCACGAGCTGCACGCCCACGGCTCGGTGTGGAAGGTGGTCCCCCTCGAGGAGCTCCGCGCCGCGGCCCTGGAGCTCGCGGGCGAGATCGCGGCCAAGGACGGCACCCTCATCCGGCTCGCCAAGGCGGCCATCAACGGCATCGACCCGGTCGACGTGCGCCGCAGCTACCGCTTCGAGCAGGGCTTCACCTTCGAGGCCAACCTCAGCGGTGTCGCCGACCGGGTCCGCGACACCTTCGGCGCCCCCGAGGCCACCGGGAAGGAGCGGCAGGCATGACCGACAAGACCATGAGCCCCGAGGACGTGGTGGGCCGGCTCCGCTCCGGCATGACGATCGGGATCGGCGGCTGGGGCTCCCGGCGCAAGCCGATGGCCCTGGTCAGAGCGCTGCTCCGGTCCGAGATCACCGATCTCACGGTGATCTCCTACGGCGGCCCCGACGTCGGCCTGCTGGCCGCCGCCGGCCGGATCCGCCGGCTCGTCGCGCCCTTCGCCACCCTGGACTCCATCCCCCTCGAACCGCACTTCCGGGCGGCCCGCGAGCGCGGCACCCTCCAGCTCACCGAGCTCGACGAGGCGATGTTCATGTGGGGGCTGCACGCCGCCGCCAACCGGCTGCCCTTCCTGCCCGTACGGGCCGGCCTCGGCTCCGACGTGATGCGGGTCAACCCGGAGCTGCGGACGGTGACCTCCCCGTACGAGGACGGCGAGGAGTTCGTCGCCGTACCCGCCCTGCGCATGGACGCCGCGCTCGTCCACCTCAACCGCGCCGACCGGCTCGGCAACGGGCAGTACCTGGGCCCCGACCCGTACTTCGACGACCTGTTCTGCGAGGCCGCCGACACCGCGTACCTGTCCTGCGAGCGGCTCGTCGACGCCTTCGGCCCCGACACCGTCCCGCAGACCCTGCTCGTCTCCCGGCACAGCGTCACCGGCGTCGTCGAGACCCCGAACGGGGCGCACTTCACCTCCTGCGCGCCGGACCACGACCGCGACGAGCCCTTCCAGAAGCTCTACGCGACCACCCCCTGGCCCGAATTCGCCACGCGCTTCCTGGCCGGCAAGAGCGAGGACGACTACCAGGCCGCCGTGCGCACCTGGCACGACGAGCGGACGGAGGAGCAGAAGTGACCACCGACGTGATCACCCGGGCCGAGTACTGCGTGGTGGCCTGCGCCGAGGCCTGGCGCGACGACGGCGAGGTCCTGGCCAGCCCCATGGGCCTGGTCCCCGCCCTCGGCGCCCGCCTCGCCAAGCGCACCTTCTCCCCCGACCTGCTGCTCACCGACGGCGAGGCGCTGCTCGTCGGCCTCGACGGGCGGCCCGAGGGCTGGCTGCCGTACCGCCGGCACCTGACCATGGTCACCGGCGGCAAGCGGCACGTGATGATGGGCGCCAGCCAGATCGACCGGTACGGCAACCAGAACATCTCCTGCATCGGCGACTGGGAGCGGCCCGCCCGGCAGCTCCTCGGGGTGCGCGGCGCACCCGTCAACACGCTCAACAACCCGGTCAGTTACTGGGTGCCCAAGCATTCGCCGCGGGTCTTCGTCGAGCGGGTCGACATGATCAGCGGGGTCGGCTACGACCACGCCGTCGGCCCGTACCACCACCTCCCCCGGGTCGTGACCGACCTCGCCGTCCTCGACTTCGCGACCCCCGACCACGCGATGCGCCTCGCGTCCGTGCACCCGGGCGTCACCGTGGACGAGGTACGCGCGGCCACCGGCTTCGAGCTCGTGACCGACGGCGAGGTCCCCACGACCCGGAAGCCCAGCGCCGAGGAACTGCGCCTGATCCGCGAGGTCGTCGACCCGCAGGGACTCCGCGACCGCGAGGTCAGGGCGTGACGGAGAACCCCGCCGCCGAGCACCCGACCGTGAGGACGCCCGCCGCGGACGACCCCGCCGGGGAGACGCCCGTGTTCGAGACCGCGCTCACGAAGCTCGTCGGCGTCGCGCACCCGATCGTGCAGACCGGCATGGGCTGGGTGGCCGGGCCCCGGCTCGTCTCGGCCACCGCGAACGCGGGCGCCCTCGGCGTCCTCGCCTCCGCCACCATGACCGTGGACGAGCTGCGCTCCGCCGTCCGGGAGGTGAAGTCCCGCACCGACCGGCCCTTCGGGGTGAACCTGCGGGCCGACGCCGGGGACGCCCGCGAACGGGTCCGGATCATCGTCGAGGAGGGTGTCAGGGTCGCCTCCTTCGCCCTCGCGCCCTCGCGCGAGCTGATCGCCGAACTGAAGGACGCCGGCGTCGTCGTCGTCCCCTCCGTCGGGGCGCGCCGGCACGCCGAGAAGGTCGCCGCCTGGGGCGCCGACGCGGTGGTCGTCCAGGGCGGCGAGGGCGGCGGACACACCGGCGAGGTGGCGACGACCGTCCTGCTGCCGCAGGTGGTCGACGCGGTCGACATCCCGGTGATCGCGGCCGGCGGCTTCCACGACGGGCGCGGCCTGGTCGCCGCGCTGTCCTACGGGGCGGCGGGCGTCGCGATGGGCACCCGCTTCCTGCTCACCTCCGACTCGACCGTCCCCGACGCCGTCAAGGCGAAGTACCTGACGGCCACGGTCAAGGACGTCACCGTCACGACCGCCGTCGACGGGCTGCCGCACCGGATGCTGCGCACCGAGATGGTCGCCGCGCTGGAGCGGGCGGGCCGGGTCAGGGGACTCGTGCAGGCCGTGCGCCGGGCCGCCGGCTTCCGGAGGCTCTCCGGGCTGTCCTGGGCGGCGATGGTCCGTGACGGCCTGGCGATGCGCCACGGCAAGGACCTGTCCTGGAGCCAGGTCCTGCTCGCCGCCAACACCCCGATGCTCCTGAAGGCTTCCATGGTCGAGGGCCGCACCGACCTCGGCGTCATGGCCTCCGGACAGGTCGCGGGGGTGATCGAGGACCTGCCCAGCTGCGAGGAACTCGTCACCCGGATCATGTCCGAGGCCGCGCACGTGCTCCGTACCCTTCCATCCACGTAGGGAGTCAGCCATGTCTCTGTCGAGACGCGCACTGCTGAGCACCGCCGGCGCCACCGCTCTTCTGGCGGTCGCCGCCCCACCCGTCCTGGCCGGACCACGGTCCCGACCCCGCCCCTGGAGCGCGAACGCCATCCGGCAGGTCCCGCTCCAGGGTGCGGTCAACGTCCGTGACCTGGGCGGCTACCTCACGTACGACGGGGCCCAGGTCCGCCACGGCCTCGTCTACCGCGGCGACCACCTGGGCAAGCTGACCGACGCCGACCTGGTGACGCTCGGCGGGCTCGGCCTGGCCCGGGCGGTCGACTTCCGGATCCCCCTGGAGGTGCAGTCCGACGGCGCGGACCGGCTGCCGGCCGGCGTCGTGCCGGTGTCCCGGACCGTCACCGACAACGGCCTGTACGGGCGGCTGCTCGCCGCGATCGGCTCGCGCGACCCGGTCAAGCAGGAGGAGATGCTGGGCGGCGGCCGGGCGGCGGCCTTCATGACCGAGGTGTACCGCACCTTCGTCACCAACGCGGCGAACCGACAGCAGTTCGGCACGACCCTGCGCGAGCTGTCCGCCCCGGGCGCCGGGCGGACGCTCTTCCACTGCACCTCGGGCAAGGACCGTACGGGCTGGGCGAGCTGGCTGCTGCTCACCCTCCTCGGCGTGCCGGAACGCTCGGCCACCGAGGACTACCTGGCCTCCAACGCCATCCGGGCCGCGTACGACGCCCGGGTCAGGGAGGGGCTGAAGCAGGCCGGGCTGATGCAGAACCCGGACCTGATCATCCCGTTCCAGGAGGTGCGCCAGGAGTACCTGGACGCGGCCCTCGCCGAGGTCCGCACCGGCTACGGCAGCCTCTACCGCTACGTCACCGACGGCCTCGGCCTGGACCTGCGCACCCTGGCGGGCCTCCGGGAGCGGCTCGTCGGCTGACCGTTCCCGTACGCCGGCGTGGCCCGCACCTCCCGGGGTGCGGGCCACGCCCGTACCCGTACGAGAGGTGCTGCCGGCCGCAGGAGGGCGGGCGTCTGCCCCCTCCCGTCCGGGCAGGGGCGTCAGTCCCCTCCCGCACGGGTACGGATCCGGCCAGGGGCCCGCCGTACCCGTACGGGGCCGCCCGTAAGGGCCTCGGCACACCCCCGAGCCTCCCGGAATCCGGGGACCTGTGCCGGCCTCCGGCCGGACGGTGGCGGGCCGTGGCGGCCGCGCCGTGTCTCAGAGCCGCTCGATGATCGTCACGTTCGCCTGTCCCCCGCCCTCGCACATCGTCTGCAGTCCGTAGCGGCCGCCGGTGCGCTCCAGTTCGTGCAGGAGGGTCGTCATCAGCTTCACGCCGGTCGCGCCGAGCGGGTGGCCGAGGGCGATCGCGCCGCCGTTGACGTTGACGCGCTCCGGGTCGGCGCCGGTCTCCTTGAGCCAGGCGAGGACGACCGGGGCGAAGGCCTCGTTGATCTCGACCAGGTCGATGTCCTCGATGGTCATCCCGGTCTTCTTCAGGGCGTGCGCGGTCGCCGGTATCGGCGCCGACAGCATGCGGATCGGGTCCTCGCCGCGCACCGAGAGGTGGTGGATGCGGGCCCGCGGGGTGAGCCCGTGCTCCCGTACGGCCCGCTCGCTCGCGATCAGCATCGCCGCGGCGCCGTCGGAGACCTGGGAGGAGCAGGCGGCGGTGATGGTGCCGCCCTCGACGACGGGCTGCAGTCCGGCCATCTTCTCCAGGCTGGTGTCGCGGCGCGGGCCCTCGTCGACGGTGACGTCGCCGTAGGGGACGGTCTCGCGCGCGAAGCGGCCCTCGTCGATGGCGTGCAGCGCCCGCAGGTGCGAGCGGAGGGCGAACTCCTCCTGGTCGCGGCGGGTGATGCCCCACTTGGCGGCGATGAGTTCGGCACCGTGGAACTGGTTGACCGGCGCGTCCCCGTACCGGCCCCGCCAGCCCTCGGAGCCGGCGTACGGGCCCTGGGTGAGGCCGAGCGGTTCGGCGGCCTGCCGGGAGGCGAAGGCGATCGGGATCATGGTCATGTTCTGGGTGCCGCCGGCGACGACCAGGTCCTGGGTGCCGGAGAGCACGCCCTGTGCGGCGAAGTGGACGGCCTGCTGGGAGGAGCCGCACTGGCGGTCGACGGTGACGCCGGGGACCTCCTCGGGCAGTCCGGCCGCGAGCCAGCAGGTGCGGGCGATGTCGCCGGCCTGCGGCCCGACGGTGTCGAGGCAGCCGAAGACGACATCCTCGACGGCCGCGGGGTCGACGCCGGTCCGCTCGACGAGCGCCTTCAGCACATGGGCGCCGAGGTCCGCCGGATGGACGGCGCCGAGTCCGCCCTTGCGGCGGCCCACCGGGGTGCGGACCGCTTCGACGATGTAGGCCTCGGCCATGACGACTCCTCCTGGGTGTCCGCGCGTTGTCCGCGCGAGCGGGCTATTCGATGCGTACGGCGATCCCGTCGAGCACCATCGAGAGGTACTGACGGGCGATCTCCTCGGGGCTGTGCTGTCCGCCGGGGCGGTACCAGGACGCGGCGACCCAGACGGTGTCGCGCACGAACCGGTAGGTGAGCCGGATGTCGAGGTCGGCGCGGAAGGCGCCGGACCCGACTCCGCGCTCCAGGGTGCCGAGCCAGGCCTTCTCGAACTTGACCTGCGAATCGGCGAGGTAGTGGAAGCGGGGCTGGTCGACGAGGTGACGGGCCTCCTTCTGGTAGATCGCGACCGCGGCGCGGTGCCGGTCGATCTCCCGGAAGGACTCGGTGACGAGGGCCTCGATGGTCTCCCTGGGGCCGAGCCCGGCGGCGAGTACGGCGTCGTAGCCGTCCCACAGCTCGTTCAGGAAGGTGGACAGGATCTCGTCGAGCATCGATTCCTTGGAATCGAAGTGGTAGTAGAGGCTGCCGGCGAGCATGCCCGCCTCGTCCGCGATCTTGCGGACGGTGGTGGCGTTGTACCCCTGCGCGGCGAACACCTCGGCCGCCGTGTCGAGGAGTTCCCTGCGCCGCTCGGGCGAGGCGGTCACCTGCGTCTTCTTCTTGGTCGTTGGCACGCTTCCATTCTGGTCCTACGGATGCTGGCTGCTGACGGAGACCGTCTCCCCGGTCATGTACGAGGAGTAGCCGCTGGCCAGGAAGACGATGACGTTGGCGACCTCCCAGGGCTCCGCGTAGCGCCCGAAGGCCTCGCGTGCGGTCAGCTCCTCCAGGAGTTCGGCCGAGGTGACCTTGACCAGGTGGGGGTGCATGGCGAGGGAGGGGGCGACGGCGTTGACGCGGACGCCGTAGCCGGCGGCCTCGATCGCGGCGCAGCGGGTCAGGGCCATGACGCCGGCCTTGGCGGCGGCGTAGTGGGCCTGTCCGGCCTGGGCGCGCCAGCCGACGACGGAGGCGTTGTTGACGACGACCCCCGTGGTCCCGCTGTCGCGGAAGTGGCGCAGGGCGGCGCGGGTGCAGCGGAAGGTGCCGTTGAGGGTGACGTCGAGGACGCGGTTCCACTGGTCGTCGGTCATGTCGGCGAGCTCGGCGGTGCCGCCGAGTCCGGCGTTGTTCACGAGGATGTCGAGTCCGCCGTGGAGCCGTACCGCGGTGTCGTGGAGGGCCTGGACCTGCCGCTCGTCGGTGACGTCGCAGGGCAGGGAGGCGACCTTGTCGGCGCCGAACTCGGCGGCGAGCGCCTCCTCGGTCTCCTTGAGGCGGCGGGCGTGGGCGTCGCTGACGAGGACCCGGGCACCCTCCTCCAGGAGCCGGCGGGCGGTGGCGCCGCCGATGCCGGCGCCGGCGGCGGCGGTGACGACGGCGGTGCGGCCGGCGAGCAGTCCGTGGCCGGGGACGTAGTCGGGAGCGGGTGTCCTGCTCATGCGCGGGGCTCCTTCGGGAGGCCGAGCACCCGCTCGGCGATGATGTTCCGCTGGATCTCGCTCGACCCGGCGTAGATGGTGTCGGCGCGGGAGAAGAGGAACAGGCGCTGCCAGTCGTCGAGTTCGTACGGCTCTCCGGTGGCGAGGGTCCCGGCGGCGCCGCGGACGTCCATGGCGAGCTCGCCGAGGTCGCGGTGCCAGTGGGACCAGTAGAGCTTGGCCATGGAGGGGTCGGCGCCGCTCAGCGCGTGGGCGCGCATGGTGCGCAGGCCGATCCAGGCGCGGACGAGCCGGTCGCGGATCAGCGGGTCGGCGGCGGAGCCGTTGGCCCGGGCGAGTTGGACCAGGGCCTCCAGTTCGCGGCGGAAGCCGACCTGCTGGCCGAGGGTGGAGACGCCGCGTTCGTAGCCGAGGGTGGCCATGGCGATGCGCCAGCCGTCGCCGGGGGCGCCGACGACGTGGCTCGCGGGGGTGCGGGCGCCGTCGAAGAAGACCTCGTTGAACTCGCTGGTGCCGGTGAGCTGCGTGATGGGCCGGATCTCGACGCCGGGCTGGTCGAGCGGGACCAGGAGGTAGGAGAGTCCGGTGTGCGGGCGGGCGCCGGGTGCGCGGGGCTCGGTGCGGGCGATGACGAAGCACCACTGGGACTCGTGGGCGAGGGAGGTCCAGGTCTTCTGGCCGTGCACGACCCACTCGTCGCCCTCGCGGACGGCGCGGGTGCGGACGGCGGCCAGGTCGGATCCGGCCTCGGGCTCGCTGTAGCCCTGGCACCACAGTTCCTCGACGGCACGGACGGCCGGCAGGAAGCGGGCCTTCTGCTCGTCGGTGCCGTGGTCGATGAGGGTGGGGCCGAGGAGTTGCTCGCCGATGTGGTTGACGCGGGCGGGGGCGTCGGCGAGGGCGTACTCCTCGTGGAAGGCGATCTGTTCCTCGAGGCTCGCTCCCCGCCCGCCGTACTCCTTCGGCCAGCCGACGCAGGTCCAGCCGTGGGCGGCCATGTGCCGTTCCCAGGCGAGCCGTTCGGCGAACGCCTCGTGCTCGCGGCCGGGCCCGCCCAGGCCCTTCAACCCGGCGAACCGGCCCGCCAGTCGGACCGTGAGCCAGTCGCGTATCTCGGTGCGGAACTCCTCGACGCTGCTCATGGCGCTGCTCATGGCTGCACGGTAACCTACCAAACACTTGTTAGGGAAGGATGAGACATTGTCCGACGATCCCGTCCTGTACGAGCGACGCGGTCCGGTCGCGTACGTGACGATGAACCGCCCCCGCTACCGCAACGCCCAGAACTCGGCCATGACGTACGCCCTGGACGCCGCCTTCTACCGGGCCGCCGAGGACCCGGAGGTGAAGGTCGTGGTGCTCGCCGGGGCGGGCGAGCACTTCTCCGCGGGCCACGACATCGGCACCCCGGACCGCGACGCGCACCTGCCCTTCGCGCGCCGGGCCGGGCTGTGGTGGGACCACTCGGAGCGGCGGGGCGCCGAGTCGCGCTTCGCCCGCGAGTCGGAGGTCTACCTCGGCATGTGCCGACGCTGGCGCGAACTGCCGAAGCCGGTGGTGGCCTCGGTCCAAGGGGCGTGCGTGGCGGGCGGGTTGATGCTCGCCTGGGTCTGCGACCTGATCGTGGCGAGCGAGGACGCCTTCTTCGCGGACCCGGTGGTGCGGATGGGCATCCCGGGCGTCGAGTACTTCGCGCACCCGTGGGTCCTGCCGCCGCGGATCGCCAAGGAGTTCCTCTACACGGGCGACCGGATGCCGGCGGGCCGGGCGTACGAGCTGGGCATGGTCAACCGGCTCGTGCCCCGGCACGAACTGGCCGGGGCGACGGACCGGCTGGCCCTGCGCATCGCCGAGATGCCGCAGTTCGGGCTGGCCCTGACCAAGCGGGCGGTGAACCAGGCCGAGGACCTCCAGGGCCTGCACTCCGGCCTGGACGCGGTCTTCGGGCTGCACCACCTCGCCCACGCGCACAACGCGGAGACCACGGCGGCCCCTCCCCCGGGCTCTCCCCTCCGTCCGGACACGGGGGACCCCCTTGGCGGGATGGACGTCACGTCGATGAAGGAGGCCATGCGCTGATGGATCTGACCTGTTCCGCGGCCGAGGAGGAGTTCCGGGCCGAGGCCCGCGCCTGGCTGCGCGCCCATGTGCCGGCCGAGCCGTTGCCCTCCCTGGAGACGGAGGAGGGCTTCGCCGCCCACCGCGCCTGGGAGGCCGAGCTCGCCGCCGGCCGCTGGTCCGTGGTCTCCTGGCCCGAGCCGTACGGGGGCCGGGGGGTCGACATCTTCCGCTGGCTGGCCTTCGAGGAGGAGTACTACGCGGCCGGGGCACCCGGCCGCGTCTCGCAGAACGGCATCAACCTGCTGGCGCCCACCCTCTTCGACCACGCCACCGAGGAGCAGCGGGCCCGCGTCCTGCCGTCCATGGCGACCGGCGAGACGATCTGGGCACAGGCCTGGTCCGAGCCCGAGGCCGGCTCCGACCTCGCCTCGCTCACCTCCCGGGCCGTGCGCACCGAGGGCGGCTGGCTGCTGTCCGGGCAGAAGACCTGGTCCTCGCGGGCGGCCTTCGCCGACCGGGCCTTCGGCATCTTCCGCACCGACCCGGCGCCGGCCGCGGAGGGCCGCCCGCACCGGGGGCTGACGTACCTGATGTTCGACCTCCGCGCGCCCGGCGTGACCGTGCGGCCCATCGGGCGGCTCGACGGGAAGCCGGCCTTCGCCGAGCTGTTCCTGGACGGGGTCTTCGTGCCGGACGCGGACGTCATCGGCGAGCCCGGCCAGGGCTGGCGGATCGCCATGTCCACCACCGGCAACGAGCGCGGACTCACCCTCCGCTCCCCCGGCAGGTTCCTGGCGGCCGCCGACCGCCTCGTACGGCAGTGGCGGGAGCACGGCGACCCGGCCGACACGGCGCTGCGTGACCGGGTCGCGGACGCGGTGATCGGTGCGCGCGCCTACCAGCTCTTCACGGCCGCCGGAGCGTCGCGCTTCGCCGCCGGAGGCACCGTCGGGGCCGAGTCCAGCCTCAACAAGGTGTTCTGGTCGACCTACGACATCGCCCTCCACGAGACGGCGCTCGACCTGCTCGGCGCGGACGGCGAACTGGCGGACACCGAGTGGGCCGAGGGCCATGTCTTCTCGCTGGCGGGGCCGATCTACGCGGGCACCAACGAGATCCAGCGCGACATCATCGCCGAGCGCCTGCTCGGCCTCCCGAAGGGCCGCCGCTGATGCGCTTCCTGCCGACCGACGAACAGCGCGACTTCGCGCGCTCCCTGGACGCGATGCTGACCGCCGCCGGCACCCCGGCGGCGACACGGGCGTGGGCCGCGGGCGATCCCGGCCCCGGGCGCGTCCTGTGGAGCCGGCTCGGGGAGTCGGGGACGTTCGCCCTCGCGGCCCCCGAGGCGTACGAGGGCGTGGGCCCGCTGCCCGTCGAACTCGCCCACGCCTTGCTGGAGTCGGGCCGCCACGCGGTTCCGGGGCCCCTGGTGGAGACGATCGCGGCGACGGCCCTGCTCGCGGACCTCGCCGAGCACGGCGAGAGCGCCCCGGCCAAGCGCTTCCTGCCGAGCCTGGTCGCGGGCTCGACGGTGGCCACGCTCGCGCTGGCCGACGCCTCACCGTACGCCCTCGACGCCGACGCCGCCGACCTCCTGTTCGCCGTCGAGGGCGAGGAGCTGCGTCTGGCTCCCGGGCACGAGGGGATACGGGTCTCCGCCGACCCCGTACGCCGGCTGGCGCGCCCCGCACCGGGCGGGGAGCTCCTCGCGGCCGGCCCCGCCGTGGCGGCGGCCGCTCGGGCGGCCCGGCAGTGGGCCCTCCTCGCGACCGCCGCGCAGGCCCTCGGCGTGGGACTCGCGCTCCTCGACCGGACGGTGGCGTACGCACGGCAGCGCACGCAGTTCGGCACGCCGATCGGCTCCTTCCAGGCGGTCAAGCACCGCCTGGCGGACACCCTGATAGGCCTGGAGTTCGCCCGGCCCCTGCTCTTCGGAGCGGCGCTCACCTTCGCGAGCAGCGATCTCGCCGCCGCCAAGGCGGCCGCGGGTGAGGCGGTCCACAGGGCGGCGGCCACCGCCCTCCAGATCCACGGCGCCGTCGGCTACACCGAGGAACTGGACCTCGCCCTCTGGCTCCGCAAGGCCCGCCCCCTGCGCGACGCCTGGGGCAGCCCGTCCTGGTGCCGGGCCCGGGTGCTCGCGGACCTCGACGGGGCCCGCCGCCCATGACGTGCCTCACACAGCGTCAGTCACGGGCAACCTTGGGGGACTTGTCCCCATCGTCACGGATGCTGTGACTCCGAAGAAGGGTGTCCGCATGACCCTCTCCCCTCTCCGTACCCGGGCCGTCCGGGCCGGCGCGATCACGCTGGCCCTCGCCGCCGCCTCGCTGACGCAGACCGGAACCGCCACGGCGGCGACCGGCGGATGTCCCGAGTACGCCTCCACCTTCAAGTCGGCGGGGCGGGCCCACGGCATCCCGTGGCAGCTGCTCTCGGCCATGGCGAACGTGGAGTCGGGCTGCAATCCGTCGGCGCGCTCCACCACCGGCGGTGTCGGGCTGTTCCAGATGCGCCCGGGCACCGGTGTCGACGTGCGGAACGTCACGACGCAGACGAACTCCGCCGCGAAGTTCCTGGCCGGCGCCGAGCGCCAGGTGGGCTCGCGGCCGGAACTCCTCGCCGCCTCGATGAACGCGGGCGTCGGGGCGGTCAAGCGGTACGGCGGGGTGCCGCCGTACCGCGAGACGCAGGACTACGTGAAGAAGGTGATGGCGCACTACCGGATCCTCACCCGCTAGGCACCGGTCACCGGCGGGCGTCCTCCCGCGGCGGGCTGTCGTCGTTGCCGCGTCGAAGGGTCCGTACCGGCCGTCCCGGGGCCCAGGCGCGGAAGACGATCTCCTCGCCCTCCACCGCGGTCCGCACGACCTCCGTCAGCTCGATCCGGAAGAGGTGGAAGGGCTGCGGCGCGCCGGCCTCCTTCGCGTACCAGGCGAGGGTGTCCGGGTCGGTGACCTCGACCGCGCGCCCGGAGACCCGGACGTCGCCGCCGCCCATGGAGGTGCCCTCGCCGGGGTTGGCGAGCAGCGAGAGGCGGGGGTCGCGCCGGACGTCCCGGGCCTTGAGCGAGTTCGGCATCATGCCGAGCCACAGCTCGCCGGCCCGGAAGTCCGTCTCGATGCCGCTGAGCCGCGGCGAGCCGTCCTTGCGGAGGGTGGCGAGGGCGTGGTGGGTGTACTTCCCGAAGCGCTCGCGCACGGTGGTGGCGAGGTCGGGCTCGGCGGCCTCGAAGGCGGCCCAGGCGGTCGGGGCGGTTCCGGTGTCTCCCATGACTCCAGGAGACACCGGATACCCGACATCTTCTGTCTGGATTACTCCGCGCGCTCGGCCTTGCTGCGCTCGACGCAGAACTCGTTGCCCTCCGGGTCGGTCAGCACCACCCAGCCGGTGCCGTCCGGCCGGCGCTGGTCGTCGAAGACGGACGCACCGAGCGCGACGACCCGCTCGACCTCCTCGTCCCGCGTGCGGTCCTGCGGCTGGAGGTCGAGGTGGATCCGGTTCTTCAGCGACTTCTTCTCCGGAACCTGGATGAAGAGCAGGGCGGCGCCCGCCGACTCGACCAGCGCCTCCGGGTCGCCGGGCTTGTCGTCGTCGGAGACCTTGGCGTCGAGGACCTGGGCCCAGAAGCCGGCGAGGGCGTAGGCGTCGGAGCAGTCGATGGTGATGTGGCGCACGAGAGAAGTCATGCCGTCACTATCGCCTGCCCCGAACGCTCCTGACCAGCCGTTTGCCCGCTCTCCGCCCGACCGGTGCCGGCGCACGAGTGCCCCCACGTCGGCGGGCCGCCCGGGCGGTCAGCCCCGGACGATCCCGTGGGCACGGGCGGCGGCGAGCCATGCGGGGAAGTCGGCCACGAGCCGGTCGTACAGCTCCGCGTCCGGGACCCTCCGCGGATCCTGCCCGGCGTGGAAGAAGCCGGAGTTGTCGACCGGCCGCTTCGCCGGCACCGCGAGGTCGTCCAGCCGGCGCAGGAACTCGAACTGCCGGCTGCCCGGGTCGCCGAAGCCGACGAACTGCCAGAAGATGGGCAGCCGGGCCGCCTTGCACACGTACCGCTCGGCCGCGAGCTTGTTGATCGGCCCGCCGTCGGTCTGGAAGACGACGAGCGCGGGCGCGTTCGTACCGCTGTCCAGGTAGTGATCGATGACCGCGTCCATGGCCAGGTGGTAGCTGGTCTTGCCCATGTGCCCGAGCCCGGCGACGATCCGGTCGATCCGACCCTCGTGCTCGCCGAGCACGATGTCGGTCTCGGCGTCCACGTCCGTGGAGAAGAAGACGACCGGCACCCGGCCGTCGTCGTCGAGCTGCGCCGAGAGCCCGAGCACCCGGTCGGCCAGGGCCTGGACGGTGCCGTTCGCGTAGTACGGCTTCATCGAGCCGGAGTAGTCGACGACGAGGTACACGGCGACCCGCTGCCCGTCGATCCCGCGCCGACGGAGCGAGTCCCCCGCCTTCTTGTACAGGTCGACCAGCCCCGGCGCGGACTCCTCGACCTTGCGCAGACTCAGGGCCACGGGCGGCCCCCCTCCCTCATCGCGTACCGGCTGCCGAGGGTACGGGAAGGCCGAGTCCGGTGGCGATACGGCTCCGGTACCCGGCCGGCGCCCCCAGCAGCGCGGCCGCGCCGTGCGCGCGCTTGAGGTGCTCGTGGGCCGCGTGCTCCCAGGTGATGCCGATCCCCCCGTGCAGCTGCACCGTCTCGGCCGCGACCCAGGCGTACGCCTCGGACGCGGCCGACCTCGCCGCGGCGGCGAGCAACGGGAGTTCACCCGGTTCCGCGCGGGCGGCCGCCAGGGTCAGCGCACGAGCGGAGCCCACCGCCGTGTACAGGTCGGCGAGCCGGTGCTTGACGGCCTGGAAGGACCCGACGACCCGCCCGAACTGCACCCGCTGCCGGACGTGCGCGATGGTCTCGGCGAGCGCCCGCTCCGCACCCCCCACCTGCTCGGCGGCGAGCGCGACGGCTCCGGCGTCCCGCACCCGGTCCAGCACGGCCGCCCCGTCCACGCCCCCGACCCGCCGGGCCGGCGCCCGTCGCAGCACGACACGCCCCAGCGGCCGGGTCCGGTCGAGCGTGGGCAGCACCGCGAATTCGGCGTTCCGCCCCAGGAGTTCGTAGAGCCCGAGCACCCCGCCGCGGTCACGGGCGAAGACGAGCGTGAGATCGGGGCGCGGCCCGTCCCCGACCAGGACGTACTCCTTGCGCCCGGTGAGCAGCCACGGCCCGCCCGCCTCCCCGGGCTCGGCGACCGTGCGGACGGCCACCGGGTCCCAGGGATCGGCCGCGCCCTCCTCCGCCCAGGCCAGCGCCCCGACCGCCGCCCCGTCCGCGAGCGCGGGCAACCGCCGGGCACAGGCCTCCTCGTCCCCGGAGGCGACGAGCGCGGTGACGGCCAGCACGGCGGAGCCCAGATAGGGCAACCCGCTCAGCCCCCGCCCCAGCTCCGTGCCCACGACCGCGACTTCGGCCAGCCCGCACCCCAGCCCCCCGTACTCCTCGGGCACCAGGAGCCCCGCCGCGCCCACCTGCCCGGCGAGCGCCGCCCAGGCCGCCGGGCCCTCGTGGCGGGCCAGGACCGCCCGTACCGCCCCGCGCAGCTCCTCGTGCTCCCGCTCCCGCTGCCGCGCCTCCTCCACGAACCCGTTCACGTGCCCTCTCCCCCCGCCCTGCGCCGCAGTTCGCCCTTGAGGAGCTTCCCGCCGGCGTTGCGGGGCAGCTCGGGCACGGTGACGAAGCGCCGCGGGACCTTGAAGTTGGCGAGCCGTTCGCGCGCCCAGGCGGTGAGCTCCGCCTCGTCGACGGGCCCGCGGGTGACGAGGAAGGCGACGCCGACCTCGCCGAGGCGTTCGTCGGGCGCGCCGACGACGGCGGCGTCGAGGACGGCCCCGTGGCGCAGGAGCACGTTCTCGATCTCGGCCGGGTACGCGTTGAAGCCGCCGACGACGTACATGTCCTTGAGCCGGTCGGTGACGGTGAGGTACCCGCGCGCGTCGAGCGCGCCGATGTCACCGGTGCGCAGCCACCCGCCCGCCACGACGGCCTCCGCCGTGGCGGCGGGGTCGTCCAGGTAACCGCGCATGACATGGGGCCCGCGCACCTGGATCTCGCCGGGCTCACCGGCCCCGAGGACCCGCCCGTCCGGGGCGACGATCCGTATCTCGGTGCCGGGCAGCGCGGGGCCGACGGTGTGCGCCACCGTGGCGGCGTCGGCGTCGGGCGGGCAGACGGAGACGACGCCGCCCGACTCGGTGAGTCCGTACGCGGTGAAGACATGGGGCGCCCCCAGGGTCCCGCGGATCTCCTCGACGAGCGAGGTGGGCACGGCGGCGGCGCCCGTGCCGGCGAGCCGCAGCGCGGACAGGTCGTGCTCGGCGCGGCGCGGGTGGTGGAGCAGCCCGTGGAAGACGGTGGGCGGCCCCATGAGGCAGGTGACGCGTTCGGCGGCCATCCGCGCGAGGATCCGGTCGGGGTCGTAGACCGGCTCGGGGAGCATGGTGACGCCGTTGAGGAGGCAGGCGAGGACGCCGGCCTTGTAGCCGAAGGTGTGGAAGAACGGGTTGACGAGCAGATAGCGGTCGCCGGGCCGGAGCCCGACGAGCCGGGACCACTCGGCGTAGAGGCGCAGGGTCTGGGCGTGGGTGGTCATGACGCCCTTGGAGCGGCCGGTGGTCCCCGAGGTGTAGAGGATGTCGGCGAGGTCGTCGGGGCGTACGGCGGCGGCCCGGTCGGCCCGTTCGCCGTCGGATACGCGGGCGCCGGCGGCGAGGTGGGCGTCCCATTCGGGCCCGTGCAGGGCGACGGTCGCGCGCAGCTCGCCGAGGTCCTCGCCGCTGGCGTGCAGCGCGGCGGCGTAGTCGGTGCCGAGGAAGTCGTGCTCGGTGAACAGCAGCCGGGCCCCGCTGCGGCGCAGGATGTCGGCGGCTTCGGCGGGCTTGTAGCGGGTGTTGACGGGCACGAGGACGGCGCCGACGGTGACGGTGCCGAGGGCGGCGGCGATCCAGTGGCGGCTGTTGGGGGCCCAGATCGCGACCCGCTCGCCGGGGCGGACGCCATGGGCGATCGCGGCGCGCGCGGCGGCGTGGATCTCGTCCCGGAGCCGGGGGAAGGACCACCGCACCTCGCCGTCGGCGAGGGCCTCGCGGGCAGCGTGGACAGCGGCGGCCCGGTCGGCCAACTCGGCGAGTGTGGTGGTCAGTTGGTCTGATGTACGGCCTTGCAAGGAAGCGGCCTCCCCACTTGACGTACGAGCGTGGCCGGTATCCAATCACACGTGTTTCGGTTAGGCATATACCTAGTAGGAACATTCCGAGGAGGTCCCATGGATCCCGACGCCCGCGCCACCACCGCCGGCACCATCGCCGGCACCACCGCCGACGCCACCACCGCCGTCGACACCACCGCGATCAAGGACGCCCTGGCCCGCTACTGCACGGGGGTCGCGGTCGTCACCGCGCTCGACCCGGCGGACGGCAGGCCCGTGGGCATGGCGGTGCAGTCGTTCTCGTCCGTCTCGCTCGACCCGCCGCTGGTCTGCTTCTGCCCGGCGCACACCTCGACCACCTGGCCGCGCGTCCGGGCGGCCGGCGCCTTCGCCGTGAACGTCCTCGCCGCCGACCAGGAGGACCTGTGCCGGCGCTTCGCGGTGACGGGCGGCGACAAGTTCGCGGGCACGGCCTGGCGCCCGGGTGGCAACGGCGCGCCACTCGTCGAAGGGGCGCTCGCCACCGTGGAGTGCGTGCTGACCGACGTCCTGGACGGCGGCGACCACGCCATCGCGCTGGGCCGGGTCACCGCCCTGACCGCACACCGGCCCGAGGCCGGCCCGCTGCTCTACTTCCGCCGCGGCTACGGCCGCCTGCCGTCCGCCCCTTCGACGCCCGACCCTCCAGCCTCCGCCCCTCCGGCCTCCGACCCTTCGACGTCCGCCCCCTCGACGCCCGCCCCCTCGACGCCCGAGCCTTCGGCGTCCGGGCGTCGCCTCCGCGCCGCCTCCAGCTCCTCGATGTCGGCCAGCATCGCGTCGGCCAGGTCGCGCTCGGAGGCGTAGTACCGCTCGGCCCACTTGAGGGTGAGCGTGGGATAGGCCCAGGCCTCGTCCGCCTTGGCGCCCTCGATGTCCTCCTCCGCGCGCCGCCGCATGGTCTCGGCGTGCTCCCGGTGCCCGGCCAGGATCTCCCGCATCTGCTCGGCCTCGAGGAGGTGGCCGAGCCAGAGCCGCAGCATCGGCCCGTGCTTGAGGACGGGCGGGTCGAGCGGCGCGGTGCGGGCCCAGGTCCGGACGGCGGCCATGCCCTCGCCGGTGATGCGGTAGACCCGCTTGTCCCGGGTGCCGACCTCCGGCGCGACCAGGCGGGAGGTCGCGTAGCCGGCCTTCTCCAGGCGCTTGAGCTCGCTGTAGATCTGACTGAACGACGGGCTCCAGTAGAAGAACCGCAGCGACCAGTCCGACCACTTCTTCAGGTCGTAACCGGACAGCTCCCGCCCGAAGGAGAGCAGTCCGAGCACCGCCCAGCTGGTGGCCGGGAGCCCCGGCAGTTCCGCTTGTTCGCCTGTCTTGTCGTCCGCCACGCAGCGAAGTCTACGACCCCCTTCCCGACCTCACCTATGCCTGCTAGAAGTATTCCTATTCGAAATAGCCCTCCCGGGGTTCCCGCGCCCCTTCGAGGGCGGACCCGGAGCGAAGGAGCTCAGCGTGAAGTTCTCGATGATCTTCGAGGCCCAGCTGGTCGACCCCACCCCCGAACGCGAGCACCAGGTCCTCCACGACTGCGTCGAACAAGCCGTGTTCGCCGAGGAGATGGGCTTCGACCGGATCTGGGCGGTCGAGCACCACTCCCTCAGCCAGTACGCCCACATGAGCGCGTCCGAGATCTTCCTGACCTGGGTCGCGGCCCGTACGCGGAACATCCGCATCGGGCACGGCGTCGTCACCATGCCCTTCGGCTACCAGCACCCCGTCCGGGTCGCCGAACGCGCCGCCATGCTCGACGTGCTGTCCGGCGGCCGGGTCGACGTCGGCGCCGGGCGCGGCGCGACGAAGCAGGAGATGCGCATGTTCGGGGTGCGGCCCGAGGACACGTACCCGCAGATGGAGGAGGCGCTGCGGATCTTCTCCGCGGCCTGGCGCGAGCCGGAGTTCGAGTGGCACGGATCGCTCGACATCGGCCCCGGCGCGATCCTCCCCCGCCCCGTGCAGGACCCGCACCCGCCGCTCTTCATGGCCTGCTCCAAGCACGACACCCTCAAGCTCGCCGCCGAACTCGGCATCGGCGCCCTCGTGATGGGCTTCGCCGGCGCCGACGACGTGCGCGCGATGCGCAAGGTGTACGACGAGGCCATCGCCGTACGGGACGGCGCGCGGTTCGTCTCCACCGAGGTCAACGACCACTTCTCGGCGCTCTGCCCGACGATCGTCCTGGACGACGCGGCCCGCGCCCTGCGACTCGGCACCCGCGGCCAGCGGTTCTTCGCCGAGTCCATCGCCCACTGGTACGGGAACGCGCCCGCGCCCACCGGCTACGCCGAGGACGAGGACCACGTCGGCGCGCTCGCCCGCGAGCGGGACGAGTTGGTGGCCCGCCTCCACGAGGCGAACATCCCGGCCCGGCCGGTCGACACCGGCACGTACAACACCGACCACGCCTACGGGGACGCCGACACCGCCATCGCCTACGTCGAGCGGCTGCGGGAGATCGGCGTCGACGAGGTGATGTGCCTGATCCAGATGGGCACGGTGCCGCAGGAGGTCTGCCTGGAGACCGTCCGCCAGTGGGGCGAGAAGGTCATCCCGCACTTCCGGGCTCTGGAGGCCGCCGCGTGAGCGGGCTCCGGGACAAGGTCGTGATCGTGACGGGCGCGGCCCGCGGCCAGGGAGCCGCGGAGGCGCGGCTCCTGACCGCCGCCGGGGCGCGGGTCGTCCTCACCGACGTACGGGAGGAGGAGGGCCGGGCGGTCGCGGCCGGACTCGGGGCGGCGGCAGGCGCGTTCGTACGCCATGACGTGACGTCCCCGGAGGACTGGGGCGCGGTCGTGGACACGGCGCTGAGCGCGTACGGCCGACTGGACGGCCTGGTCAACAACGCGGCCCTGTGGCGGACCGCTCCCGTGGAGAAGGAGACGTACGAGAACTTCGAACTCCTCCTCAGGGTCAACCTTCTGGGTCCCTTCCTCGGCATGCAGGCGGTGCTGCCGGCGTTGCGCGCGGCGGGCGGGGGCTCGATCGTCAACGTGTCGTCGACGGCCGGGCTCGTCGGCATCCCGGGCCACGCGGCCTACGGGGCGGGCAAGTTCGGGCTGCGCGGGCTCAGCCGCTCGGCGGCCCGCGACCTCGCCCCGTACGGGATCCGCGTCAACTCGGTCCACCCCGGCGCCGTCGACACCCCGATGACGGCGGCGGTCGCGGACCAGGACTGGTCCCACGTGCCGCTCGGCCGCATGGGCCGGCCGCAGGAGGTCGGCGAGCTGATCGCCTTCCTGCTCTCGGACGCCTCCTCGTACGTGACGGGCGCCGAGTTCACCGTGGACGGAGGGCTCACCGCATGACCACGGACCCGCTGACCCCGGCCGCCCGGGTCCTGTGCGACGCCATGTCCACGGGCTTCCCGCGCCCCGAGGACGGCGCGCAGGCGCTGCGGGCGGCCGCGCGGGCACACCTGGGCGAGCTCCCGCCGGGCCCCACGGACACGACGGCGAACGGTGTCCCGGTCCGCGTGTACGCGGGCGAGTCCGCCCCGGTCGTCGTCTTCGCGCACGGCGGTGGCTGGGTCCTGTGCGACCTCGACACCCATGACCGGCTGTGCCGCGCGCTGGCCGCCCACAGTGGCGCGACGGTCGTCTCCGTCGGCTACCGCCGGGCACCCGAACACCGCTTCCCGGCCGCCGAGGACGACGTGTACGCGGCCCTGGAATGGGCGGCCGCGAAGTTTCCGGGCCGCCCCCTGGTCCTGGCCGGCGACTCCGCCGGTGGCTGTCTCGCCGCGGCGGCCGCCCTGCGCGCCCGCGACCGCGGCGGCCCGCCGGTCGCGGGCCAGCTGCTCCTCTACCCGGTCCTGGACCACCGGCTGGACGGGGTGTCGGCGGAGGCGTACGCGGAGGGCTTCTTCCACACCACCGCCCACATGCGCTGGTACTGGGAGCAGTACCTGGGCCACGACGGCGACCCGGTCGCGGCCTCACCCGGCCTGGCGGACGACGTCTCGGGCCTTCCGCCGGCCCTGGTCGTGCTCGCCGACTGCGACCCCCTCCGCGACGAGGGCCTCGCCTACGCCCGCCGTCTCTCGGCGTCCGGTGTCGTGGCCCGGGTCCAGCTCCACACGGGCGTCTTCCACGGCTTCCTGGGCGGCCTCGGCCTGCTCCCGGAAGCGGACGAAGCACTGGCCGGCGCGGCGGCGTGGGTCTCCGCCGTCACCGGCCGACGCGTGCCGTAGGGGTTCCCGGCTTCGCCGGGAACGCGCCGCGGCGCCCTACCCGGTCGTCCGGTCGGGGACATTCGGGGGGCGCCGCGCTCAGTTCCGCACGTCGTTGTACGGGACGTCGTGGGGGTCCGGCCGGTCAGACCGTCAGGGCACGGTCCGTCGGGCGGATCGGGGCCGGCAGGGAGCTGGCGCCCGTGAGGTAGCGGTCCACGCCGCGGGCGGCCGAGCGGCCTTCCGCGATGGCCCACACGATGAGGGACTGACCGCGACCGGCGTCACCGGCGACGAAGACGCCGTCGACGTTGGTGGCGAAGTCCCCGTCACGCGCGATGTTACCCCGCTCGTCCAGGTCCAGACCAAACTGCGCGACCAGGCCGTTCTCCACGTCCGTGCCGGTGAAGCCCATCGCGAGCGTGACCAGCTGGGCGGGGATCTTGCGCTCGGTGCCCGGCTTCTGGGTCAGCTTGCCGTCGACGAACTCGACCTCGACCAGGTGCAGGAACTGGACGTTGCCGTCCTCGTCGCCCTCGAAGTGGGTGGTGGAGACGGAGTAGACCCGCTCGCCGCCCTCCTCGTGCGCCGAGGTGACCTTGTACAGCATGGGGAAGGTCGGCCAGGGCTGGTTGGCGTTCCGCTCCTCGCCCGGGCGGGGCATGATCTCCAGCTGGGTGACGGAGGCCGCGCCCTGGCGGTGCGCCGTACCGACGCAGTCCGCACCGGTGTCGCCGCCGCCGATGACCACGACGTGCTTGCCCTCGGCGCTGATCGGCGTAGTGACGAAGTCGCCCTCCTGCACCTTGTTGGCGAGCGGCAGGTACTCCATCGCCTGGTGGACGCCCTTGAGCTCCCGGCCCGGGACCGGCAGGTCACGGGCGGCGGTGGCACCGGCGGCGACGACGACCGCGTCGAACCGCTTGCGCAGGTCCGTCGAGGTGAGGTCGCGGCCGATCTCGATGCCGGTGCGGAACTTGGTTCCCTCTGCGCGCATCTGCTCGATGCGGCGGTTGATGTGCACCTTCTCCATCTTGAACTCGGGGATGCCGTAGCGCAGCAGACCACCGATGCGGTCCGCCCGCTCGTACACGACCACGGTGTGGCCGGCCCGGGTCAGCTGCTGGGCGGCGGCGAGACCCGCCGGGCCCGAGCCGATCACCGCGACGGTCTTGCCGGACAGGCGCTCGGGCGCCTGCGGCTTGACGTCGTTGGCGTCCCACGCCTTGTCGATGATCGAGACCTCGACGTTCTTGATGGTGACGGCCGGCTGGTTGATGCCGAGCACGCACGCCGCCTCGCACGGAGCCGGGCACAGGCGGCCGGTGAACTCCGGGAAGTTGTTCGTGGCGTGGAGGCGCTCGGACGCGGCCGACCAGTCCTCGCGGTAGGCGTAATCGTTCCACTCGGGGATCAGGTTCCCCAGCGGGCAGCCGTTGTGACAGAACGGGATGCCGCAGTCCATGCAGCGGCCGGCCTGCTTGCTGATGATCGGCAGCAGGGAGCCGGGGACGTAGACCTCGTTCCAGTCCTTGAGTCGCTCGCCCACCGGCCGGGTCTTGGCGACCTCACGCCCGGTGGTCAGGAAGCCCTTCGGGTCAGCCATGGGTCGCCGCCTCCATCATCTTCTCGGTGGTCTCGGCCTCGGAGAGACCGGCGAGCTCAGCGGCGTCCTTGGCGGCGAGCACTGCCTTGTACGTGGTGGGGATGATCTTGCTGAACCGGGCCGCGGCGGCGTCCCAGTCGGCGAGCAGCTTCTCGGCGACCGTCGAGCCGGTCTCCTCGTGGTGGCGGCGCACGACATCGTGCAGCCACGCCGTGTCGGTGTCCGACAGGGCCTCGATCGCCTCCAGGTTGCCGGAGTTGACGTTGTCCCGGTCGAGGTCGATCACGTAGGCCACGCCGCCGGACATGCCGGCCGCGAAGTTGCGGCCCGTCTCGCCGAGGACGACCGCCGTACCGCCGGTCATGTACTCGCAGCCGTGGTCACCCACGCCCTCGGAGACGACCAGCGCGCCGGAGTTGCGGACGCAGAAGCGCTCACCGGTACGGCCGCGCAGGAACAGCTCGCCGCCCGTGGCGCCGTAGCCGATCGTGTTGCCCGCGATGGTGGAGTACTCGGCCAGGTGCTCGGCGCCGCGGTCCGGGCGGACGATCACGCGACCGCCGGAGAGGCCCTTGCCGACGTAGTCGTTGGCGTCGCCCTCCAGGCGGAGGGTGACACCGGCCGGCAGGAAGGCGCCGAAGGACTGGCCGGCGGAACCGGTGAACGTGATGTCGATGGTGTCGGCGGGCAGGCCCGCGCCACCGAACTTCTTCGTCACCTGGTGACCGAGCATGGTGCCGACGGTCCGGTTGATGTTGCGGATGGCGACCTGCGCGCGGACCGGCTGGGCGGCCTCGGCGGACTCGGCGCCCAGGGCCTCGGCGGCGAGCTGGATCAGCTCGTTGTCGAGGGCCTTCTCCAGGCCGTGGTCCTGCTCGACCAGGGCGTGGCGGACCGCGCCCTCGGGCAGCGCCGGCACGTGGAACAGCGGCTCCAGGTCGAGGCCCTGGGCCTTCCAGTGCGAGACGGCGCGGCTGGTGTCGAGGAGCTCGGCGTGGCCGACGGCCTCCTCGATCGAGCGGAAGCCCAGCTCGGCGAGGAGCTCGCGGACCTCCTCGGCGATGAACTCGAAGAAGTTGACGACGTACTCGGCCTTGCCGGAGAAGCGGTCGCGCAGGACCGGGTTCTGGGTGGCGATGCCGACCGGGCAGGTGTCGAGGTGGCAGACGCGCATCATGACGCAGCCGGAGACGACGAGCGGCGCGGTCGCGAAACCGAACTCCTCGGCGCCGAGCAGCGCGGCGATGACGACGTCGCGACCGGTCTTGAGCTGGCCGTCGGTCTGGACGACGATCCGGTCGCGCAGGCCGTTGAGCAGCAGGGTCTGCTGGGTCTCGGCGAGGCCGAGCTCCCAGGGGCCGCCCGCGTGCTTCAGCGAGGTGAGCGGGCTGGCGCCGGTGCCGCCGTCGTGGCCGGAGATGAGCACGACGTCCGCGTGGGCCTTGGACACACCGGCCGCGACCGTGCCGACGCCGACCTCGGAGACCAGCTTCACGTGGATGCGGGCGACCGGGTTGGCGTTCTTGAGGTCGTGGATCAGCTGGGCCAGGTCCTCGATGGAGTAGATGTCGTGGTGCGGCGGCGGGGAGATGAGGCCGACGCCCGGCGTCGAGTGACGCGTCTTGGCGACCCACGGGTAGACCTTGTGGCCGGGCAGCTGGCCGCCCTCACCGGGCTTGGCGCCCTGGGCCATCTTGATCTGGATGTCGTCCGCGTTGACCAGGTACTCGCTCGTGACGCCGAAGCGGCCGGAGGCGACCTGCTTGATCGCGGAGCGGCGCGCCGGGTCGTAGAGGCGGTCCGGGTCCTCGCCGCCCTCACCGGTGTTGGACTTGCCGCCCAGCTGGTTCATGGCGATGGCGAGGGTCTCGTGGGCCTCGCGCGAGATCGAGCCGTACGACATGGCGCCGGTGGAGAAGCGCTTGACGATCTCGGAGACCGGCTCGACCTCGTCGATCGGGATCGCCGGGCGCTCGGAGCTGAATCCGAACAGGCCGCGGAGCGTCATGAGGCGCTCGGACTGCTCGTTCACCCGCTCCGTGTACTTCTTGAAGATGTCGTACCGCTTGGAGCGCGTGGCGTGCTGCAGGCGGAAGACGGTCTCCGGGTCGAAGAGGTGCGGCTCGCCCTCGCGGCGCCACTGGTACTCGCCGCCGATCTCCAGGGCGCGGTGCGCCGAGGGGATGCCGGTGGCGGGGTACGCCTTGGCGTGGCGGGCGGCGACCTCCTTGGCGACGACGTCGAGGCCGGCTCCGCCGATCTTGGTGGCGGTGCCGTTGAAGTACTTCTCCACGAAGGCGGTGTCGAGGCCCACGGCCTCGAAGACCTGGGCGCCGCGGTAGGAGGCGACGGTGGAGATGCCCATCTTCGACATGACCTTGAGGACGCCCTTGCCGAGGGCGTAGATCAGGTTGCGGATGGCCTTCTCGGGCTCGATGTCCGTGATGAACGTGTCGGCCCGGAGCAGGTCCTCGACGGACTCCATGGCCAGGTACGGGTTGACCGCCGCCGCGCCGTAGCCGATGAGCAGGGCGACGTGGTGGACCTCGCGGACGTCACCCGCCTCGACCAGCAGACCCACCTTGGTGCGCTGCTTGGTGCGGATGAGGTGGTGGTGGACGGCCGCGGTGAGCAGCAGCGAGGGGATCGGCGCGTGCTCGGCGTCGGAGTGCCGGTCCGACAGGACGATCAGGCGGGCGCCGCCCTCGATCGCCGCGTCGGCCTCGGCGCAGATCTCCTCGATGCGGGCGGCCAGCGCCTCTCCGGCGCCGGAGACCCGGTACAGGCCGGACAGGGTCACGGCCTTCATGCCGGGCATGTCGCCGTCGGCGTTGATGTGGATGAGCTTGGCCAGCTCGTCGTTGTCGATCACCGGGAAGGGCAGCGTGACGCTGCGGCACGACGCGGCGGTCGGGTCGAGCAGGTTGCTGCCCGGGCCGAGCGAGGAGCGCAGCGAGGTCACGAGCTCCTCGCGGATGGCGTCCAGCGGCGGGTTGGTGACCTGCGCGAACAGCTGGGTGAAGTAGTCGAAGAGCAGCCGGGGGCGCTCGGACAGGGCCGCGATCGGCGAGTCCGTGCCCATGGAGCCGATCGGCTCGGCGCCGGTGCGGGCCATCGGGGCGAGGATGACGCGGAGCTCTTCCTCGGTGTAGCCGAAGGTCTGCTGGCGGCGGGTGACCGAGGCGTGGGTGTGCACGATGTGCTCGCGCTCGGGGAGGTCGGAGAGCTCGATCTCGCCGGTCTCCAGCCACTCCGCGTAGGGCTGCTCGGCGGCGAGGCCGGCCTTGATCTCGTCGTCCTCGATGATGCGGTGCTCGGCGGTGTCGACGAGGAACATCTTGCCGGGCTGCAGGCGGCCCTTGCGGACGACCTTGGCCGGGTCGATGTCGAGGACGCCGACCTCGGAGGAGAGCACGACGAGGCCCTCGTCGGTGACCCAGTAGCGGCCGGGGCGCAGACCGTTGCGGTCGAGGACCGCGCCGACCTGGACGCCGTCGGTGAAGGTGACGCAGGCCGGGCCGTCCCAGGGCTCCATCAGGGTGGAGTGGTACTGGTAGAAGGCGCGGCGGGCCGGGTCCATGGAGTCGTGGTTCTCCCACGCCTCGGGGACCATCATCAGGACCGCGTGCGGCAGCGAACGGCCGCCGAGGTGGAGCAGCTCCAGGACCTCGTCGAAGGAGGCGGAGTCGGAGGCGTCCGGCGTGCAGACCGGGAAGATCCGGTCCAGGGAGCCCTCGCCGAAGACGGTGGATTCGAGCTGGGCCTCGCGGGCGGTCATCCAGTTGCGGTTGCCCTTGACCGTGTTGATCTCGCCGTTGTGGGCGACGAAGCGGTACGGGTGGGCGAGCGGCCAGCTCGGGAAGGTGTTCGTGGAGAACCGGGAGTGGACCAGGGCCACGGCGGTGGCGCAGCGGCGGTCCGACAGGTCCGGGAAGAAGGGCTCCAGCTGGCCCGTGGTCAGCATGCCCTTGTAGACGATGGTGCGGGCGGAGAGCGACGGGAAGTAGGTCCCGGCCTCGCGCTCGGCGCGCTTGCGTAGCACGAAGGCCTTGCGGTCGAGCGCGATGCCCGTGCTCGCGCCGTCGGCCACGAAGAGCTGGCGGAAGACCGGCATGGTGGAGCGGGCGGAGGCGCCGAGCAGCTCGGGGGCGACGGGGACCTCGCGCCAGCCGAGGACGTTCAGGCCCTCTTCGGCGGCGATCGTCTCGATCCGCGAGACGGCCTGTGCGGAGCCGTCTGCGGGAAGGAAGGCGATGCCGACGGCGTAGGAGCCGGCCGCGGGGAGCTCGAAGTCGGTGACCTCGCGCAGGAACGCGTCGGGGACCTGGAGCAGGATGCCGGCGCCGTCACCGGAGTCGGGCTCGGAGCCGGTGGCGCCGCGGTGCTCGAGATTGCGCAGTACGGTCAGCGCCTGCTCGACCAGCGCGTGGCTGGCAACACCGGTGAGGGTGGCCACGAACCCGACACCACAGGCGTCGTGTTCGTTACGGGGGTCGTACATCCCCTGCGGGGCGGGGCGACCGTCCATGGGCGACCAGGCGTCGGAACGCATCGGCTCTCCCGTCGTCGTCGTGGCATGTGCAACAGCCGAGGGACGACGTTGGCCCTCCGCGAAATTTCGTGCAGGTTACATGATGGCTGGCTTCTCGCGAAGTGGATAGCTCATTCCAGCATGCGGACACCGCCGATACGGGCGGTGGCGGGTGGTTCAGCTGTGAGACACGAGAACCACGGCGTTCCCATGGGGGGACGGATCAGGATCCGGGGGGTCGGACCGACCCGTCGCAGAGCGGGCCTCATTGCCCGCGGCGCTTGTGCCTCATGCCCGGTGGCCGAGGATTCGAAACCGACAGGTAACCGGCTAGATATGTGGCGCTGTGCATAGTGTCTCACCGGTGCGGCGGATCCGCCCAGGGATATACGTCACAGAGACAGGACCACGGGCGCCCCCTAGGACACGCGCGTGAGGCCCCGGTACGAACACGCGTGAGGCCCCCGGTCGGGACGACCGGGGGCCTCACGGGGGAACACGGCGTCGCGGGGACGCGGGCGCGGGCCGGGACAGGGCTACAGCGCGGCCCCGAAGAGCATGCCGAGCCCGTACGTGACGGCCGCGGCGGCACCGCCGAGGACGAGCTGGCGCAGTCCGCTGAACCACCAGCTGCGGGCGGTCACCCGGGCGACGAGCGCGCCGCAGGCGAAGAGCCCGAAGAGCGCGAGCAGCACGGCGGGCCACAGCGCGGTCGCGCCGAGCAGGTACGGCAGCAGCGGCAGCAGGGCGCCGAGCGCGAAGGAGCCGAAGGACGAGACGGCCGCGACCATCGGCGACGGCAGGTCGTCGGGGTCGATGCCCAGCTCCTCGCGGGCATGGATCTCCAGCGCCTGCTCCGGGTCGCGGGACAGCTGCATGGCGACCTCGCGGGCGAGCGCGGGCTCGACGCCGCGGGAGACGTAGAGCGCGGCGAGCTCTTCCATCTCGTCGACCGGGTGCTTGCGCAACTGGACGCGCTCGACGTCCAGTTCGGCCTGGACGAGCTCGCGCTGAGAGGCGACCGAGGTGTACTCGCCGGCGGCCATCGAGAAGGCACCGGCCGCGAGCCCGGCGAGACCGGTGATGACGATGGTCTGCGAGGAGAGCGCGCCGCCGGCCACACCGGTCATCAGGGCGAGGTTGGAGACCAGTCCGTCCATCGCGCCGAAGACGGCGGGACGCAGCCAGCCGCCGTTGACGTCGCGGTGCGTGTGGTTGTCGCGGTGGGCCTCGTGGAGCGGTGCGACGGCTTCGATGATGGACATGCTTCTCCCCTGTCTTCCTTGCGGGTTCGGCGCGCCCGCCCTCCCCTCGACAGCATCGAAAATACGCCCGATGTAAGGGGCGCGCCAGCAAGGCAGGCCGTACTAAGTAAGGCTCGCTTTACTGAGGCAACCCTGCCTGACGTGCTGTCACCCGGGTGACAGAAACGTTTCGGTGAGGGGTCGGGCCCGGTCGCGTGGCAGGCATCTGCAGAGCGCGAAAGGGGAGAAGAGATGGCCGGCACCAAGCAAGCCGAGGTACGGGATCCAGGGGAGGCCGGAAGGGCCGGGGGCACGGGGGGAGCCGGGGCCACGGGGGATGCGGGGGATGCGGGGGATGCGGGGGATGCGGGGGATGCGGGGAGGGTGAGGGAACGCGCGCGGGGCGCGCTGCTCGGCCTGGCGGTGGGCGACGCGCTGGGCGCGCCCGCCGAGAACCTGCGGCCCTCGGAGATCCGCGCCCGATGGGGCAGGATCGAGGGGTTCGTGACGGAGCGTCCGGCGGGGACGGACGACACCGAGTACGCGATCTTCTCCGGCCTGCTCCTGGCCCGGCACGGCTCGGCCCTCACCGTGGCCCACGTCGAACGCGCCTGGCACCACTGGATCGCCGACCTCGACGAGGGCCCGTTCCGGGGCGCCGGCTTCTCCGAGCGCGGCACCCTGGAGAACCTGCGCCGGGGCCTGGCCGCGCCCATCTCCGCCCAGCACCGGCACGCCTGGAGCGACGGGCTCGCGATGCGGGCCGCCCCCTTCGGCGTCTTCGCTGCGGGCCGCCCCGCCGAGGCGGCGCGACTGGTCGCCATCGACGGCACCGTCAGTCACGAGGGCGAGGGCATCTACGGCGGTCAGGCGGTGGCTGCGGGGGTGGCGGCGGCCATGGCCGGCGCGTCGGTCACGTCCGTCATCGCGGCGGCCCTCTCGGTGATCCCGATGGACTCCTGGACCGCCCGCTCGCTGCGCCGGGCGGTCGTGGCCGCGCAACGGGTCCAGCCCGATCCCCTGGAACGCGAACGCGCGGTGCGCTCGGCGGTCGTCATCGGCGGCTATCCCTGGACGGACCTCGCCCCCGAGGCCGTCGGCCTGGCCTTCGGGGCCTTCGCCGCGGCCCGCGGCGACTTCCGCGCCTCGGTCCTGACCGCCGTCAACATGGGCCGCGACGCCGACACGACGGCGGCGGTCGCCGGCGCCCTGGCCGGGGCGCTCGGCGGCACCACCGCGATCCCCGAACCCTGGTCCTCGGCCATCACCCCGGTCGCGGGCAGCTGCCTGCCCTCCATGCGCGGCTACCACGTCCTGGACATCGCGGACCTGCTGACCCCGGAGGAGGAAACGCCATGAGCGCGGACATCACGACGACGCTGGACGCGGCGAGGGAGCTGGGCGGAGAAGGGGCGGGCGACGACATCGCCGCCGCCGGGGGCAGCCCCGGGACGGCGAGCGCCACGGGCGGCCCCGCCGCCCGGACCGCGGTCACCGCGGGCACCTCGTTCACCCCCGCTGCGGACCGCCCGTCGGCACCCGCCGCGGGCAGCCCCGGACGGGCGAGCACCACGGGCAGCCCGGCCGCCGGTGCCGTGACGTCCGCTCCCCCCGTGGGCAGCCCCGGACGCGAGAGCACCGCGGACAGCCCGGCCGCCGGTGCCGTGACGTCCGCTCCCCCCGTGGGCAGCCCCGGACGCGAGAGCACCACGGGCAGCCCGGCCGCCGGTGCCGTGACGTCCGCTCCCCCCGTGGGCGGCCACGGACGCGAGAGCACCACGGGCAGCCCGGCCGCCGGTGCCGTGACGTCG